>JAGASJ010000097.1 GCA_017621795.1 Oscillospiraceae bacterium | reverse complement strand
GCCATGAACCTGAAAAAGCTGGCAAATTGGAGTTGGAATAACTCCTTTTTCTCGCAAATATTACTTATATTTACACCCAAATACACCAAAACCCCTGTTTTCACCTAACGAAAACAGGGGTTCTTTGACAGACTGAAAAATGGGACAGTTTTCACTGTCCCATTTTTTAATGCATAATGCAGAATTGAGCGTCCGAAGAAGCGGTCATTGCTTTGGTGATCTTCATAAATTAGAATCGGTATGTGCGACTGTGAAACCGTTGTTGCCCGGGTGCAATAACGGTTTTTTCACAGCTGCTTCACACTTACTTAACAACCTTTCTCCAATACATAAAAATGTCACCAAAAAACAGAGGATATTTTCGTACAGAAGCTTAAAAATACAAAAAATAGTTGTAATATTGCTTTAAATGATGTAAAATAGTATGGCTTATAGAACGCATATTTTACATTAGAACATAGATGGAGGCAATTAGCCATGGAAAAACCCATTGTACTTGTAATTATGGACGGCGTCGGCAAGGGTGACGGCGGCAGCGGCGATGCTGTTGCTTGCGCCAATACTCCCACGCTGGACCGTCTTCTGAAGGAATGTCCCCATACCTACCTGAAGGCGCACGGCACTGCCGTCGGTCTGCCCTCGGATGAGGATATGGGCAACTCTGAGGTTGGCCACAATGCCCTGGGCTGCGGTCAGGTTTACTCTCAGGGTGCCAAGCTGGTAGGCGAATCCATTGAAAACGGCGCACTGTTTAAGTCTGCCACCTGGCAGGATCTGATCGCAAACGCCAAGGATGGAAAGGCTCTGCACTTTATTGGCCTGCTGTCCGATGGCAATGTCCATTCCAATATTGCCCACCTGATCGCCCTTTTGAAGCAGGCAAAGGCAGAGGGTGTGAAAAAGGCCTACTGCCATATTTTGCTGGATGGCCGTGATGTGCCTGCCACTTCCGCACTGGAATATGTAGAGCAGCTGGAAGCTGTGCTGGCCGCGCTGAATACCGACGGCTGTGACTATGCTATTGCCTCCGGCGGTGGCCGTATGCAGGTCACTATGGACCGGTATGAGGCCAACTGGGGTATGGTGGAAAAGGGCTGGCGCACCCACGTACAGGGCGAAGGCCGTCTGTTTGCCTCTGCCCGGGAAGCGATTGAGACCTACCGTAACGAGACCGGCTGTATCGACCAGGATCTGCCTGCCTTCGTTGTTGCCCGCGACGGCAAGGCGCTTTCTCCCATTGCCAACGGCGACAGCGTGATCCTCTTTAACTTCCGCGGTGACCGTGCACAGGAGATCTCTCTGGCCTTTGACCGTAAGGACTTTGATAAGTTTGACCGTCCCGGCTACACCGGCGTCAAGTTTGCCGGTATGCTCCAATACGACGGCGACCTGAATATTCCCGAAAACTATTTGGTGCAGCCCCCGGTGATCACCAACACCATGACCGAGGTACTGGTGGAGGCCGGCATCAACGAGTATGCCGTATCCGAGACCCAAAAGTACGGCCACGTGACCTACTTCTGGAACGGCAACCGTTCCGGCAAGGTCAGCGAAGAGCTGGAAACCTATGAGGAGATCCCCTCTGACGTGATCCCCTTCGAGCAGGCACCCGCCATGAAGAGCAAGGAGATCACCGAAAAGCTGGTAGCGGCGATGGCCTCCGGCAAGTACCAATTCCTGCGCTGCAACTACCCCAACGGCGATATGGTAGGCCACACCGGTGTGATGGAGGCGGTCGTTTACGCTATGGAGTGCGTGGATAACGGCCTGAAGGCCATTCTGGAAGCCGCCGACAAGTACGGCTACCGGGTGCTGATCACTGCCGACCACGGCAACGCCGACCAAATGACTGAGGAAAAGAAGGGAAAAGTCAGTGTGCGTACCGCCCACTCCCTGAACCCTGTTCCCTTCATCATCTACGACACCGACCGCACCTGGACCATCAAGGAAGGTGCCTACGGCCTTGCCAACGTTGCCCCCACCGTGGTAACGATGCTGGGTCTGAAAGCCCCCGACTGCTGGGAAGACAGCATGGTCTGAGGCGGGGGCACGACTGAAAGCAGAAACATCCGTTTCCTATAATTATAAGGAGGACAAAACTTATGATTTCTCATCAAACAGAAAACGGCACCGTTTTAGTCGGTGAACGTGTCTATACAGACATTGCCGGTACTGCTGCCAGCAAGTGCTTTGGCGTAAAGGGTATGGCCGCCCGTTCCATGCGGGACGGCATCTACCACCTGCTGCGTCGGGAGTCTGCCAGCAAGGGTGTGCGTATTGCCTTTAACGACGATGACTCCATTGATATCAATCTGCACATTATTGTGGAACACGGCGTCAACCTCACCGCTGTGGGCAATTCCATCATTTCCGAGGTGCGCTATGTGGTGAACAAGGCCACCGGCACCAAGGTGCGGAATGTGAATGTACACATAGATTCCATTACCGTCGGATAAACTATTGGAGGGTATAACATTGATTCAGATAATGAACGGCTCCGGCTTTAAGCGGATGATGCTCAGTGCCGCGGCCAATATTGAGATGAACAAACAGAAGCTCAATGAGCTGAATGTGTTCCCCGTGCCTGATGGCGACACCGGCACAAATATGTCTATGACCATCAACGCCGCCGCCGCAGACCTGCGGAAGCTGGAAAAGCCCAATTTGGAGCAAGCCTCCTCCTGCGCCGCCAGCGCCATGCTCCGCGGTGCCAGAGGTAACTCCGGCGTGATTCTGTCCCTGCTGCTGCGTGGTATGTCCCGCAAATTAAAGGGCAACAAGAGCTGTAACGGTGTGCTGTGGGCAGCCGCCCTGCAGGAAGGCGTGGATGCCGCATACAAGGCGGTTATGAAGCCTGCCGAGGGTACGATTTTGACGGTTGCCCGCCTGGCCGCCGCAAAGGCCGCCAAGGTGGCGAAAAAGGATAAGGGCTTCGAGGTAGTCCATCAGGCCGCCATTAACGAGGCAAAGATCGCACTTGCCAACACGGTCAATCAGAACCCGGTGCTGAAAAAGGCCGGTGTGGTGGATGCCGGCGGCAAGGGCTGGCTGCTGGTGCTGGAAGGTATGATGGCCGCTGTCCACAATAAGGACATCGAGGTGCCCACCGACCTGCAGCAGGAGCAGGTTCAGGAGCAGGCAGACTTCAGCGACTTTAACACCGAGGATATCACCTTCTCCTACTGCACGGAGTTTATCATCTCCCGTGAAAACAACAAAGACCCGGAGGCACTGCGGGCCTTCCTCAATGAGCTGGGTGACAGCCTGGTGCTGGTGGACGATGACGAGATCATCAAGGTCCACGTGCATACCAATGACCCCGGCGCGGCACTTCACGAAGCGGTGAGCTACGGCTCTTTTGTAACTGTAAAAATTGAAAATATGCGCCTGCAGCACACTGAAAAGGTGATGGAGGGTGCCCCTGCCGCTGCTGCGCCTGCCGCAGAGCCGGAGCAGCCTGCCATTGCCGAGCCGGAGAAGACCTTGGGCGTGGTGGCGGTATGTGCCGGTGACGGACTTGCTTCTGTATTCAAGGATCTGGGTGTGGATGGCATCATCTCCGGCGGTCAGACCATGAACCCCAGCACCCAGGACATTTTGGAAGTGGTCAACCGTGTGCCTGCAGAGACGGTTTTCGTTCTGCCCAACAATAAAAACATCATTATGGCCGCGGAGCAGGTCGATGCCCTGAGTCCCAAGCACGTGGTGGTGATTCCCAGCAAGACGGTGCCCCAGGGCATTACCGCCATGCTGAGCTTTAATCCCGACGGCACAGAGGAAGAAAATGTGGAGGCACTGACCGGTGCACTGTCCACCGTGGATACCATGCAGATCACCTATGCCGCCCGCAATTCCGACTTTGACGGTCACGATATCCATGAGGGTGACTATTTGGCACTGTTTGGAAGTGCCTTGTTCGGAACAGATACGGATGTTACCGTATTGCTCCGTCAGCTGGCTCAGAAGGTCCGTCAGGATGACCGCAGCTATATTACCATCTACTACGGTGCAGACATTACCGAGGAACAGGCCGCTGTGGCTTCCGATATTTTTGCGGAAGTGTGCCCGGATGCGGATGTAAATATGCTTTATGGCGGTCAGCCCGTATACTATTATATGATCTCCGCAGAATAAGCTATTAACAGGGCGGCAAATTGCCGCCCTTAGACCATTGTGCGCGAAGCACACACCATAACTTTCAACTGTCAATTAAATAATAGATCGTACATAAGCGCAAAACAAAACAGTCGGAGTGTGATTATGTGCGATTTTGGGAGAAATATCCCCTTTATAAGCATTTTCAGGCGCTGGTGCATTGGCTTGTGCCTATGCGGATCTCTCTGTATGCCGCCTACACCAGCTTTTATATGGTGCTTTCCCTTCTGCCGGCACTGGTTTTACTTTTAAGCCTTTTACGGTATGCCGGGCTGGAGGCAGAAAGCCTGATCTCGATCATAGAGGGCTTTTTGCCCGATGTATTGGTGCCGGAGGCCAAAAGGCTGATTCGGGCCACCTATCTGTCTACCTCCGGAATGGGGATCTCGCTTTCGGCAGTGGCAACCCTTTGGTCTGCCGGGCGGGGGATCTACGGACTGATGCTGGGCTTAAACAGCGTTTACGGTGTACGGGAGCAGCGGGGATACCTGAATAAACGGCTGATGAGTATGGGCTATACCTTTGCGTTTTTTGTGGTACTGCTGCTGACGCTGCTTTTAACGGTTTTTGGAGGCCCGATCTTGCAGGCGCTTCCGCTGGACAGCCGCCTGTTCCGCTTTTTGGACGATCTCATCGGCTTGCGGTTTTTGCTGCTGTTTTTGCTTCAAACAGGCTTGTTTGCGGCAATGTTTATGGCCCTTCCAAATACCCAAAGCACCTTTCGGCAAGCGCTTCCGGGGGCGGTGCTCTCCTCCTTTGGGTGGCTGACCTTTTCCAAGATCTATTCTGTTTACGTGGCATATTCATCCGAAGAAGCAACCCTGTTCGGCCCGGTTTACACCCTGGCGGTAGGGCTGCTGTGGATTTACTTTTGTATCAGCATTGTGCTGTACGGTGGGGCGCTGAACCGCGCCTGTAAAGCCTGCGGCAAATAAAAAGGGGGTGGTGTTTTTGTTCGGTTTTGTGGTAGCAGACGTGAAAGAACTTTCCAAAGAAGAACAAAAACGCTACAGCAGTGTTTACTGCGGCATTTGCCGCCGCATTCGCCTGCAGTGCAGTGGCCTCTCCCGTATGGGACTGAGCTACGATATGGCTTTTTTGGCACTGCTTCTGATGAGCCTTTACGAGCCGGAGGAGGAGCAGGGCAAAAGAGCCTGCGGCATCCATCCAATCCGTCCCCGTCCCTGGGTGGATAACCCCTACATCCGTTACAGCGCAGATATGAATGTGGCGCTGGCGTATTACAAGGCGCTGGACGACTACAATGACGAACATAAAACTACCGCCAAATGGGCAAAGGGCGTATTCGGCAAGTCCGTAGCCCGTATTGAGAAGCAGTATCCCCGTCAGTGTGCCGCGATGGCGGATTGCATTGCACGGCTCAGCGCGCTGGAAAAAGAGGGGTGTACAAATCCCGATCTGCCGGCGGGGGTGTTTGGAACGCTGATGGCAGAGCTTTTCGTCTATGAAGAGGATCTGTGGTCGGAAAATCTGCGCAAGGCGGGCGCTGCTTTGGGACGCTTTATCTACCTGGCAGATGCGGCCATCGACTACCGCAAGGACGGCAAGAAAAAGCAGTATAACCCCTTCCTGGCTATGGGGACCGGGGAGGATTGGGGGCGCTGGGAGGAATACCTGGTGCTGAGTATGGCCCGATGCACGGAATATTACGAACGTCTGCCACTGGTGCAGGACAAGAAGCTTTTGGATAACATTTTATACGGCGGCGTTTGGCTCAGTTACCGAAAGCAACAAGGAGCGACAAAAAATGATGGATGATCCCTATAAGGTGTTGGGCGTAAGCCCCAATGCTACCGATGATGAAATCAAGGCCGCCTATCGACGGCTGGCTAAAAAATATCACCCGGACCGCAATCCCGGTGACAAAGAGGCCGCAAAAAAGATGCAGCAGATCAATGATGCCTACGACCGCATCAAAAATCCGGAAAAGCATCGCACCGCCGGAGGCAATCAAGGCTCTTACGGCGGTGGCTACGGTCCTTACGGTCCCTATGGCCCGTTCGGTGGCTACGGCGGTTATGGCGGCTACGGCGGTTATGACGGCTATAGTGGCCGTCAGGAGCAAAGCGGCAGCGATTATCAGCAGGCGGCGATGCGCTACATCCAGTATGGCCGCTTTCAGGAGGCACTGAACACCCTTTCTTCCGACAGTAACCGCAATGCCCGCTGGTATTACCTGTCTGCGCTGGCCAATGACGGCCTGGGCAATCAGGTCACCGCTTTGGAGCACATCCGCAAGGCCGTCAGTATGGAGCCGGACAATGCAGAATACTTGCAGGCACTGAAGATCATTGAAAACGGCGGCGGTGCTTATCGCACCCAGGCCGGCGGACATCGGGGCTTTACTGCGGTGGGCAATCCCTGTGTGCCCATTTGTCTGTGCTATCTGACCCGTATTTTCTGCTGTCCCGGTCACTATTTCTGGTGCTGAAAATGAAAACAGATTGCCATATTCACATGGTTTTGGATGGTGTGGAGTGGAAAAGTGCCATTGCCCGCCACCAAAACGGACCGGATGAAGCATTTATCCGCAAGACCCTGGGCATTTATCAGCAAAACGGCTATACATACCTGCGTGACGGCGGTGACCGCTGGGGCGTAGGCTATGCCGCCCAAAAGCTTGGTGATGAGTACGGGATCACATACCGCACCCCCGGTGCGCCCCTGTGTCAAAAGGGGTGCTACGGCAGCTTTATCGGGCAGACCTATGAAAATTTAACGGAATACAAGGACCTGGTCCTGCAGGCGAAAAAGCAGGGTGCGGACTTCATCAAAATCATGATCTCCGGGCTGATGGATTTTGACCGCTACGGGGTACTGACCCAGGAGGGATTGCCTAAGGAGCAGATCCACAGCCTGATCCACATTGCCCACGAAGAGGGCTTTGCGGTAATGGCCCACTGCAACGGCGGCAATACCGCCCTTTACGCCGCAGAGGCGGGGGTGGATTCCATTGAGCACGGCGCATACCTGCACAAGGAGGCGCTGGACGCCATGGCAGAACAAAATGTGATCTGGGTGCCTACCCTGTCTACCATTGGAAACCTGCGGGGAAAGGGGCGCTTTCAGGAGGATGCGGTGCAGGCCATTTTAAAGGACGCCCTGGAAAATGTATCTTATTTCGGGAAAATCGGAGGAAGTGTCGCCTGCGGCACGGATGCCGGCGCTTGGGCAGTGCCCCACGGCAGTGAGACGGAAAGACCTCTGCTGTATCAGGCGGGGCTCACCGATGAGGCCATTGATCAGGCAAACGCCCGAATCCGTCAGCGGTTTTGCCAAAAATAAATATCGAAATCTATTCAAAACAATATAAAGGAGTATTATTATGCATTTGGATCACGATCATATTGCCGGCGGTCACCACGACCACGGTCATACCCATGCCCATACCCACGAACACACCCACGACGGTGTAGCCCACACCCATGAGCACACCCACGAGCATACCCACGATCACAGCCACCCCCACGAGCACGAGCATCTGCACCACGAGGGCGAGGTCCATAACCACAGCCACGGCTGCGGCGGCAACTGCGGCAGCTGCAGTGACCACTGCCACACGCCTATGGAGGAGCTGATGGCACTGATGAAGTATATGGTGGGGCACAACGCCGCCCACGCCCGGGAATTGGCAGAGCTGGCCAATCAGCTGGAGCAGGCAGGCAATCACGTGGCGTTTGAGCAGGTTATGGCCGCTGTTTCCGATTTTGAAAAGGGCAACCTGCGTTTAAGCGCTGTGCTGGCCGGTATGGATGTAAAGTGAGGTTTTGATATGTGTCTTTCTACCGTTTATAAAAATGAGAAAACCGAGGATGCGGTGATCATGCGCAACGTGATGGAGATTCGCTGTGACGAAACCTCTGTCACCCTTACCGATCTGATGGAACGCACCGTTACCGTGGAGGGAAAGCTCCTGTCTGCCAATCTGGTGGAAGGCTACGTCATTGTCCAATAATAATACGCCCCATAGCAAAATTGCTATGGGGCGTATCAGTCTGTCAAAAAACTTCCAATAAGCCTCCGTTTCTGGTATAATAAAGGAAACGGGGGTGTTTTTATGGAACAATGGAGAAAAGATGCCAGAAGTGAAGCGATTATCGTGGATTTAGAGGCATTAGTGCCTCAGGATC
>JAGASJ010000025.1 GCA_017621795.1 Oscillospiraceae bacterium | reverse complement strand
TGTTACGGTATGCGAAACTTCAATAATTTCAGAAAAAGGATCTTATTCTGTAATACTTAAAATCGTGCCGGAGCAATAGCTCCGACACGATCCATAAATTATTCTATTTTGGCTCTACCCCAACTATTGACATAGAACCTAAAAGGAACGGATTGCCACACCGGCGTGGGGCCGGTATGGCAATGACTCGAAAAATGGACAGCAAAAAATCCTCCAGTCCGAAGACTGGAGGATTTTGTTTGAGAAAGAATTTCCCTGTTATTGAGAATTACTCGTAGATCTCGGTAACAACGCCGGAACCAACGGTACGGCCGCCTTCACGGATAGCGAAACGCAGGCCCTTCTCGATAGCGATGGGGGTGATCAGCTCAACGTTCATAACAACGTTGTCGCCGGGCATGCACATCTCAACGCCCTCGGGCAGGGTGATGATGCCGGTAACGTCGGTGGTACGGAAGTAGAACTGGGGACGATAGTTGTTAAAGAAGGGGGTGTGACGGCCGCCTTCTTCCTTGGACAGAACGTAAACCTGGCCGGCAAACTTGGTCAGAGGCTTGATGGAGCCGGGCTTGCAGAGAACCTGACCACGCTCGATGTTCTTCTTGTCGATACCACGCAACAGAGCGCCGATGTTGTCGCC
Organism: Oscillospiraceae bacterium; assembly: GCA_017621795.1. Lineage (GTDB taxonomy): Bacteria > Bacillota > Clostridia > Oscillospirales > Oscillospiraceae > Faecousia. Next base: position 7,710 of record JAGASJ010000025.1, on the reverse strand, counting down.
AGCTTCAGCGTAGTCCAGCAGCTTGTGGAACATTTCGATGTCGGTAACGGTGGTTTCCTGCTTGTCCTCACGCAGACCAACGATCTCAACCTTGTCGTTCTTGTTGATAACGCCACGCTCAACACGACCGGTAGCAACAGTACCACGGCCGGAGATGGTGAAGACGTCCTCAACAGGCATCAGGAAGGGCTGGTCAGCCTTACGGTCGGGAGTGGGGATATAGCTGTCAACAGCATCCATCAGCTCCTTGATGCAAGCATACTCGGGAGCATTGGGATCGCTGGACTCGGAGATCAGAGCGTTCAAAGCGGAGCCCTTAATAATGGGAATGTCGTCGCCGGGGAACTCGTAGCTGGACAGGGTCTCACGGATTTCCATCTCAACCAGCTCCAGCAGCTCTTCGTCGTCAACCAGGTCAGCCTTGTTCATGAACACAACGATTGCGGGAACGCCAACCTGACGAGCCAGCAGCAGGTGCTCCTTGGTCTGAGCCATAGGACCGTCGGTAGCAGCAACAACGATGATTGCACCGTCCATCTGAGCAGCACCGGTGATCATGTTCTTGATATAGTCGGCGTGGCCCGGGCAGTCCACGTGAGCGTAGTGACGGTTGTCAGTCTCGTACTCAACGTGAGCGGTGTTGATCGTGATACCACGAGCCTTCTCTTCGGGAGCCTTATCGATGGAAGCGTAGTCCTCGAAGCTTGCCTGACCCTTCATGGACAGGTACTTGGTGATAGCAGCGGTAAGTGTGGTCTTGCCGTGGTCAACGTGGCCGATAGTGCCAATGTTAACGTGGGGCTTAGTTCTTTCAAATTTCTGCTTTGCCATTTGAAATTTCCTCCTGTTAATTAAATGTGTTTTATTTTAATTTTTTTAGGGACGTTTTTTAACGCACTCACGGGGTCATTGTACTATATCGCAAGTGCAAATACAAGAGAAATTTTTGATTTTCATCAAAAATTAACCCTTATTGCGCTCCTTGATCAGCTCTTCAGTCTTAGACTTGGGCAGCTCGGAATTGTGGCTGGGCTCCATAGTATAGTTGCCACGGCCCTGAGTCTTGGAACGCAGGTCGGTTGCGTAGCCGAACATCTCGGCCAGAGGCACGTTTGCGTCAACCTGAACAGCACCGGTACGGGTGATCTGACCCAGAATGTTACCACGGCGAGCAGTGATATCACCGATAACGGTGCCCATATACTCATCGGGAACGGTGACGGAAACCTTCATAATGGGCTCCAGGATTGCGGGGTTTGCCTTCCGGCAGGCTTCCTTGAATGCCATAGAACCGGCAATCTTAAATGCCATTTCGGAGGAGTCAACCTCGTGGTAGGAACCATCGAACAGGGTGACCTTTACGTCAACAACGGGGTAACCGGCCATAACACCGGATGCCATTGCACCCTGAATACCGGCATCGACAGCGGGGATATATTCCTTGGGAATAGCGCCGCCGACAACCGCATTAACAAATTCATAACCCTTGCCGGGCTCGTTGGGCTCGACGCGGATCTTAACGTGACCGTACTGGCCCTTACCACCGGACTGACGGGCATACTTGGTATCCTGCTCCACTTCCTTGCGGATGGTTTCCTTGTAGGAGACCTGAGGAGCACCGACGTTTGCTTCCACCTTAAATTCGCGGAGCAGACGGTCGACAATGATTTCCAGGTGCAGCTCGCCCATACCGGCGATGATGGTCTGACCGGTTTCCTGGTTGGTGTAGGTGCGGAAGGTGGGGTCTTCTTCTGCCAGCTTGGACAGTGCAATACCCATCTTTTCCTGACCGGCCTTGGTCTTGGGCTCGATAGCGACCTCAATAACAGGCTCGGGGAACACCATAGATTCCAGGATGATGGGGTGATTCTCGTCACAGAAGGTATCACCGGTGGTGGTGTTCTTCACGCCAACAGCAGCAGCGATATCACCGGAGTAAACGATGTCGATATCCTCTCTGTGGTTGGAGTGCATCTGCAGGATACGGCCCAGGCGCTCCTTGGTGCCCTTGGTGCAGTTGAGGACAGTGCTGCCCTTCTCCAAAACACCGGAGTACACACGGAAGTAGCACAGCTTGCCGACGTAGGGGTCGGTAGCGATCTTGAAGGCCAGGGCGGAGAAAGGAGCTTCGTCGGAAGCGGGACGGAAATCCTCTTCCTCGGTGTCGGGATTGATACCCTTGATGCCCTTCTTATCCAGGGGGCTGGGCATATAATCCACAACAGCATCCAGAACCTGCTGAACGCCCTTGTTCTTATAAGAAGTACCGCAGACAACAGGCACCATTTCATTGTTGATGGTTGCCTCACGGATGGTCTTCTTGATCAGCTCTACGGGGATCTCTTCCTCCATCAGAGCCAGCTCCATGATCTCGTCGTTCAGCTCGGACAGAGAGTCGATGAGCTTCTCACGGTACTCGTTGGCCAAATCCACCATATCGCTGGGGATCTCTTCGCTGCGCACATCCATACCCTTGTCATCATAGAACACGTTTGCGGTCATAGTGACCAGGTCGATGTTGCCCTTGAAGAAGGCTTCGGAGCCGATGGGCAGCTGAATTGCAACAGCATTGCACTTCAGACGCTCCTCGATCATGGACAGAACGCGATAAAAATCAGCGCCCATAATGTCCATCTTGTTGACGTAGATCATACGGGGGACCTTGTACTCGTCGGCCTGACGCCAAACGGTCTCGGTCTGGGGCTCAACGCCACCCTTTGCACACAGCACGGTAACAGCACCGTCCAGCACGCGCAAGCTACGCTCCACTTCAACGGTGAAGTCCACGTGGCCCGGGGTGTCGATGATGTTCAGGCGGCAACCCTTCCAGAAACAGGTGGTTGCTGCGGAAGTGATGGTAATACCACGTTCCTGCTCCTGAGCCATCCAGTCCATGGTGGCAGAGCCGTCATGGGTCTCACCGATCTTGTAGTTCTTACCGGTGTAGAACAGGATGCGCTCGGTAGTAGTGGTCTTACCGGCATCAATGTGTGCCATGATGCCAAAGTTACGGGTATTTTCCAGAGAATACTGTCTAGGCATAAAGTAACTCCTCTATTACCAACGGAAGTGTGCGAAAGCCTTATTGGCTTCGGCCATCTTGTGGGTATCTTCGCGCTTCTTCACGGCAGAGCCAGTGTTATTAGCGGCGTCCAAAATTTCTGCGGCCAGACGCTCTTTCATAGTATTCTCACTACGATTGCGGCTGTAAGTGGTGAGCCAACGCAGACCCAGGGTCTGACGACGATCGGGACGAACCTCGATGGGCACCTGATAGGTGGAACCACCCACGCGGCGAGCCTTCAGCTCTACTGCGGGCATGATGTTTTCCATCGCTTCCTGGAACACTTCCAGGCCGTTCTTGCCGGTCTTGGTTTCCACGATCTCGAATGCGCCGTAGACGACTTTCTGGGCAACACCCTTCTTGCCATCCAGCATTACGCTGTTAACGAGCTTGGTAACCAGAACGGAATTATACTGAGGATCCGGCAGGACCTCTCTCTTGGGAACATTACCTCTTCTGGGCACTTTGCTTCCCTCCTTCATATTAATAATGATTTCATCGGTACTCGAAAGTTTTCCTTTCGTTTGTGCCTAGCCATCGGTTTTCCCAAATTATATATGGTAAAACGCAGTGGCAAGGCCTTGCCTTGCGAACAGGCGTTGGGGTCAGTTAAATTTTGTTGGGCGGAAGATTACTTCTTGCCGGCCTTGGGACGCTTTGCACCGTACTTGGAGCGGGACTGCATACGGTTCTGTACGCCCTGGGTATCCAGCGTGCCGCGGATGATGTGGTAACGCACACCGGGAAGGTCCTTTACACGACCGCCGCGAATCAGAACAACAGAGTGCTCCTGCAGGTTGTGGCCAACACCGGGGATATAAGCGGAAACTTCCATGCCGTTGGTCAGACGCACACGGGCAATCTTACGCAGAGCGGAGTTCGGCTTCTTGGGGCTGGTGGTACGAACAGCGGTGCACACGCCGCGCTTCTGGGGGGAGGGCAAATTGGTAGCCTTGTTCTCCAAGGTGTTCAGACCTCTCTGCAGAGCGGGAGCAGTGGACTTGTAGGTAACCTGCTTACGGCCACTTCTAACTAATTGATTAAAAGTAGGCATTCATTTTCTCCTTTCATTCGTTCTCACCTTGCGGTGGAGTATATTCTTCAGCAGTGCTGTAAGAATCAGATCACAGTGCGGCAGCTGCCGCGGCGCCGACTTCTATACCGGCCGCTTCCCCCAGCTCCTTCATGGTTTTCACCCAAGCGTAGGAAACGCCGTTTTGGCGGCACAGAGCACAAATAGGCTCCGTCAGTGCAGGGTCTGCATTGCGGGCCAAATAGACCCGGCGGGCCGCTCCGGAAGCGAGGCTTTTGCGAATTTGCTTCGCCCCCACCACCATCTTTTTGCCCACGGTTTCAGCGCGTAACGCATTAAACCCCATAGTAGTCTCATTATGAATGTCCATACAGTTACTTATTATATCTGCTTTTCCAAAAAAGTCAACAGAAATCCTCTATTTTTTTGCTCTTTTTAACCATAAAAGTCCGTAAACTGATGCGTACGCAAAAGGAGCGATTCAAGAAATTGCATCTTGAATCGCTCCGTTGTCGTTTTATGCCGTAATTTAAAGCGCTTTGGCAGACAGGTGGTAGTTGTAGAGCGCTTTGACCAGTGCCTTCAGGGTGTCACTTCCCTTTTCGTTCATACGGACGATGTAGTTCATCGGGCTGTATGTAGCTGTCAGGGTGTTGCCGTTTGCGTCTGTCACAGTCAATGTAATCTGCTGATCCAAGTTCTGAGGCAGAATATCTGCGATCTCTACATAGTGCATCCCGTCTTTGGCTACAGGTGTATAGGTGTTACCGTTGGCGGTAAAGGTGCAATCGGCTACATCGCCGGTAAAGTAGTACCGCACCGCAATCCGATCCCGGTATACAAGAGATGCACCGTAGAAATTCACATTGCTGATTTGATCACTGACCGTCACTTTTTCAGTGGTTTTCGGCACATCCGTTGTTGCTACATTGGTAATACCATCATTGGCAAGATTCTCCGTATCATAGTCAAAATAAATCTGAGCCATCGCACCGTAATTGAGCATTTCCTTGACCAATGGGTGATACCGGCTATATGTGCTGTCTGCAAGAATCGTGTCACAGTACTCACGGGCAGTGTATGTGTTGTTACACCCGATCTCTCTGCCGTTCGTCACCATCACCGTAATAAAGTCGTTCATCTGCGCGGCAGAAATATTTGCAGTCAGTCTGAAATAGCCGTCTGCGGTCTTCTTCAGCTCCGATACACTATAGGTAGCTGTTTCGTCACCAACAGTGAGCCGCACTTTCGCTGTGCTTTCAATGCTCTGGCTGATCTGCAGATTAAAATTGACCGCATAATCATCTTGGAGCGCAATGTTCCACTGATGTACTCTACCAACAAGCATATCCAGTGTTTCTTCAACAGTATCTTCGCAGACTGAACAAACCTTCTGTTGCAGACCTGTGACGGTAAGACTGGGATTTGTAATAATCGTCGTGACATAATTGTGTTCCAGAGCTGCAATTGCGGTCACGCTGCCTCTACTGGAACAACGCGTGCAGTGATGTGATTTGCTTCCCTCTGCAGTACAAGTTGGTTCTTTGTCCACAGTCCAAGCAGCTGCGTAATTATGTCCCAAGGCTGCAATTTCCGCTTCGTCTACCGCAGAGCATTTTGAGCAAGTTCGCTTTTGTGTGCCCGCAAAGGAACATGTTGCCGCTGTTGTGGTACTCCAACTTCCATAAAAATGTCCCGTTGCAGCGATTGTAGTAACACTACCTTTGCTGGCGCAACGTGTGCAGTGATGAGATTTGCTTCCCGCCTCAGTGCAGGTTGCCGCTTTGTCCACAGTCCATACGGATTCGTAGTCATGACCCAAAGCTGCAATCGCAACTACATTGCCTTTACCGGAACAACGTATACAGTGATATGATTTGCTTCCCATCTCAGTACAAGTGGGCTCTTTATCTACGATCCAGGTAGCTAAGTAGCAATGTCCCAAGGCTGCAATGCTTTCCGTTTTCGATGCTCCGCATTTTTCACATACATACTTGCACACGCCTGTTGCTGTGCATGTTGCCTCGGTGATTACTGTACCGCTGTTGTATACGTGAGAATGTGTTCCCCCGGTCTTAAAGGTGTAAATCGGGCTGTAATATGTCTGCCCGCCAATCACTGCCATAAATTTGTATTTATAGGTAGTACCTTCCGCCAATGTATATCCCAGTTCGCCATTTACATCGTACCATAATGTAAAATAGCTATAGTTACCAAAGCTCACATTTTCGTTGAAACTGTCCAACTGCTTTCCGCTATAATCATACAAATATATGCCCACTTTAGAAACTGCAGCTATGCTTGTACCGCTCAAATCACACCGTCCTGCTAATGTGGCATTTTGTGTGCCGATTGAATGTTTATCGGCATACTCCGACCACGATAGCGTCGGTTCGGTAGATGTAGAAGAAAAATTAGGACGAATTACGCAATCCAAAACTGCCGTTGGTACATTGTTGGATTGTATACAAGTTGTATAACCGTTAAAATTCTGATGGATTGTACTGAAGGTGCTGGAGTTACCACTCACCACAATACCAACGTGGCCCGCCCAACCTGTACTATAAACGCCATCATTGTAATATGTCTTCCACACAGCAATATCACCCGGTTGCGGGATAATATTGGATGAAATTCGTGTCCAGCCAGCGGGCAAGGCATTGCTGCTGTAATCACAAGCATTTCCACCAACCGGAGATACTCCTAAATAACTATAGTAATAATAAATTAAATCAACGCATTGAAAAGGTTGATAGTCGGGTTCGCCATCATAATCTAATCCCGAGCCAACTTTGCTTTTCGCCCAATCCACTGCAGAAGACTGGGAAACACTTGTTGCGTTGGAAGATATTGGGAATACAAGCACCACGAAAAGTGCAAGCGTTGCAATTAAAAGTGCACCTTTAGCTTTTCTCATTTTTATGCCTCCATTGAATTTTTTGTAGGAATCGTCCAATATTAAGATACAAAAGTATTTAATAAAAGTCAAGCCGTTTGTGATAATAGTATTGTAATAATTGACGCAAGGGGTGACTGAATGTTAGGGCAACATATTAATGAACTGCGACTCTCATTAGGTTGGAGTCAAGTGCAGCTTGCTGAAAAGCTAAATATTTCCAAGCAAACCGTTTCCAATTGGGAAAACGACAATATCCAACCCTCTATTGAAATGCTTGTTCGCATTGCAAAACTTTTTCACGTCTCCACCGACTATCTTCTGGATTTGGATTCTGCAAGAACGATCAATGTTGATGGTCTTCCAAAGAACTTTATTGCACACTTAACGCAAATCATTGAGGATTATAAACAAAAATAAAGTGAACGGAGCAGGTTGCCCTGCTCCGTTTTTTTCCTCATGAACACTGAATGATCTGCCTGATGTATCTCTGTCATGCGTATCGATTACCACTTGTAGGGGTACGACTCGACAGCCCGCTGCAAAATATCGCAAGAAATTTTTGCGGGCGTCGAGGTAGACTGCTCCTGTAAAAACGGACAATAGACAAAAGGCCCCCTGATGTAGGATAATAACTACATCAGGGGGTATTGTTATGCAACAAAGAAAATATACACATTTTAGAGAGATCGAGCCTCAGATCATAGCTATGCGAGA
>JAGASJ010000006.1 GCA_017621795.1 Oscillospiraceae bacterium | reverse complement strand
TTTGTCTAGCAAATTTTACTCAAGAATTTCGTTGGCTGTTATTTCGATTTCTCGCTTAAAACAATCCATTATAAATTGTCCAAGGTGTTCATTTCGTCTTTGCGTTATTCAATTTACAAGGTACAGACGCTACTGCCTCGCGGTTAGCTTGCTTATTCTATCACGGTGTTTTCCCATTGTCAAGCATTATTTTCCAAAAAATTATATTTTTTTCATAATTGTTTTTTGCCTAACATATTGCCCGTGCAATATGTGAAAACCGTGCATTTTTAATCGATTTACGCAACTTTTTGATTCATTAAAAAGGCTACCGCAGAATACTACGGTAGCCTTTGTTAAATTTAGATTGCTATTTTAGGGCGATTAATGCTTCATACACGTCGGTGAGGGTTGCGTTTTCGTAATCCGTCAGGAGTTGCTCAAGCAACAGGCCTTCCATAACATTATCCTCTGTATTGATTCTGAACAAGCCATAACCGCCGCCCTGCACATAATAGTACCCCGGATCATCCTCCTGTTCCTGGAGGGCCAGCACAACCTCTTCCTCTTCACGCAGGTAGTACTCGTCCTTTACCTGCCGCAGTTTCACAGTGGTAACCCCCTCTATATTGGACTGCTCCACCTGTAAAATCCAACAGGAGGCCACAGCGGAATCCACTTCCTTACCGACCGGTCTTGCACGGACGATAACATCTGCATCCTGCACCACATCTTCTATGTTGTCGTAGCCCCAATCATACGTTGCAAAAACAGGGTTATCGGTGTTCGGTTTAAAAGCATCGTCCAGTTGAAGCCCCGCTTGGGGCGAAACGGATTCATCATTCTGTAACGTTTTGCTTTTCTCATTGCAACCTACGCAAATGATCAGCACGCAGGATAAGGCCACTATCAATGCAAACAATCTACGCAATTTATACATATTTCTACCCCCTATTAATAGACTTGGCCTAAATGATTCTTTTCGTTTTGGCTAGGTGTTGTAGATACAATGTTAGAAAAGATAGACGGCATTACATTTCCGGCTTCATAATGGCCCAAATATCCCAAGCCATGACCAATTTCATGTACTGCCACTTTTCTAAATTCAGTAGTACTGAAATTTGTGCCGTTATTTTGGGACTCTATCAGGAAAATGGAACTCCTCTATTCGTGTGCATCATCAATGAGACCGTAGCCGCCGTCTTTTCTGCGGTAGACCACTGCGAAGGTGCCGCCGTTGTCTTCATCCCGGAATGCGAAGAAGTTATGCTCCAAAAGGTTCATCTGCATAACTGCTTCCTCCCGCGTCATCGGTTTGAAGTAGAAGCTCTTAATACGGACGATGTTCAGGTCGTCCTCCGGCTCCGGCGCAAAGGACGTCTCTTCCACTGTGCGGGTGAAGGCATCCTGACGAAGACGGCGTGCCAGGCGGGTCTTATTTTTGCGAATCTGGCCTTCGATGGTACCTACCGCCGCATCAATGGAGGCAAACATATCGGAGGTAGCCTCACTTGCTCGGAACCAGGTGCCTGCACCGTGAACGGTGAGCTCCACCTTGTTCCGATTCTTTTCTACAGAAAATACGATGAGCGCCTCCGCATCCTCCTCAAAATACCGTGCCAGCTTCATAACCTTTTTCTCGGCGTAGTCGTGAACATTACGAGGCAGTTTGACTTTCTTTTCGCTAAATTGAAACTTCATATACGGTCGCTCCTTTCGTATTTACCGGTTCCCCGGCTCTTCAATTATATTATAGCACGACAGGTGCCATAACGGCAAGGGTAGGCGATCAATTATTTCTAAACAACTTCTTTATTCCAGCTCGTCTTCGTCCTCCAAAAGAACAGTCATTGTCAGATTATAAACATCCTCGGCCCGCTGTTCGAACAGCTTACTCAGCCGCAGTGCCTGACGGCGGTCCGGTGCCATCAGCTCCAACGTCATCAGGTTGCCCTGCTCATCGTCCAGGGACATAATCACAGAATAGTCCCCTGCCTCCCGGGCGATCACCTGGGTTTTCACAAAGCTGCTGCGGCGAAGCTGCCGATTGAACTTTGCAACCGCATCCTCTGCCCGCTGTTTCACTGTGAAGGCAATAGAGTCCGCTGTGAGCTCTCCGTCCTGGCGGCCTTTTTCCGTAATCTCGTACTTTTCGCCCTCTACCTGCTGAAGATGGCCGGACTGCACCATCTCGGGTATGGCGGTACATACATCAAAATAGCTCAGGCACTCATCCTGATAGCACAGCTCATAAAGCTCCTGGGCACTCATGGGATAATTGGAACGGGCTGCCACAAATAAAATCAAAACCTTGACATCCATCATATCGTGGATAAATCCAAGTCGCTGCATACGTTTCACCTCTTACCTTTATTATATATATTACATCCGAAAAATCAAGCACCAAGGTGGAGGCTGTCGCATAATCTGTCACGAAAGGATGATTTTATGGATCGCTGTTTATTCTATACCGCCGGTAACACACCCTCCTTGCGGTATTGTGTGCATTATTTATCTGAATGGGGCATTCCCTTCTCCCCCATCCCCACAGAGAGCATCACCCACCTACTGCTTCCCGTACCCTCTTTGGACGACGACCGACATATCAAGGGCGACGGCCTGTGGCCGGAGGTATTGGGGAATCTTCCGAAAAGCATCACCGTTTTCGGTGGAAAGCTCCCGCCCGTGGAGGGTTATACGGTGCACGATCTGATAGAGGACACCGACTTTGCGGCAGAAAACGCCTATATCACCGCCCACTGCGCTCTACGGTTGGTTATGGAACGGCTTCCTGCTACCCTGAGAGGACAAAAAATATTGGTGATCGGCTGGGGACGCATTGGAAAATGCCTGGCAGATCTGCTGCGCCGAATGGAAGCGCAGGTAACCGTGATCGCCCGCAGGCCCTCAGAACAGGCCCTTGCCCTTGCTTTGGGATACGATACAGCTTCTTTAGACCAAACAGACGGCTATCGGGTGATTCTCAATACCGTACCCGCTATGGTTCTGCCCGACCCACCCGGGGACGCACTGAAAATTGATTTGGCATCCTGCCCGGGTATTGGCGGAGCAGACGTTCTGTGGGCACGGGGACTGCCCGGAAAATTTGCCCCGGAAAGTGCCGGAAAGCTCATTGCACGGACCGTTATGCGGCTTTTAAAGGAGGAAGAAAAATGAATATTGGATTTGCCATTTGCGGCTCTTTTTGTACCTTTTCTTCCGTTTTCCCGGTCCTAGAAAACTTAGCGCACACCCATCATCTTACACCCATCTTCTCCCACAGCGCATATACCATTGACAGCCGCTTCGGCACTGCCGCGGAGCACATCCGCCGTGTTACAGAAATTTGCGGCACAGAGCCGCTGCACACCATCGCGCAGGTTGAACCCATCGGCCCGAAGAAGCTTTTTGACATTTTAGTGATCGCCCCTTGCACAGGGAACACCCTGGCAAAGCTGTCAAACGGCATTGCCGACGGACCGGTAACCATGGCAGCCAAGAGCCATCTGCGCAACAAAAAGCCTGTGGTGCTGGCCATTTCCACCAACGACGCCCTGTCCGGCGCGGCAGAGAATATCGGCAGGCTCTTAAACCGCAAGCACTACTATTTCGTCCCCTTCGGACAGGATGATCCCCAGCGCAAGCCCAACTCTATGGTGGCAGACTTCACCCGTATTCCCCAAACCGTCACACTGGCCGCCACGGGCCAGCAGATCCAGCCCATCTTATTACGCTGATCGCTCTATTGTAACCGCAGACGATTTAATCAGCGGTTTCTATTGGGGTGAAAATGAATTTTTGCGTTAGTCCGTCGCAATCGGCATAGACCGTCACACTGCCGTCTTCCCGCGCATCCACCGTCAGGCAGGCGGCACTATCCTTCAAAAAATCACGGACATAGCTTTCGGGATGATCGGTCCTCACCTCGCTGATGAACACATCCCGCATTTGATTGTTACGGCACAGGTTTTGGATCTCCCGCACCAGCTCATACTCTTTCATTGTCATCCTCCTTTTGCACATTATATTATATACTACAGAAGCTCTGCAAACAGGCTTTTGATTTGGTCGATGGGAATGGCTGTACCATCGCAAAGCACCAGCAGGCGCTCATAGGACAGTACCTTTTTACAAGACCCGGTCACCGTCACAAAGCTGCCGCCGGCCTTGCGGTTATCCGGCTGAAAATAGGTCACGGTAATTTTATTTGGCGCGCCGCTGTGCTCCTGCAGAAGCCGAAGCTTCCGATCAATGGCCTCCACAGCCGCTTCCGTCAGCTCCGTATCTGCATCGGTCAGGCGGCCTGTTTCCTCCAAAATATCCTCGTAACCGGTCAGTGCGGCAAAAGGTGAAAACTGCGCCGCACGATCGTACATAGACATTGCCGGATGTCTGCCGGATATCGGATGGGGCAGGTCGATAATATCGTCATAACGGTGGGTGGTTTTAATGGTCATGCCCGATGCCCTCCCACCTGTTTATTCCGCTGGCGAGTAGTTGCGCCCTCCCGAAAATTCGTACCCTTCAAAATGGCATTTTTGCCATATCTGTGCTTAATGCCGATGACCGCCTTCTGCTGTCTTTTTTCCTTTTCCCGATCTTGTCGTTTCTGTTCCTCTTGATGAGGATCTGCAAATAGATCCATCTGGCAATAGGGCTCTGAAACCCCCGATTCCGCCACCACCTGGCAGGCGGCAATACAAATGCGGCGGGTCAGCAGTGCCGGATTGGTAATGCGATGGTACAGCTCCATCACCGCCTCCGTAATTTCCCGGGTGGAGGAGGTTGGCCGAGGCAGATTGACCGTACCGTGGCTGTGCTTTGGAATACGCCTGCCGTAATGGTCGGTAACGATCTGCCCGGTATAGGTGGCCGCACGGACCGGGTCGGTGAGATTTTCAATATCGTAGCCCACCGTCAAGGTCAGTCGGTCGGTCACCAGTCCCTTTTCCACCAAATCCAGTGTGAGCAGGTCTGTCATTTCCCGCACGATCACCGCTGTTTTTTCAAAATCATAGGGGCAGTGCAGCACCTGACCGGAGGAAATAGAATTGGTGATGGGCTTATAAGCCTTAATCTCCCGCAATGTGCAGGGCTCCCATCCCCAGGCGTGGTCGATCAGCAGTTGGGCATTCACGCCAAAGGTCTTATAAAGCAGGTCCTCATTGTAAAACCCATCCGCAGAACCGATGGAGCAGCGGGCAATATCGCCCATGGTATGCAGACCCAGCTTTTTCAGCCTGCCCACATAGCCTCTGCCTACACGCCAAAAATCAGTAAGCGGCGTATGCCCCCACAGTAGTCTCCGGTACTCCTGCTCGTCTAATTGGGCAATACGCACCCCCTGTGCATCCGCCTCGGTATGCTTTGCCACAATATCCATAGCTACCTTGCACAGATATAGATTGGTGCCCACACCTGCGGTAGCGGTAATGCCGGTCTCCTTCAGTACTGCTTGAATCAGCATACGGGCAAAGCCGTATCCGTCTGTGCCTGCCGCGCGCAAATAGGGCGTTGCGTCAATAAAAACCTCATCCACCGAATAGGGGTGAATGTCCTCCGGCGCCACATACCGCAGGTAAATCTCGTAAATACGGGCGCTGTATTCCATATACAACGCCATTTGAGGCGGTGCGGTAATATAGTCGATCTCCAGTGACGGATCTTCTTCCAGCGCCTTTGCGTCAAAGGACTTGCCCGTCAGCTTCCTTCCGGGGGCAATACCACGGCGCAGGGTATTTGCCTGCCGTACCTGCTCCACCGCCTCAAACAGGCGGGCTCTGCCGGATATGCCGTAGCTTTTCAGAGAGGGCGACACCGCTAAGCAAATGGTTTTCTCGGTGCGACCGGGATCGGCTACCAACAGGTTGGTAGTCAATGGATCTAAATTGCGTACTACGCACTCTACAGATGCGTAAAAGGATTTCAGGTCAATGGCAATATAGGTCTTCTGCACAAAATCGCCCTCCTCTCTTTTTGATTATTATAGAACATTTGTTCTGTTTTGTCAAACGGTTTATTTTGCTAAAAAAGAAGGTCCTGCGGAATATTCCGCAGGACCTTGTTTGCATATTCAGCACGAAGGGATATTAATAGAACTTTCTCTTGTTCTTACGGGCAGCTTCAGACTTCTGCTTACGCTTCAGGCTGGGGCTGACATAGTGCTCGCGCTTCTTAACTTCAGCAATCACGCCCTCCTTGGCACAGCTACGCTTGAAACGACGCAGAGCGCTCTCCAGAGATTCGTTTTCCTTTACGCGAATTTCAGACATGTTTTTCCCTCCCTCCGATGGTATCCGGCTACTTCCAGGATACGTTCAGGGCCTATCTTCAGGCTAAGCTATTATAAGACGGTTTTTGCAAATTGTCAAGCAGTATTTCCGTTATTTTCGTGGAAATGCCCACTTTTACTTCACAATCAGGTTTACAAGCTTGTTTTTTACCACAATGGTTTTGACAATGCTGCCACCGTTTTTCTCTAAGAATGCGGCAATCTTCTCGTTTTTCAGTACGTTTGCCACCACATCCCCGTCAGGCAGGTCTGCTTCCATTTCCACAGTGCCACGCATCTTGCCGTTGACCTGCACCGCCACGGTTACCTCTGTATCCTTGCACTTTTCCTCGGAATAGGTAGGCCAGGATTCGTAGGCAATGGTATCGCAATGGCCCAACACTTGCCACAGCTCCTCTCCAACGTGGGGTGTAATGCAGGACATCATCTTCACAAACCCCTCTGCGTAGGCTCTGGGACAGGTGCCGTTCTTGTAGACCTCATTGACAAAGACCATCATCTGCGCAATGGCGGTATTAAAGGCCAGCGCCTCAAAGTCGGAGGAGACCTTTTTAACGGTTTGGTGGTAGATCTTGGTCAGCTTGCCATCATCGGCATCGGTGATGTTTGCCGGCTCACTAAAGAAATTCCACACGCGGTTGATAAACTTTCTTGCGCCTGCCACAGCAGTGGTGCTCCAAGGCTTGGAGACCTCCAGCGGTCCCATAAACATCTCGTAAAGGCGCAGGGTGTCTGCACCGTACTCCCGCACGATATCGGAGGGATTGACCACATATTCCGGGAAGCGCTTGCCCATCTTAATGCCGTTTTCACCCAAAATCATACCCTGGTGCACCAGCTTCTTAAAGGGCTCCTTCACCGGGGACAGACCGCAGTCGTACAAAAAGCGGTTCCAAATACGGGCATACATCAAATGGCCCACAGCATGCTCCGGACCGCCGATGTACAGATCTACGGGCATCCAGTGCTCCAACAGCTTGGGATCGCAAAATGCTTGATCATTATGGGGGTCAATATAGCGCATATAGTACCAGGAAGAGCCTGCTGAGCCGGGCATCGTAGAGGTCTCCCGCACGCCCTTCAGTCCATTGCGGTCATACTGCTTCCATTCGGTGGCGTTTTCCAGCGGTGCTTTGCCGCCGCGGCCCTTATAATCGTCCAGCTCCGGCAGGATCAGAGGAAGCTCCTCATCCGGCAGGAATACCGTCTTGCCGTCCTCTGTGTAAATACAGGGCACCGGCTCGCCCCAGTAGCGCTGACGGGCAAAGATCCACTCACGGAAGTGGTAGTTCACTTTTCTGCGGGCAACGCCCTGCTTTTCCAGCTTGCAGGTAATGGCCTCCTTGGCCTCCTCTACCGTCAAGCCTGTAAATTCCTCAGAATTGATCAGCTTACAGCCCTTGCCTAAATAATCCTGCTTTTCAAAGGCACAGGCGGATACATCCCGACCCTCAATGACCTGCAGCATCGGAATTTGATGTGCAATGGCGTACTCGAAGTCTCGCTGATCGTGGCTGGGAACAGCCATAACCGCGCCGGTACCGTAGCTTGCCAGCACAAAATCGCCGATAAACACAGGCACCTGCTTGCCATTTACCGGATTGATGGCATAAATGCCTTTCAAGGGACAGCCGGACTTGGTCTTATTCAGCTCAGTGCGGTCCATATCGCTCTTTTTGACGGATTCGGCAATATAAGCCTTTACCTCCTCCGGGTTTTCAACACGGTCCATGAGCTTTTCCACGATCTTGCCATCCGGCGCCAGCACCATAAAGGTGATGCCGTAGATGGTCTCGATGCAGGTGGTATAGATGGAAAATTCTCCACCGCCTACCAGCTTGAAATCCACCTCCACACCGGTGGATTTGCCGATCCAGTTGCGCTGGATCTCCTTGGTGGATTCCGGCCAGTCGACCTCGTTAAGACCGTCCAGCAGCTTCTCTGCAAATGCAGGTTGGTCAATGACCCACTGCATCATATTCTTCTTCACGACCGGGTAACCGCCACGCTCGGATTTGCCGTCAATGACCTCGTCATTGGAAAGCACCGTGCCCAGCTCCTCACACCAGTTGACTGGCATTTCGATCCGCTTGGCATAACCTGCCTCGTACAGCTTCTTAAAGATCCACTGGGTCCACTTATAAAATTCCGGGTCAGAGGTAGCGGTCATTTTAGACCAGTCGTAGTCAAAGCCCAGCTCCTTGAGCTGTGCAGAGAAGGTCTTGATGTTCTCCTGAGTAAAGCCGTTGGGATGGTTGCCGGTGCTGACGGCATACTGCTCCGCAGGCAGGCCGAAGGAATCGTAACCCATGGGATGCAGTACATTGTAGCCCTGCATCCGCTTCATACGGGACATAATATCCGTGGCAGTATAGCCTTCCGGATGGCCTGCGTGCAGACCCACACCGGAGGGATAGGGGAACATATCCAACACATAGTACTTGGGCTTGGAAAAATCCCACACATCTGTGTAGAAGGTGTTGTTTTCCTGCCAATACTTTTGCCATTTGGCTTCTACATTCGCGTGCTCGTAATTCATTATAAAACCCTCTCTTAATTGCCTTCCGGCATTACAATATCCTGAATATCCACCTGCTCGGCATCTGCCCACAGGCGCTCCAAGCTGTAAAATGCCCGCGCCTCATCGGTAAACACGTGCACCACCAGGGAGCCGTAGTCCAGCAATTCCCAGGTGTTGCCCCGATGACCTTCACGGCCCAAAAGCTTTTCCCCCAGCTGCTCCAACGTATACTCGGCATAGTCACACAACGTTTTTACGTGGGTATTGGAGGTGCCGGTACAGATCAAAAAGTAATCTGCCAAAGAGGATACCTCGTTGATTCGCAGAAGCTTAATATCCATACCCTTTTTTTCGTCTAATGCCTTCGTTACAGCATAGGCTACTTCTTTTGCACTTAACATATCATGATCCTTTCTTCTCAAGCCAGGCAAGTGCCTGGACAGATTCGGGAGAAATCTCCCGATTTTGTTTTTTTAACAGGGAAATCGTCATATTTAAACCCATTTTCAGGGCTTCATCCAAATTTTCGTATGCCAAAGCACGCAGCTGCTCCACGCCCTCAAAATCTCTGTTGGGCTCCATATAGTCTGCCACGTAGATGATCTTTTCCAGCGTGTTCATCTGCTTTTTGCCGGTGGTATGGCTCTCGATCGCCGACACCACGTTTTGGTTTTCGCCGAAGATCCGCTCTGCCACCAACGCGCCTGTCAGGGCGTGGAGGGTTTTGGGATTTTGGCAGGAAAAGTCGTTTAAACTTATACCATATTCACTGCACAGTGTCAACTGGGCAGGACCGTCCAGCGCCTTTGTGATATCGTGCAGCAGTGCCGCACGCATAGCATCGGTTTCGTTCGCACCGTGAATCCGCGCCAGTTCGCAAGCCGTCTCACAGCACCCCAGTACGTGCTTTACCCGATTGGGGTTGAGCAGCCCCACGACCACCTTTTGCAATGCTTCCAAAGACAGATTTTTATAGGACTCCCCGGTGCCGTAAAGCCCATTTTTGCGAATGTACTGCTCCACCGCGGGATGCAGAAACGGGCTTGCGCACCGAAATATCAGCATTCTGCGTATATCGGTGGAGGAGATGTCCGTCACCGGGTTTTGCACCAGATACACCGTTGCCCCCTGCTGTTCATACAGCGCCTTTTGCGCCGCAATAAGGGACTGCTCATTGGGGTCGCCCCGATAAAACACCGCCAAGGATGCCTTTTTTATGATCCGTTCGGGGTAACGCCAGTTTTGAAAGCTCAAAAACATATCCGTACCCATAAAAAGCACCGGCTCATCATCGGGATACCGGGCCGCAAGCTGCTCCACCGTTTGGTAGGTATAGCTCACCTGCCCCCGTTGAAGCTCTATATCCGACACCGTCAACCTGGGATCATCCCCTGCCGCCAAACGCACCATTTCCAGCCGTTGGGCAGGTGTAGGGGCATTCTCCGGCAGCTGCTTATGCGGTGCAATGCAGGCGGGGATCAGCAGCAGCTTTTCCAGACACAGCGCATCCACGGCATACTCTGCCGCTGAAAGATGACCGATATGGGGCGGATTAAATGTTCCGCCATAAATGCCGATGCGTGCCATAATCATCTGCCCTCCCGCTTCATAGAGTTTTTAGTCTTCGCCCCGCAACTGGCGCTCTCTCGCTTTTTCGATGGACCGTTCAATGGCCTGCTGACGGAAGTAGGCGTTGCGCTGCTCCCGCACATTTTTCGCCGCCTGACGACGTGCCTGTGCGCCCTTGCGAACAGGATTGCTTTTGCGCTCCTTCCGCTTGGCACGGCCAACCTGGTTGCGCTCCTGCTGCAGCTTTTCGGAGAAGCGGTAAATCACAAACTTGGTGCCGATCACCGCAACACCATCGGCGCTGGTGGCCTCGCACAGCTCGTCACACACCTCCCGGGGGGTCATCATTGCCCCTTCCAGCACCTTGCCCTTTACCAGCTCTCTGGCAGTCAGCTGGTTTTCCGCCTCGGCAATGACCGCCTCGGTCACGCCGCCCTTTCCCACCATCAGGGTGGTTTCCAATTCATTTGCCCGGGCTCTCAAATCTGCCCGTTGCTTACTTGTCAGCATATCCTGCCTCCCGTAGTTTCTCATTCAATAATACCAATGCCGCTGCCCGATGGGACACTTTATTCTTTTCCTCCGGCGCAAGCTCTGCAAAGGTCTTGCCCAACGGGGGGTAATAGAAAATGGGATCGTAGCCGAAGCCTCCCTGACCGGCAGTTTGGCGCAGAAGAATGCCGTGGGCCTCTCCCCGCGCCTGGATCACTTCACCCTCGGGTGTCACCAATGTGATCACACAGACAAATTGTGCCTGACGGCGGTCATCGGGAACCTGCTCCATATTTTTCAGCAGCAGGCACAGTCTGCCGTAATCATCCAGGCTGTCATCAAAGCCGTATCGGGCAGAATAGATCCCCGGCTCGCCGTTGAGCGCATCTACCGCAATGCCTGAATCATCCGCCAGTGCCGGCAGTCCGGTGGCCTGCATAACCGCATTGGCCTTAATATAGGAATTTTCTTCAAATGTGGTGCCGTTTTCCTCCACATCCAAATCTAATCCCAGTTCCGACTGTAATACCAGCTCTATGTTAAACTTTTCCGTAATGGCGCTGATTTCCCGAAGCTTATGGGCGTTTTTACTGGCTAATACAACTCTCATGAAAACAGTGCCTCCACAAAGGGCGCAGCCTCAAAGGGCATCAGGTCATCAATTTGCTCGCCCACACCCACAAACTTCACCGGAATCTGCAGTGCATCGGCAATAGCGATCACAATGCCGCCCTTGGCAGTGCCGTCCAGCTTGGTCAGCGCCACCGAGGTGACACCTGCGATTTCCTTAAACTGCTTGGCCTGCACCAAGCCATTCTGCCCGGTGGTGCCATCCAGCACCAGCAGTGTCTCCCGTGATGCGTCCGGCAGCTCCCGTTCGGTAATGCGGCTGATCTTTGCCAGCTCATTCATCAGGTTTTGCTTGTTGTGCAGACGGCCTGCGGTATCGATCAAGATCACATCCACATCCTTGGCTTTGGCAGAACGGATGCCGTCAAACACCACAGAAGCAGGATCTGCCCCTTCATTCTGACGCACGATCAGTGCCCCGGAACGCTGTGCCCAAATTTCCAGCTGGTCCGCCGCGGCGGCGCGGAATGTATCTGCCGCCACCAGCATCACCTTCTTGCCCTCATTTACCAAACGGGCAGCCAGCTTGCCGATGGTGGTGGTCTTTCCCACCCCGTTGACGCCGATCACCAGTACCACAGAGGGCTTTGTGGACAAATTCAGGGCGGTATCTCCCTGACTGAGCATTTCCACCAAAATGTCCTTCAGGGCACTTTTTGCCTCCTGGGCGGTAGTAATGCGGTTTTCCTTGATGTGTCTGCGCAGTTTTTCTGTGGCTTTTACTGCGGTTTCCACGCCCATATCCGCCAAGATCAGGCTCTCTTCCAGCTCATCATAAAAATCGTCGTCGATTTCAGAGCCGGAAAACACATTGCCCAGGGTGTTGGCCAGCGCGTCTCTCGTTTTGGTTAATCCTTTTTTGATTTTGTCAAAAAAACCCATAGTTTCTCCTTATTCTCCAATACCCAGATATTCTTCCATTTGGTTCAGGTCCAGGCGCAGCAGCTTGGATATGCCCTGCTCCTGCATCGTAACGCCGTAGAGCACGTCGGATGCTTCCATGGTGCCGCGGCGGTGCGTAATGACGATAAACTGGGTCTTCTTGCTTAAATTGTGCAGATAACTTGCAAACCGCTCCACATTGCGGTCGTCCAACGCGGCGTCGATCTCGTCGAGCATACAGAAGGGCGTGGGCCGCACCTTCAAAATGGCAAAGTACAGCGCAATGGCCACAAATGCCTTCTCGCCGCCGGAAAGCAGGGTAATGGTTTTCAGCTGTTTTCCGGGAGGCTGTACCCGAATTTCAATGCCGCAGGTCAAAGGCTGTTCCGGATCCTCCAAAACCAGCTGACCCTTGCCGCCGCTGAACATCTCTTCAAAGGTCTGCCCGAAATACTTGTCGATCTTCTCAAACTCGGTGACAAAAATAGCGGTCATCTCCTGGGTAATAGACCGAATGATGTTTTCCAGCTCCTTCTTGGAATTGAGCACATCATCCCGCTGACCGGTGAGGTAGGTATAGCGCTCATTCACACGGACATATTCCTCGATCGCGCCCAAATTGGGTGTGCCCAAGGCGGAAATAGAACGCTTCAGCTCCGCAATGCGGCGTGTGCCTGCCGCCACAGACTCGATGTGCCCCCGCTTTTCCTGTGCGGTACCGGGTGTCAGACCGTAGGTCTCCCACAGACGGTCGATGGTATTGCGCTCCTCGATGGCGGTTGTCTCTTTCTTGTTTTCAAGCAAGGCACAGGCATTTTCCATCTTCAGCATATCCTTATTCAGTTCCTGGATCTGAAGCTCCTTGCGGCTCTTTTCCGCCTCGGTATCCTTATAGCTTTGCAGGATCTCATTCAGGTTCTGACGCACCTTTTCGGTTTCCAGGTCGTTATCCTGCTGGCGGCGCTTTGCTTCCTCGATCTGCTGCTGCAGACGCAGGCTGTCCTGACGGATCAGCTCAATATCCTGCAGCTTCTTTTCCTTGTCGCCCAATGCGGCAGACTGCAAAATACGCAGGTCTGCGATGTGGCTCTCTGCCGTATTCTTTTCTGCCTCCAACGCCGCCATCTCGGTACGCAGTGCACCGATCTGATCAGTAATGCGCTCAACCTGCTCCTGGGCGTCCACCTGACTGCCCTCCAAAAGCTGAAGCTCTTGATGGGTTTTGGTCAGCTGGGTTTCCAGCAGCGTGATCTGCGCCCGAATGCCAAAGCGCTGCTCGTCATCCAAACTGCGGCGGCGCTCCAGCGATTCTTTTTCCTGACAGGCCGCGTTATAGGCGTCCATAATCGCCTGCAGCCAAATTTCGTGCTGCTTGACCTGACCTTCCGCCGTCAGTGCCAGCTTCTCCTGTTCGGCAAGCTGCTCCTTGGCGGCAGTAAGCTGAAATTCCACCTGATCGGCGGCACGGCGTGCCTCGGTGTATTCCTCCTCCAGCTTTTGCAGCTTTTCTGTCAATTCCTGCTCCTGCTTTTGCAGCTTGGAAAGCTCGTTGGCACGGCTCAAAATACCCGCCTCGCGGCTGGTAGAGCCACCGGTCATAGAGCCGCCGGCATTGAGCACCTGCCCGTCCAATGTAACAATCTTAAACCGATTGTTAAACTTCTTCGCCATAGAAATGGCAAAATCGATATTCTCCGCAATGACGATGCGGCCCAGCAGGTCTTCCATCACGCCGGTATATTGCCGGTCATAGGTGATCAGCTCCGATGCAATGCCTACAAAACCGCCGCAATTTTCGATTCCCTGTTCGCTGAGCTTTCTGCCACGAACAGCGCTCAGGGGCAAAAATGTTGCTCTGCCGCCGCCCACACGCTTCAAATAGGTAATGGCCGCCTTGCCATCCTGCTCGTTATCCACGACGATAAACTGCATAGCTCCGCCCAAGGCGATCTCCACCGCCAAGGCGTACTCGTCCTCGGTACGGATCAGCTGAGAAACCGGACCGTGGATATTCCGCAGACCGCCTCGCTTATGCTCCTGTAAAACCGTCTTGACGGACTTGTGATAGCCTTCGTAATCCTGCTCCATAGCACGAAATACCCGTACCTTTGCCTTTACGCCGTCCAGGGTGCTGCGCAGGTTTTGCAGCTTCTCCAAAAGCTCCTCGGCCCGCTTGCCGCGGGTGGACTGGCGCAGAGTGTAGCCTGCAATGGCGTTTTTCAGCACGGTGACCTCTTCACCTGCACGATCCAAAGCGGCTTTGCTCTCTGAAAGCGCCCGTTCTGCCTCGGTCTTTCTTCCCTCGCCGGACTGAAGATCGGCCTTCAGGGTTTCCAGGCGGCCGTTGCTCTCCTGCATACCGGCCTCCACGCCCCGCAGGTCTGCCTCCTTGGATGCCAGATCCGCAGTCAGCCGCACCTCGTCGGTACGCAGCTGCATAAAACGGCGGGTGATGCCCTGGGCATCGGCAGTCATCTCTGCCAGCTGCTTTTGCAGTGTTTCCTGCTGGGCAGAATACTTTTGCAACGACTGGCTGATCTCGCCAATGCGGCTATGGGCCTGCTCCATTTGGCTTACAATGCCGGTACTGCGGTTTTCCTGCCCCTGCATATCCTCCTGATTGCGGCGGATATTCTCTTCATTGTTGCGGATGCCCGCCTCCAAAACCGCGATCTGACCGTCAATCTGCTGATGGGCGCCGTCCAGCATACTGACCTGCACCCGCAGATTTTCAATCTCTTCGTTCCGAAGGCGCAAACGGTTCCCCAATTCCTCCATAGCGGCGTACAGGTTGTCCAAATCCTCATGGGCCTGCTGGCGGACAAAGTTGGCGGAAATATAGTCTTCTTCTGCCTTCTTGGCATCTTGGCTGAGCTTCTCCAGCCGGTCCATCCATACAGCCACCTCTATCCCCTGCAGCTCTTCCTTCAGGGTCAGGTACTTTTTGGCCTTCTCAGACTGGATGCGCAACGGCTCCAGCTGCAGCTCCAGCTCCGAGACCTTGTCGCCGATGCGCAGCAAATTGTCATCGGTATGGGCTAACTTACGCTCCGTCTCCTCCTTGCGGTGGCGGTACTTGGAGATGCCGGCCGCCTCCTCAAATATTTCACGGCGGTCTGCGCTTTTTAGGGACAGGATCTCATCGATACGTCCCTGGCCGATGTTGGAGTAGCCCTCTCTGCCCAAGCCGGTATCCATAAACAGCTCATGAATATCTCTCAATCGGGCAGACTGGCGGTTGATATAGTATTCGCTGTCGCCGGAGCGATAATACCGACGGGTCACCATGACCTCGTCTGCATCGTATGCCAGGGCGCGATCGGCATTATCCAGCGTCAGGGTCGCTTCCGCAAAGCCCACCGCCGCACGCTTCTGCGTGCCGCCGAAAATCACGTCCTCCATTTTGGCACCGCGCAGGGTCTTGGTGCTCTGCTCGCCCATGACCCACAAAATGGCATCGGAGATATTGGACTTGCCGGAGCCATTCGGTCCGACAATGGCCGTAATATCATCACCAAATCGTATCAGGGTCTTATCCGGAAAGGATTTAAATCCTTGTACTTCCAGGCTTTTAAGATACATAAGCCCACCTCTTCTTCAATCTCTTATCTGCTCTGCTTCGCTGCAGCCCCATCTGTGCATACAGCTTTTCTTTCGCAAACATCCTTCGGTTTTTCTATATTTAAATATAGAATCTGACATACAGAGCCATTCTATCACGATATCATCCTTTTTTCAAGTTTTTCATTCAGAGAGCGGCAAAAGATTCTTTTCATTAACTGCGCTTGACAGAGTTCCCCCTTCCCTGTACAATATTACAGAAAATATCACGATGAGGTGACATTATGTTTTCCGGACTTTTTGATATGGATAAGCCCTTTTGGCGTTGGATCGGCAAGCTCCCGGATCTGGTAGGCCTGACCTTGCTGTTTTATCTCTGCTGTATCCCCATCATCACCATTATTCCCGCCGCATGCGCCCTGTTTGACGCAGTCAGCCGCTGCACAGTACCGGACGTAAAGGGGTGCTTTACCCGCTTCTTCCGAACCTTCTGCAAGGAGCTGAAGCAGGGTATCCCCCTGACGCTGCTGTTTTTAACATTTCTGCTGGTTGCCCTGATGGGTAAGCTGATCATGCAGCAAAACGCCCCAGATACTCAGCTTGCCCAGATCTTTTCTCTGATGTATCTTCTGACTTATATTTTTATTTCAGCCTATTTATGCTGGCTGGTCCCTCTGCAATCCAGATACCACCACAGCTTTTTACACCTTTTGCGCAACGCGTTTTTGTTCTCTATAGCCCGCCTGCCGGGTACGGTGGGGATGCTTTTGATCTCCGTGGCCGTTATGTTTATCAGCACCGCAACCTCCTACACCCTTCCTCTGCTGCTGCTTGCCCCTGCTCTGATCGCTGCGCTCCACACCCGCATCGTGGAAAATGGGTTTGACAGGGCCTTCCCCCGGGACGAATCTGAGCAAGCAGATACAAGCGTCTGATTTGCAGATACATTTTGTGTGTTATTTGCTAAAAAGTTGCAAAAAGCCCTTGACTTTTGGGGTTTTGAGTGCTAAAATATGCAAGCCGCATTGAATGGGCTTAAGTTGGATCCTAAAAATCCACGCCTTTAGAGCGAGACTACACAATATAAAGTAGGTGAAACAAAAAATGAAAGCAGTTATCGTAACCGGCGGTAAGCAGTACACCGTCTCCGAGGGTGATGTCCTGTACATCGAAAAGCTGGAGGTGGAAGCAGAGGCTACCGTAAAGTTCGACCAGGTTCTGGCTGTGCTGGACGGCGAAAACTCCAAGATCGGCACCCCCGTTGTAGAGGGCGCTTCCGTGGAGGCCAAGGCCATCAAGAACGGCAAGGGCAAGAAGATCGACGTCTTCAAGTACAAGGCTAAGAAGAACGAAAAGAAGAAGATCGGTCACCGTCAGCCCTACACCAAGGTGGAAATCACCAAGATCGCACTGTAATTATGACACAGTGTACGTTTTTTAGAGAGGGCGAGAGGATCACAGGATTCTCCGTGTCCGGACACAGCGGCTACGCAGAAGCCGGTACAGATATTGTCTGTGCGGCCATCTCCGCGGCAGTCGGTTTGGCCGAGGTCACCATCAACGATGTTTGCGGTGCCAAGGCAAAGGTGCGGGTTAAAGAGCAGGATGCACGAATCACCCTGACGCTCCCCGCCTCCTGCGAGGAAGAAGATACCATCCAGGACGTTCTTGCCGGTTTGATGGTCTATCTTGTAGATTTGCGGGATCAATATCCTGATTATATCGAAGTTTTGGAGGTGTAATGCCATGTTGAAGATTGGTATTCAGTTTTTCGCTCACCACAAGGGCGGCGGTTCTACCAAGAACGGTCGTGATTCCGAGGCTAAGCGCCTGGGCGTGAAGCGTGCTGACGGTCAGTTCGTTCTGGCCGGCAACATTCTGGTTCGTCAGAGAGGCACCCATATCCACCCCGGTGTCAATGTGGGTATCGGCAGCGATGACACCCTGTTTGCTCTGGTAGACGGCACTGTCCGTTTCGAGCGCAAGGGCAAGGATCGCCGTCAGTGCTCCGTGTATGCTCAAGAACAGTAATCACGAACACGAATAAGCTTGGAAGGGCTGCTGCAAACTAATGCAGCAGCCCTCATTTTTATATGCCGATCCATAGGCAGAATACCTTTTCCGGCTATGGATCAGTGTATAGATTGCAAAAAGGAGTAACCGAGTATGGAGCTATTTGTAGATAAAGTGCGCATTACGGTGTGCGGTGGCCGGGGCGGCGATGGTGCGGTAGCCTTTCACCGTGAAAAATACGTTGCCTCCGGCGGTCCTGACGGCGGTGACGGCGGGCACGGCGGCAATGTGATTCTGCAGGTCAACGACAATCTCTCCACATTGCTGGATTTTCGCTATAAGCGTAAATATGTGGCGCAGGCCGGTGTAAACGGTTTAGGGCGGAATATGTCCGGCAAGCGAGGCGAGAATTTATACATTCAAGTCCCCCGCGGTACAGTGGTACGGGATGCTGAGACCGGTCAGGTGATCGTGGATATGTCCACCGGTGAGGACTTTATATTGGCTAAAGGCGGCCGCGGCGGCTGGGGCAATAACCATTTCGCCACCCCTACACGCCAGGTCCCCCGCTTCGCCAAGGCCGGTACGCCCGGTCAGGAACGGGATGTAGTGCTGGAACTGAAGCTTTTAGCGGATGTTGGTTTGGTGGGCTTTCCCAATGTGGGTAAGTCTACCCTGCTCTCCGTTACCTCCAACGCCCGCCCCAAAATCGCCAATTATCACTTCACCACCCTATTCCCCAATTTGGGCGTTATTTATGTGGATGAAGGCGTTTCCTTTGTAATGGCAGATATCCCCGGCATCATTGAAGGTGCCGCCGACGGCGCAGGCCTGGGGCACGACTTTCTGCGGCACATTGACCGCTGCCGTCTTTTGGTACACGTGGTGGATGTCTCCGGCAGCGAGGGACGTGACCCTGTGGAGGACTTTGACGCCATCTGTGCCGAGCTTGCCAACTACAGTGTGGATTTGAGCAACCGTCCCATGATCGTCGCCGCCAACAAGTGCGACCTGCTGATGCCGGAAAGCGATAATTTGCAGCGACTGCGCAAGCACGTGGAGGATGCCGGCTGTGAACTGTATGAAATCTCTGCAGGCACGACCCAGGGAACCAAAAATCTGATGCGCATCGTTGCGGAAAAGCTCCGCACCCTTCCCCCGATCGCATACTACGAGCCGGAGTATGTGGAGCTTGTGGAAGAAGCGGGTACGCCCGACGATCTGATGATCGAGCATTTGGGCAGCACCTGGGTCATCACCGGCAGCTGGCTGGAACGGCTGATGATGAACATCAATTTTGACGATAGCGAATCCCGCAACTATTTTGACGTCCAGCTGCGCAAGTGCGGTCTGTTTAAACGGTTGGAGGATATGGGCATTCAGGACGGGGACACTGTGGACCTGTATGATATGCAGTTTGAATATCAGCGCTAATAAATTGGGCGCGTTGCAAAATGAAGCAACGCGCCCCCATACTATGCATAAATCTACGTCCTACACCGTAGGGGCGGATATCATCCGCCCGCCGTTTCCCCGGATACGAAAAAAGGGGGGCCAGGTTGAGGTATCGGCAGAGCCGACGGATTATAATATTTTTCGGGCGGATGATATCCGCCCCTACGAATTCTATCGCACGTTTTCATCCAATACAGTAGTTTTGCAACAGGCTGAGAATGTCTGTTGTTTTTTCTTTTTTAAAAATAAAAAATTTTTTCAAAAAATATGTCACACATCGGTAAGGTTGTGACACAAATAGATGGAAGCAGCAAAAAGGAGGATAGATATACTGCTTTAATGAAGCTTTGCAAGCAACAGGCCAAGACGAGGACAAGCAGACAATTCTGCCGTCTGCACCTGCTCTTGACATTTTGAAATCCCGTGTTTATTCTAAAAGGGGTGTCTTGACGGAAATTGAATGAGGGACAGGGGTCAAAGACACAGAACCGTCCCCTGTCCTGTTTTTTCTTTTTTAAAAATAAAAAATTTTTTAAAAAAGATGTCACACATCGGTAAGGTTGTGACACAAATAGATAGAAGCAGCAAAAAGGAGGACGGATATACTGCTTTAATGAAGCTTTGCAAGCAACAGGTCAAGACGAGGACAAGCAGACAATTCTGCCGTCTGCACCTGCTCTTGACATTTTGAAATCCCGTGTTTATTCTAAAAGGGGAACCATTGGATTGCAGAAGATAGGGACCAAAGACACAGAACCGCCCCTGTCTTCCATATAAACATCAATTGAGAGTCACTTGTGAAAGGTTAAGCGTATGGATTTACACTATCGTAATGGGTTCTTGATTCAACATTTTTATGACCATCCGCATGGTATGGAAAACATAATTCAAATCCATAACTATTACAGATTAAGCGCCCGGAACTCAAACCCGTTATCAATGCTTTCTACCCCGGAGTGTTTGAGTTTAAGCAAGAAAGCAGAATGGCATTCAATTTCAGAGCACGAGCACATATTGCATGAATTTATCTCAAATCCCGATTTACTTATTCGATATGTTAAAACTTGCCAAGAGTACAGTATTCCTATTCGACTGTTATTTGTTGAGAGCGACTACAACGGAGAAGTGTGGACCGGTCCTGATGTGCCCAAAAAATTTCTTGGCTACGAGTACAATACAATTCCAATCGACGATCAGATTATCACCGATTTTTCTTGGTATTTGCCACTGGCCCCCTTTTGGGATCGCGTAAATTCCTTTGGGTTATTTTCTTCGTTGGACGATGTTACCTTATTCACAAATGCTTACAAACAAGCGTTTGATCGAGGAGAAATTGGAGACGGAGATATGCAGGCCCATACTTTTCGCCTATATGAGGTGCAACCGGACGATGTTCTGCGCTGCAAGACAGACTGAGGGACAAGGGGACGGTTCTGTCGTCTCCGCGGCTTCGTTGAAAAGTGCGCCAACCCATCGATAGAATCCGTAGGGGAGGCTATCAGCTTCCCGCAGGCGGATGATATCCGCCCCTACGGCGTTATACATACCAATTCCGCATACACGGGGGACGAGGGGCGGTCATTTTCGCATTAACTATCCCCTTGTCCTTGCAAGTCTACTAAGAAGCCGTAGCTGAATTAGAAAGGAGAATTGTGTGAAATGAAGACCAAAGTTTTTTTAATTATTCTCTTAGTTTTCGTTTCTCTGACCTTGATATCGTGTAAGAATGTTACAGGAGACGAAAAAAATCATCAAAGTGAGATACAGGCGCACAACATTATGAAATTTGATTTGACGGACTTCACTTGGGAAATAGAGAATTTTCACTGTGATTTAAATGTTGGTTCTTTGGAAAATGCCGACGATGTAATCGTAAAGGCTATGGATTTATGGACAGATAAATATGGTGAGGACATAGATGGATTGTATGAAGACATAAAAGAACATCCTTTCCATATTGCATTTGATGAAGCCAACGAATGTTGGCATATAAATGGCGTTATAGATGAGGATTTATTAGGGGCTGTACCGCAAGCGCTCATTAAGCAGGATGGCACTGTTTTAGCTGTTTGGATCGGCTAAAAACACACGGATTGCCACTTATCGCAAATGCGCTTCTCGGAATGACCGGGGCGGATTTCCCGCCCCGGTTTTTAATCGGTGTCGGCAAAGCCGATATATCAAAATAACAGCGGGAGAGAAACCGTCTTTTTGGCTCTCTCCCTCCGTCTTCGCCTGACGGCGAATCCACCTCCCTCGTCAGAGGGAGGCTTTTTGCGGGCAGATGGTATCTTCCCCGGTGTTATACATACCGATTTATAGCAATGGGCATATTCCTATGGGCGAAGAACGGATGTTCATCGCCCACTATTTTATGCTTGCAAGTGGGGCGCAGGTGGTATATACTATTATAATAAAGGAAAATGGGGTGAGTATGTGGACTTTAAGGTTTTGGCTGTTGGTGACGTGGTGGGAACACCGGGCGTTGACCGCATCTGCCGCAGCTTGCGGCAGTTAAAAAAGCGCACCGGTGCGGATTTTGTCACTGTTTGCGGTGAAAACGCCAGCGGCGTCGGAATGACCCCCCGACAGGGCGAGGAATTACTGGATGCCGGTGCAGATGTGATCACCATGGGCAATCACACCTTCAGCAAGCGGGAAATCGTAGACTATATGGACGAGCAGCCTCGCATTTTACGTCCTGCCAACTACGCGCCTCAAACCCCGGGGCGGGGCTACGGCATATACGAATCCTCCTGTGGCCCGGTGGCCGTCATCGACCTGATCGGTCGGTGTAATATGGATTTTGCACCGGATAATCCTTTCTTGCTGATCGACAAGATCCTAAAGGACATTCCCACAAAGCTGATCTTCGTGGAGTTTCACGCAGAGGCCACCTCGGAAAAGCTGGCTATGGGCTATATGCTGGACGGACGCATCAGCGCCCTGTGGGGCACCCACACCCACGTGCCTACCAGTGATGCGCAAGTGCTCCCAAAGGGCACAGGCTATGTGACGGATTTGGGTATGACCGGTCCCAAAAACGCTGTTTTGGGGGTGCAGCCCAAGCAGTCCATCGCCAAATTCCGCGGGGACCTGACCAGCCGCTATCAATGGGCAGACGGTCCCACCAAACTGGAAGCAGTGCTCTTTACCATTGATACAGATACCGGACTTTGCCGCAAGGCAGAAAGAGTGGATCTATATGATTAAGATTTTACACAGTGCCGACTGGCATTTGGACGCCCCTATGCGGGGGCACAGCGAAAGCGAATCTGCCTATCTGCGGCAGGAGCTCTCCAAGCTGCCTCAAAAAATATGCAGGCTTTGTGCTCAGGAGCAGTGCGATTTGCTGCTCCTGTCCGGTGACCTGTTTGACGGTAAGGCCGCCCCTGTTACCGTAAAGGCTGTGCAAAACGCGCTGGCAGAGCTGAGCGTTCCTGTGCTCATTGCCCCCGGCAATCACGACTGCATCACGCCGGACAGCCCTTATGCCCAGCCCGGCTGGTCGGAAAATGTACATATTTTCAAAGAGGCGAAAATGCAAAGCATTGCCTTTCCCGCGCTGGATCTGCGTGTTTACGGCGCAGGATACGAAGCAATGGACTGCCCTGCCCTGCTCAAGGGCTTCCACGCCGACGGCGGGGAAAAGTGGCAGATCGGTGTGCTTCACGGCGAAATGGAGGGAAGCAACACCCCCTACTGTCCCATCTCCCGGGATCAGCTGCGCAACAGTAATCTGCAATATTTGGCCCTGGGGCATATCCACAAGGGCGGCAGTCTGCGCACCGGCAGCAGCCTGTGTGCCTGGCCCGGCTGTCCCATGGGTCGAGGCTTTGACGAGTTGGGCGCAAAGGGTGTGATCCTGGTGACCCTGGACGAAACCGTGCAGGCCGCCTTTATGCCCATCGACACTCCCCGCTTTTACGACGAGGAGGTGGTGGTCGGGGAAAGCGCCCACGGTGCACTTGCAAACGTTTTGCCCGCCCTGGAATCCCAGGATTTTTATCGGGTGACCTTTACCGGCTACTGCCCGCCTATTGATTTAGACAGTCTTTACAGCGCTTTTTCTCACATTCCCCATCTGACCCTGCGGGATAACACCCTGCCGGAACAGGATTTGTGGGGCACTGCTGATGAAGACAGCTTGGAGGGTGTTTTCTTCTCCATGCTGCAGCAGGCATCTCAGGACGAAAATCCCGCAAAGCAGGAACGTGCCAAATTGGCGGCACGAATCGCCCGTCAGATCTTGGACGGTCAGGAGGTGAAGCTGCCGTGAAAATCTACTCAATGACCGCCACCTTCGGTAAATTACAGCACGAAACGCTCCATTTTGAAGAAGGGCTCAACATTATTGAAGCCCCCAACGAATGGGGCAAAAGCACCTGGTGTGCCTTTATTACCGCGATGCTCTACGGTATTGATACCCGTCAGCGGGCCGGTGGCTCTGTGCTGGCCGACAAGGAGCGCTATGCGCCCTGGTCCGGCGCGGCCATGTCCGGCAGAATGGAGCTGAACTGGAACGGCAGAGACATCACCATTGAACGTTCCGGCAAACCCCGTATCCCCTTTGGTGAATTTAAGGCGTACGAGACCCATAGCGGTCTGCCTGTACCGGAGCTTACTGCTGCCAACTGCGGCCAGCAGCTTTTGGGCGTGGAGCGCAGTGTATTTACCCGCGCCGGCTTTATCCGTCTGCAGGATATGCCTGTGACTCAGGACGACTCTCTGCGCCGCCGTCTCAACAGCCTGGTGACCAGCGGTGACGAAAGCTGTGCTGCCGACACCTTGGGTAAGCACTTGCGGGATCTAAAAAACAAATGCCGCTTTAATCGGTCCGGTCTGCTTCCCCAGGCAGAACAGGAGCAGGCACTTTTGCAGGAAAAGCTGGACCGTTTGAAAGCACTGGAACAGGAAATCACCCAACAGCGGATCCTGCAGAAGAATTTGGAACGGCAGATCCGAGATCTGGAAAATCACGCCGCCGCTTTGCGTTACGAAAACGCTCAACAGGGGCACGCCAAGATCGAGGAGGCAAAGGCCCAGTGCGATGCCCTCACCGCACAGCTGCAGAAGCTGCAGAGCACCTGCAGTCAGCTTCCCGAAAAAGAAGCCGCGGCAGATGCTTTGGGCAAGCTGGAGGCTTTGGAAAACAGGCAGATCGCATTAAATGCCCGCCTGTCTTCCCTCACCGCACCCCCCATTCAGCCGGAGGTGCCTGTGCCGTTTACAGGTCTTTCCCCTGCGCAGGCCTTGGAGAACGCCCAAAAGGACACCCAGCGCTACAACGCCCTGATGGGTGCCAAAAAGGAAAAGACCGGCTATCTTGTGTTTGCATTGCTTGCCGCCATTGCCATCCTTGGCGGTGCGGTGGGTATGGCGCTTTTAAATCCTGTCCCCATTTGGCTGTGGATCGGCTGCGGCGCACTGGTAGTCATCGGCCTTGCCTACGGGCTGGTTTCTTCTTCTGTAGGCGCAAAGAAAAAGCAAAAAGCATTACGGAAAATTGCAGAAAAATATCCGGCACTTTCCTCAGACCGCTGGATCAGCGATGCTGAGCAGTACGCCCGGCAGGTGCAGACCTATCAGGAGGAGCTGGCACAGTACGAGAAAAGCCGCGCCGCATTGACGGCAGAAAAAGACGCGCTGCAAAATGCCATCAGCCAGCTTTGCGGTGACCGAACACCGGAAGCTTACACGGCACACTTTTCCCATATTTTGCAGGTGCACAATACATACGAGGCGCAACAGCAGGTGCTGCAGCAGGCACAAAAGCATTATGACGGTCTTTGTGCCGTGGTCTCCACCCCTGCGCCCGCGGCACTGCCGGACAGTCTGACCCTTTCCCGGGAAGAGACCGACCGCGCCCTGGAATCTGCCGGCTTTGATCTGAAGCAATCCCAGCTGAAGCTGGGACAATGCCTCGGTCAGGCGGAAAGCCTGGGCAGCGAACAGGCCATTCGTGCAAGGCTGGAGCAGGCAAATCTCCGCATTGCCCGATTAGAGGAGTACTACAAGGCTTTGGAGCTGGCACAGGAGGCACTGTATCAGGCATCTTCCGCACTGCAGCGCAAATTCGCCCCCCGTATCAGCAAGCAGGCCCAGGAGTATTTTGCCTTCCTCACTGACGGTCGGTACGAAAAGCTCACCATCAGCGACGACTTTTCCCTGTTCACTGCCGCCCGTGAGGAGGATGTGACCCACGGCGTACAGTGGCGCTCCGATGGCACTGCCGATCAGCTTTATTTCGCACTGCGGCTGGCAGTTGCCCAAGCACTGACCCCGGAGGCACCCCTGGTGCTGGACGATGCCTTTGTTCGGTTTGACGATGCCCGTCTCAAAAAGGCACTGGAGCTTTTGAAAAAGGAATCTGACGGCAAGCAGGTTTTACTGTTTTCCTGTCAGTCCAGAGAAAAACAGATCCTGTCAAAGTAATTTGAAATAAACAGGGTTATTCCCCATAAAATGGATTAAAGGAGTGATTTTATGCAATTGCGAGAAATTACTTATTGGGCTGTTGCCCTGCGCATCCTGGCCGCTGTGATTTTAGGCGGCGCAATGGGTTGGGAGCGAGGCCTGAAAAACCGCGCCGCAGGACTGCGTACTTATATGCTGGTTTGCGTTGGCTCCTGCCTGATCATGCTGACCAATCAGTACATCTTCCAAACAAACGGGCACATGGGTGACCCGGTACGTATGGGCGCACAGGTGGTCAGCGGTATCGGCT
Organism: Oscillospiraceae bacterium; assembly: GCA_017621795.1. GTDB lineage: Bacteria > Bacillota > Clostridia > Oscillospirales > Oscillospiraceae > Faecousia. The sequence continues at coordinate 22,079 of JAGASJ010000006.1, read as the reverse complement.
TTTTAGGCGCAGGTACCATCATTGTGACCCGCCGCCATCAAATCAAGGGACTGACCACCGCCGCCGGTCTGTGGGCCTCGGCAGGGGTAGGTTTGGCCATTGGAATCGGCTTTTATGAGGCCGCCTTTATTGGCACGGCCGCCGTTTTGCTGATCATGACCCTGATGCAGAAGATGGACAGCAAAATGCACCGCAGCACCAAATCCCTGGATATTTATTTTGAGCTGTCCTCCGATGGCTCTTTGGGAGATTTTCTGCGGCAGATCCGCCAGCAGGGTATTGAGATCTGCGATCTTCAGAAGGAAGTGGGTGCAGATGTGGAAAGCGGCACCCGCGCCTACACTGCCAACATCGAGCTGAAGAGTCGTATACCCCTTGCGGATATTTTAAAGCTGCTTTTAGGGATGGATGGCGTTTCCTACGTAGAAGCCATTTAACCGAATGGGCAAGATCTGTAAACCACTATCTTGTTAAGGCTAAACCATACATCATTGTTATGAAGGAACGTCCGCAGCGCCTCCCCTGTAGGGGAGGTGGCTCGCCGTAAGGCGAGACGGAGGGGTTAACGGAGTCTCCGTCTATTATATACTTATAGGTCTGTAAACCCCTCAGTCATATTGCCTAAAAACGGCAATATGCCAGCTCCCCTACAGGGGAGCCGTAAGCAACCTCCACAGTATGGTAATAACAAGGAGCTACGCACCGTCCTTTTTATTACAAAGATCACGAAGGAGTATTTCGCTATGAATATTATTATTGCAGGTGGCGGCAAGGTTGGTCAAACACTGGCGCACCAGCTCTCTGCCGAAGGGCACAACCTGACAATGATCGACAGCAACAATCACGTTTTGGATCATTCTGTAGAGCAGTATGACGCTATGGCTGTATCCGGAAACTGTGCCTCCAAGGAGGTTCTTTTGAATGCCTCCGTAGACGAAGCGGATCTGCTGATCGCCGTCACCGCCATGGACGAGGTAAACCTGCTGTGCTGTATGACCGCCCACGGCCTGAATCCCAATCTGCATACCATTGCCCGTATCCGCACCCCGGAATATGCCGACCAAATTATGACGATGCGGGATGTATTCCCTCTTTCTATGACGGTGAATCCCGAAAAGCAGGCCGCAATGGAAATCGAACGGCTTTTGAAATTCCCCGGCTTTCTTCGCCGCGAGTCCTTTGCCAAGGGGCGGGCAGAAATCGTAGAACTGCGTATAGACGCCAGCAGCAAGCTGTGCAATCTGCCTCTGAGCGAAATGGGCAACGTGATCAAATGCCGCGTGCTGGTATGCGCCGTTTTGCGTGCCGGCAACGCCGTTGCCCCCAGCGGCAACTTCGTCCTTCAGGAGGGCGACCGCATCTTTGTTACCGCCCCCACCTCCAATCTGGAAGTGCTCCTGAAAAACCTGGGCATCGTACCGAAAAAGGCTAAGAAGATCCTGATTTGCGGCGGCGGCCGCGTCAGCTATTACCTGACCAGTCTTTTGGCCGATGACAACATCTCTGTGTATCTGCTGGAAAAGGACCGTCAGCAGTGTGTGCGGCTGGCAAAGGATCTGCCCAACGCCACGGTTATTCACGGTGACTGCAGTTCCCACACCATCCTGGAAGAACAGGGTATCGCGGATATGGACAGTGTGATCACCCTGACCGGCACAGATGAAACCAATATGATCATCTCCCTGTATGCCGGCAGTCGGGGTGTAAAGCAGATCATCACCAAGCTCAGCCACGCCGAAAACAGCGCACTGGCAGACAGTATGGCTTTGGGCAGTATCATTACCCCCCGCGAGCTGTGCTGTAATAATATCGTGCAGTACGTCCGTGCAATGCAAAACCAAACCGGTGCCGCCATCTCCGTCCACGCCATCGCCGACGGGCAGGTGGAGGCTGTGGAATTTTTGGTGGACGACGCTACCCGCCATTGTGGGAAGACGCTGAAGGATATAAAGCTCAAGCCCAATGTGCTGATTTCCAGCATCACCCACGGTGCAAACACCCAGGTGCCCAACGGTCTGTCGGTATTTGTGCCCGGTGACACCATTGTGGTCGTTACCAGCGGACGGGGTATTTTGCACAACGTCAACGATATTTTCGCCTGAGGTTTCTTATGAATTATAAAATGACCGGGCGATTTATCGCCCAGCTGATCGCTATTGAAGGGGTCTTTATGCTCCCGGCGCTGATGATCAGCTTGTTTTCAAATGAAACTGCCGCCATTAAGGGCTTTTTGTACGCTTTGGCGATCATTCTCGCCTTCTCGGGGTTTTTATACCTGCTTTGCCGAAAGGCCAAGCGGCAATTCGGTCCCCGTGACGGCCTGGTGTGTGTAGGCGTCAGCTGGATTATGATGAGTATACTCGGCTGCCTGCCCTTTGTATTCTCCGGCTGTATCCCTCATTTTGTGGACGCCCTTTTTGAGACCGTCTCCGGCTTTACAACCACCGGCGCATCCATCCTTTCCGACGTGGAGGCACTGCCCAAAGGGCTTTTATATTGGCGCAGCTTTACCCACTGGGTTGGCGGCATGGGCGTTCTGGTCTTTCTGCTGGCCATCTCCACCGGCGGTGAACGGGGCAAGGGCTTTACCATGCATCTGATGCGGGCAGAAAGCCCCGGACCGGATGTGGGCAAGCTGGTGCCCAAAATGAAGCAGACCGCCATTATTCTCTACGGCATCTATATGGCACTGACGGTTTTAAATCTCGTCTTTCTGCTGCTTGGCGGGATGAACCTGCTGGAAGCGGTTTGCACCGCCTTCGGCACTGCCGGTACCGGCGGCTTCGGCGTTAAAAACGATTCCTTAGGGGGCTACAGCTCCTATATTCAGTGGGTCACTGCCATATTTATGTTCCTGTTCGGCATCAATTTCAGCTGCTACTACCTTCTGCTTTTAAAACAGATTCGGGGAGTATTCCGGGACGAAGAGCTGCGGCTGTATTTTGGAATTGCTTTCGTGTCTGTGGTGCTGATCGCGTTTAATATTTATGATCTGTACGGCTCTATTGGGGAGACCCTGAAGCACAGCGCTTTTCAGGTATCCTCTATCATGACCACTACCGGCTTCTCCACCACCGATTTTGACCAATGGCCCAGCTTTTCCAAGGGCATCTTGCTGATGCTGATGATGGTGGGTGCCTGTGCCGGCTCTACCGGCGGCGGCATTAAGGTGGCCCGTGTGCTGCTGCTTTTCAAGAGTCTGCGGCGGAATATTCGCCAGATCCTCAATCCCCGCAAGGTGATGGTGGTGCGCAACAACGGACGCCCCGTGGAGGAAAAGGTACTGGACAACACCAACGCCTTTTTGTCCGCCTATGTCATTATTATTGTGCTGAGCTTCCTTATTTTGTCGCTGGACAACTTCTCCACCGGCACCAACATCTCTGCGGTGCTGGCCTGCTTCAATAACATCGGCCCCGGATTGGAAGCAGTGGGCCCGATGGCAAACTATGGCGTATACAGCGCAGCCTCCAAGCTGGTGCTGATCGTGGATATGCTGGCAGGCAGATTGGAGATCTTCCCCATTTTGGTCCTGCTCTCCCGCAACACCTGGAGAGGCAAATAAACATAAAAAGGGCTTTTGGTCTGGTAAACACAGATCAAAAGCCCTTTTTCGTGCAGATATATTCTATATGATCACATTTTATCTATCAGCAAGAATACCGCGTTTTGCTGTTCCTCACTAAGTCTGCTCCAGCGGTCCAAAAGCTTCTTTTGGGGAGCAGTCAGAGAGACCGCCGCATCTCCCTCTGCAAACAGCTGAGACAATGTAATGCCAAATGCACTGCATATTTTTTCCAGCGACGAAATGGTGGGAATCATATTTTTGCGATACCAGGAGGAGATGGTAGACTGGGGCAGGCCGGAATGTTCAGCTAACTGATACTCTGTCCAACCTCTTTCTTCACGGTATTTTGTGATCGTTGCAAGAATGTCTTTCATAATGCTCACTCCTTTACTTGCATTCTTCGTTAATTATACTTTGACAAATCGTTGCATTTTAATAATTTATGTCGTATAATTTCTACGATATGTACAAGTAAAGGCGTGTGAAAATATGGAAGGAAAAAGCTGCTTCCTGATCGGTCATAGGGAAACATCCAGCAAATTGCTGCCCATACTCATCCAAACTGTTGAAAAGCATATATCCGAGTATGGTGTAACAGCGTTTATTGTCGGCAGGTATGGGAATTTTGATCATTTGGCTGCCAGGGCTGTTATTTCATTAAAGCAAAAATACCCCAAAATAACTTTATCCCTGCTCATCCCCTATCATCCTGCTGAACGACCGATTGAGACACCGCCCGGATTTGATAATACCTATTATCCACCGGGAATGGAGACCGTGCCCCGCAGGATCGCCATCGTTCGCGCAAATCGTTATATGGTCGATCATGTGGATTATCTGATTGCCAATGCTTGGCACCCGGCCAGCAACGCACGGAATTTAGTTGAATATGCACACAAGCGGGAACGCAATGGGCTTATGATGGTCACTTTACTGGGAAGTCCTGATTAGTTTTCTTTGTGCTAATGAACACATCAAAGGCTTTCTTAAGTAAATGCAACCTTTGTTGTGCATCGCTTTTTCACTCTTTCTGTTTTAACCATTTACATTTGCGCATAAAAAAGGTAAAATAGAAGCAAAGATATTCGCTGCAGACAAGGAGCATCCTTATGGAATACAGAAAACTTCCCCACGGAAATGAAAACGAAAAATTCAGTGTTATCGGTTTAGGGCTCGGTGGCATTGGCACGACCCCGGTAGATGAGATCGAGGCCATCATCCGCAAGGCCATAGACCACGGCATCAACTTTTTCGATCTGTGTACCGCCGGCGCTACCTATGCCCCTGTTGGCAGAGCCATTGCCGGACGTCGGGAGCAGGTGTTTTTGCAGGTCCACTTCGGCGCGGTATACGACGAAAAGGGTGAATACGGCTGGTGCCGGGATTTTGAAACCATCAAAAAAACCTTCCTTTGGGAGCTGGAACAATTAGGCACGGACTATGTGGATTTTGGCTTCCTGCACTGTGTGGACGAGGATGAGGATTTTGATAAGCTATGTAAAATCGGTGTTTTAGACTACATCCGGGAGCTAAAAAGCAAGGGCATCGTGCGCCATATCGGCTTTTCCTCCCATACCCCCAGTGTGGCAAACCGCATTTTGGATACCGGTCTAATAGATATGATGATGTTTTCCATCAACCCCGCCTACGATTTTGAAAAGGGCGACGAGTACGGCATCGGCTCGGTACAGGAGCGCATCGCACTGTTCCGGCGGTGTGCCAAGGAGGGTGTGGGCATCTCCGTTATGAAGCCCTTTTTTGCAGGTCAGCTGCTCAGCGCGGAGCACTCCCCTTTCGGTCAGGCTTTGACCCACACCCAGTGTTTGCAGTACGCCATTGACCGCCCCGGCGTGTTGACGGCTGTACCCGGTGTGCAGACAATGGAGCACTTGGACCAGGTACTGAAGTTTCTGAATGCAACCGACGAAGAAAAAGATTATTCCGTTATTGGCACCTTCACTGCCGACACCATTACCGGCACCTGCGTCTACTGCAACCACTGCCAGCCCTGCCCCGCAGGCATTGACATCGGTCTTGTAAACAAATATTACGACCTGGCACAGGCCGGCGACGAGATCGCCGCCAACCACTATACCAAGCTGACCGTCAAGGCGGACGCCTGCCTGCAATGCGGTCACTGTGACAGCCGCTGTCCCTTCAGTGTTCCGCAAATGGAACGGATGCAGGCCATTCGTGGGTATTTTTCCAAATGAACAGACAGAAATCAGAATATGATCTGTCGGAGAACTTAACGGGAAAATACAAAACCGGCAAAAGGAGCGCTATATGACTCTTGAGGAGATAAAGCTGCGCAGGCTGCGTGCTCAGCATCTTTTGATGCCTGCGGATACGCAAACAGTGGTAAAGGATCTGTGCGGATTGCAGGCACAGTTTCTAAATCACGCCTTACACGCCCTTGCGATTCGCGCAGACGAAGTACATACAGACGGGCTTGTGAAGAGCTGGACAAACCGTGGTACGATGCATCTGTTTTCTGTAGAGGATCTGCCGCTTTTTCTGCACGAAGGAAGAACACACTTTCTGCGGCCTGTGGATACGATGGAATCCGATACCTATATCAGCGCAGAGCGAAAAGCCTATTTTGCAGACCTGCTTGTAGATGCTGTTGCTCAAGGAATGGATGAACGGGAGGCTTTGAAAAAAGTATGCGAGAAAGCCGGCATGAGTGACAACGAAGGCAAAAGCCTGTTTGACCCCTGGGGCGGCTTGATCCGCGCGCTGTGTGAAACAGGGCGGCTTTGCCACAAGGTTCAGGAAAAGAAGGCATATCAGCTTTGCCCCGCTTTTGAGCCGATGGCAGAAGCACCTGCCCGGTTAGAGCTTGTACGCCGTTATTTCACCCACTTTGGCCCTGCTACAATCAAAGACGCCGCTTATTTCTTTAATACAACACAGGCAAATGTGAAGGTATGGCTGAAAGCGCTTCCTGTTTCGGAAGCGGTATTGGACGGTAAAACCTATTTTTACATTGATCAAGGATCGGCTGATGGCGCGCTTCCGGATTGTCTGTTCCTTGCAGGCTTTGACCAGCTGATGCTGGGATATGAGAAAACGCAGAGCCTTTTTCTGCCCAAGGAGCACATTCGTGACATCTTTAATCTTGCGGGGATCGTCCGTCCGGCAATCCTGATGGACGGCACTGTCGCCGGTTGGTGGAATATGAAAAACAGAAAGTTAACTGTAACGATGTTCGGCAAATATGATGCCGACAGAATCATTGAATCTGCAAACAGGTATTGGACGGATATGGGGAAAATCGAATTTCGATAACGAACATTAGAGGATATCCATGCATAAAGACACAGACTTAAAAAATCAAATCATACAGGATCATATAGGGAAATCGGTGCATATTGTGGTGGATCGTCCTGTGGGTTACCGTCACGGGGACATTGTGTACCCCATCAACTATGGATACATTCCGGGGTTGATCGCCGGTGACGGTGAGGAACAGGACGCTTACATACTTGGAATAGACGGCCCGATCACTGAGTTTGACGGGCAGGTGATCGGCGCGATTCGCCGAAAGGACGACCGTGAGGACAAGCTGGTGGTCGCACCCGCAGGTGCAGTTTATCATCAGGGGCAAATCGCGGAAGCTGTGCACTTTCAGGAACAGTATTTTTCTGTGCAGATCATATCCTGTTTTGAAAAATCCTGCGGTGTACTTCCCTACCGAATCACAAACGGCAGACAGGAATTTCTACTGGTCCTTGAAAGCCGTTCTAAATGCTGGAGTCTCCCAAAAGGACATATTGAGGCAGGAGAATCCGACACCGAAACAGCACTGCGGGAGTTATACGAGGAAACCGGTATGACGGCCACCCTGGATACCCGCAGGACCGCCACGATCGAATACCCGATCTCCAAGTTTGCCCGAAAACAGGTCGTTTTCTTCCTGGGGCAGGTCGAGGGCACGCCCAAGGTGCGCGAAGGCGAAATCGATCAGCTCAAATGGGTGACTGCAGAGGAACTGAAGGACTATTTATTCCCAAACACCTTTGATGCCTGCAAAAAATTATTGCAACCGTGAGGAACTGAAGATGCATACAGAAAGCATTAAAAAAACAGAAGCCTTTTTAAAGGACACTTTTGCCGCAAGCAGCTATCTGCAGGCCAATCCCGCTGACCGGGATTATCGCTTGGAGCATTCCTACCGTGTGGCAAACATCGCAAAGGCGATTGCAGAAGCGGAAGGATTTGATGTGACCTATGCCGTGATCGCAGGTCTGCTGCACGACATTTCCTATTGCGAGGAAATGGTGACTCGCCAGGATCGAATGAATCACGGTCGCCGCAGTGCCGCCATTGCAAGGCCTTTCCTTGAAAGCCTTGGTCTGCCTGCCGATGCGATCAATGAGATTTGCTACGGCATTGCCATCCACGTGGACGACGAAGCAGATTTTCAGTGGGAACGGACACCCTTCTGCGAAACTGTGGGTGACGCGGATAACATCGACCGTTTTGATGCCTACCGCATCTATGAAACCTTGGAATATCTCAAGTTCAGCGAAATGAATTTGGCAGACAAGCGGGAAACGGTCGCTTCCACCATTGACCGCCTGACCAAATACAAAGAAATAAAGCTGGGTACAGCTACAGCAAAAAAGATGTGGCTTGGGCGGCTGGATTTCTACATCCAATTCTACGAAAAGCTGAAAGCACAATTAGATGGTAGTACATCCATTATATAATAGAGAGGATAACCTATGGTCATCGGAATTTTTGGCGAAAGCTGTACCGGCAAGTCTACCCTTGCGGAGAAGATTGCCGCCAGCTTTCCTTGCGAAGTATTTACCGGGAAGGACTATCTGCGCCTTGCGAAGAATGAGAACATCGCGAAAGTAATGTTCCAAAAGAAGCTGACTGCCGCAGTAAACGGCGAAAACATCATTTATGTGATCTCCGAGAAGGAGCATCTTCCGCTGTTGCCGGAGGGGGCTCTGCGTATCCTTGTAACGGCAGATCTGGACCTGATCAAGTCCCGGTTTGCCCAGCGGATGCACGGAAATCTTCCCGCTCCCGTGGCCGCTATGCTGGAAAAGAAGCACGGCTGTTTTGATGCAGAGCAGTATGACCTGCATATTGTATCCGGCGAAACAGATTTGGATGCAATTGTGAAAGAAGTGATGGAAAATGGAAATCAGATTTGAGAACATCATCCTGCGGGATATGATCGAGTCTGATATTGAAGACTACGTGCGTTGGTTTACTACAGAAACACAGTGGTCAAATACTGATGCACCGTGGGAGCCTATCGAATCGGACGAAGAAACCGAGCAGAAGTCTTGGCGTGAATACTATGAGTCCGTGAAAGATCTTTCCGATGATGTTCGCCGCTGGAAGTTTGAAATTGAATGGGATGGTAGACACATTGGTTGGGTAAGCTCCTACCCCATTGACGAGAACTACGAATGGATCGGCGAGATCAAAGACGGTCAGACCGTTTATCGTGCCGTTGGCATTGACATTTGCGAAAGTGATGTTTGGGGCAACGGTATCGGCACAAATGCGCTCCGTGCCTTTATGCACTACTTCTTTGAAAACGGCGTAAACGAGCTTTATACTCAGACCTGGTCCGGCAACACCCGGATGATTCGCTGTGCCGAAAAGCTCGGTTTTGTGGAGTGTAACCGCAACGTGGGCACACGAGAGGTTGACGGACAAAAATACGATGGATTGACTTTCTCTTACAAAGTATAACAACTGGCGGCGGCCTGGAGAAATCCAGGCCGCCGTTTTTTTACTGTTGGTCAAAAAGTTTTTAAACCAATTTTACTATCAATCCGTGGACTTTTAGACTGTTGGTGATATAATAAAAGCACCAAGCAGCAAAGGAGCAACGTATATGGAGATACGATTAGGTGAAAGTATCCGCAGGCTTCGCAAAGAATCCGGGTTTACCCAGGAGCAGCTTGCCCATGCAATCCGGGACGGCAAGATCACATTCTTTGTAGCGAAACGGGGATACCGTGCTGTGGGAATGTGTAGTGTGGCGAAGTGCTTCTCCACCTTTGCCTGTACCGATACCGGTGTATTCGATGATTTCTACATTGAACCAGTGTTTCGCAAGAATGGCATAGCCCGGTTGCTGGTAAAGGCGGCGCGGAAATGGAGTAAAGAAAACGGTCTTGCCAGTCTGACTGTCACCTGCGCTCCCTGCGATGAGGGAATGTATCAGGTTCTGGGCTTTGATGTAAGACTAGGCTCAACTTTCGCACATATAAGCTGAATTAAAGGGCCGTAGCAAAATGCAAAAGTGCTACGGCCCCATTACTATGGAAAATACTTTTTGAAAATTTATTCTGGCGATGCAACACTTTGCCTTCGTCATTCGTTATCCATGCAGAAAGGGGGGACAAAACCTTTGTGGGAAGAACTTTATGAAGACCACTACAAAGAACTTGTGGCCTATGGGACCCGCATGAGCGGAAGCAAGGAACTTGCGGAAGATCTCGTACAGGAAACCTTTGTGAAAGCGCTCATGAATACAGAAACCGTAGCGGATTTGTCCCCCAGCAAGCAGCGGGCGTGGCTTTTCCGAACCTTCAAAAACCTGTTCTTTGATCGCTACCGTCGGGCCGTTCTGGAAAGTGAATATGAGCAGAATTGGCAGCCTGAATACATAGATGATCCGGGAATGCAGGAAATTGAAAATGCTATGCTGCTTCAGAGCATCAATCCGCAAGATAGAGCGATTTTTCAACTCCGGTACTTTGACGGCTACTCAGCTGAAGAAATCGCTCAAATGATGAATCTCCCGCCAGGAACGATTCGCTCAAAGCTGTCCCGCTGCCGAAAATTCTTAAAACAAAACCTTGAAAGATAATGGAGGAAACGATTATGGCAAAGAAACTGATGATCAACTGCGCAACCTGCGATGCAAGAAATGCACTGGAAGAAAACTACGCTCACTACGAGCAAATTACTATTAACTGTGCCATGGTACTGACAAGCCCCAACGCAAAAGCAGTAATGAATAAGCTGCCCTTTACCCTGAACTGCGCCAATGTTCTGGAAATTGAGGGAGACGTTGATCTGCGTACTATCAACGGCAGCAGCGAGATCAAGAGCGGCGATGTCGTACCTACCTCAAAATACTATATGGTAGTCAATGGTGCCCTTACCATCGGTCCTGATACTCAACAGCAGCTGGCCCAGTGTGTGGGTATGACCATTAACGGCAGCCTTACCTGCCCGGAAAGCATTTATGCACTCCTCAATGGTGTAAATGTAAATGGCTCTACCACCTGTTATCCCGATGGCGCGATTGTGCTGAAGCGTAGTGCAGTTATTGACAAACTGTTTGCGCTCCGGGCAAAGAACAGCCTGTACTGGTCCGGCCGCCGGATGATCATGGTTGACCCTGAGCTGGACACAGATACGCTGAAGGCTAAGGGCGTGACCTTCAGCACCAAGGAAGCAATTATTTCCCAGTCCAAGGTGGAGTCTCTCATCGATATGATCGATGAAAGAACAGAGATTATTATCGTTCCGGACGGCACTGCTGTCGTGTTGGATGATATCACCTTGGACGAAGACACCCTGCGCCGCTACGGCAAGCAGCTGTATGTGATCGGGGATGTGACTGTACCCGAGAATGCGGATGCTTTGGACGAACTGAAATACCTCAATATTCGTGGTGATGCGAAAGTACCCCAGGATCTCAAGGAAAAGCTGGTAGCGGTGATTACAGAAATCTCCGGCGAAGTGAAGCTTGCCAAGCCCAAGGGAGCAACTCTGGAGGATAAGCCTGTCGTAAAGATCACCAAATGGATGTTGGAGCATCAGCCTCTGGGCATTGATGTCTGCGACTGCGGTATTGTTAAGATTGCGGACGATATTCCCAAGGAGCTGATCGTAGAACGACTGCATATTGAGGATTGCGGTGTTGTGAAGTGCTGTGAGGATCTGGAAGATGCAGTAACCATGATCTGTACAGATTGCGGATCCATTGGTACCGCAGAGGGCGAGGACGGAATGGGTATTGGTGATATGCTGAAGAATGCCATGGGCGGAATTACTGGCGCACTGGAGACTAAGGTCATCAATGCTGCCGATTATGTGCTGTGATAGAAAGAGTTGCCTATGAACGAAAAGTATCCTTTGACCTGTATTGGTATCTTGGATTCGGATACACGAAGGTGGTATGAAGCTGAACAATGCTGGAACTGCGAGCCGGAAGAACTCAGGAAGATGCAGATCAAGAAAAGCAAGTCTATAAAAACGTGGCGCAAAAAGCGACTATGATTTCAGAAAAAGCGGAGGGTTCGACCCTCCGCTTTTGGCATTGTTCAACCGAGTCAACAAATATAAGCAAGAATGATGTTGACAACGAATATTACAGGGTGTATAATCGCATAAAACATAAGGAAGGAGCGCTGACAATGTTCGCATTTTGCTTCAATGCGGTGGATATCCAGTCCGGTAACGGTATGCCTCAGCATGCGGTCGGGCTTACATTGTCATACGCTTTTTAAGATCATTCGAAAGCGAAGATTGTAAAAAGATGCAGTGCAAGCCGAAACAAGTGTTTCTGTTTGCACTGCTTTTTAATATTTAGGAGGTAAGAAAATGAACAGTCAAATTGACATCACGGGCACTGTACTGACCACAGATCGTCTTACCTTGCGGCCCTGGAAGGAATCGGATCTATACGATCTGTACGAGTATGCACGTGTGGACGGGGTCGGTCAGATGGCAGGCTGGAATCCTCATCGCAATATAGAGGAATCCAAAATGATTTTAGAGCGCTTCATAAACGACAAAAAGACCTTTGCGCTGGAACACAACGAGAAGGTTATTGGCTCGCTGGGTATTGAGCAGTACCGGGAAGCGTACTACCCGGAGCTGGATGCGCTGCAGGGCCGCGAAATCGGGTATGTGCTGTCCAAAGCATACTGGGGTCAGGGCTTGATGCCGGAAGCGGTAAAGGCAGTCATTGACTGGCTGTTCCGTGTGAAAAAGCTGGACTTTATCATTGTGGGTCATTTTGACCGCAATGCGCAATCCAAGCGGGTCATTGAAAAATGCGGTTTTCAGTATATCAAGAACACCAAATTTGAGACACACTACGATACGACCGAAAACACCTTCGAGTACATCCTGTATCATCCTGAAAAACACGTTGACCAATAAGGATGCCCCCAGCCCCTGTAAAGGGCCGGGGGCATTTTCATCATCCACCCTGCTTTGCCTGCTGAATCGCTTTCTTAAATGCGCTTTGGTTGGTCTGAATCAGAATGTCGATCTCTTCATCAGTAATATCCATTTTCAGTGCCTCCAGCATACGGCAAAAACACAGCACATTGGGGTGATACTTCGGACTTTCCCATATATAAGCATCGCTCTGTGCCATCCACCGATGAATTGCCGCGGCAATGGCCGGGGATCGGCTTTCTCCGGCGTCACAGCAGACATATAAATCCGTGGTGTTTTCTTTTAATGCCTTTAAAAAGTCTGCAAAACCATCTGCCTGCTCCACCGAAAAGGAACGGGGAGATTCATAATCCAGGTCCATATACTCGGCCAGTATGTAAGGACAGGAGATTTTCAATTCGTGGGCATCTGACGATGTGCTGATGACCGCGGCGGAACAATGGGGGTCAATACTGCTTCTGAGGAAGCTTTTGATCGGCATAATGTGTATATGCACTTCATATCACCAACCTTTCTGTGAGACCATTGTATTGCTTTCCCTCATTTTCGTCAATGGCCTCAAGGGTTTTTTTAGTGTGATGATAAAATTATGCAAGAATCTTTGCGGTAGCTTCCTCTTCGTATTGGCGGGTATACAGCTCATAATAATAGCCCTGCAGCTTTAAAAGCTCACTGTGGGAGCCTTGCTCCACGATTCGTCCGTTTTTTACCACCAGTATAATGTCTGCATTCCGCACGGTAGAAAGCCGATGGGCAATCATTAAAGAAGTTCGGCCTGCGGTAACACCTTCAAGTGCAGCTTGGATTTTTGCTTCTGTGAGCGTATCCACGGAAGCCGTAGCCTCGTCCAGTATCAGGATCTTCGGATCTGCCAAAATGGCCCGTGCAAAGGAAATCAGTTGCTTCTCGCCGGTGGAAAGCAGGTCGCCGCCCTCTCCCACATCGGTGTCTAAGCCCTTTTCCAAATGGGCAATTACATCATCCGCGGAAACAGCGTGAATAGCCTGCCAAATTTGGTCCTCCGATGCGTCAGGATTTCCCATCAGCAGATTTTCCCGCACTGTACCTGAGAACAGATGGGGCGTTTGCAGTACATAGCCTATAGCAGAATGAAGCCAAAGCTGGCTACGTTCCCGGGCATCCCTGCCATCGATCAACACCCTGCCTTGTGTCGGCTCGTAGAACCGACAGACAAGATTCACCAGGGTGGATTTGCCTGCACCGGTCTCCCCCACAATGGCAAGATGAGAACCAAAGGGTACTTTTAAGGAGAAATGCTCCAGGACCGTCTCGTCACCGTCCGGATATTGGAAGGTTACATCCTTAAATTCGATATCCCCTCGCAGTTCTTCCCAGTTCTCCTTTTTGGGGTTAAGGATGTCGCCGTATTTCTCCACAACCTCCGGCGAATCCTCTACATCGGATTTTACCGCCAGCAGATTTGTGAAGCGCTCAATATTGACTTGGGTAGTGATCAGATCGGAGATGATGTCCACCAACCACCGCAGAGGCTCCATCATCCCCTGGGCATAAGACATAAATACAGAAAACGTCCCCAGTTCCTCAGTGGCAATATATCCGCCCTTCCAAAGCACGATGGCCAGGGCAACACTGGATGCAAGATTCATCGTGCCGGCAAACAGACCCCGTAAACGGGATGCCTGAATGCTCTTTTTTCGCATATTTTGGGTTTCCTCTGTGAAGCGGGACTGGATTTTTTCCTCGATGCCCAGTGATTTGATCGTTTTCGCACCGGTGATGCCCTCGTTATAATTGCCGGTAATTTGGGCGTTGATCTCCCGCACCTGCCGATTTACAGTAATCAGCCGTTTTTGAAAAATTGCATACAGTACCGTCAGCAACGGAAGGATGGACAGCACCATTGCCGCCAGCTTCGCATTCAAAACGATCATCACCACAATTGCACCAATGAGATAACTGAAACGCCAAACGCAGTCCACCAACGTCCAGGATACCAAGCTACCGATGCGGGAGGTGTCACTCATAAGACGGGCGTGGATGTATCCGACACTGTTCTGATTAAAATAGGAGAAGGACAAGGTTTGCAGATGGTTAAACCCCAGCTGCCGCAGCTCTCGATTGGTGCGCATTTCGATGATGATGGCCAGCGCACAGGAGATGTAATTGGATACAGCAGCGATCAGGATCGTCATCAGGTAAAAAACGGTGAATATTGCAATGGTATCAAAGGCACCTTGCCCCACAAAATGATCCAATGCATAGCGCTGGAACAGCGGCAGGATAATATCCGTCAGGCTGCCTGTCAGTCCGAAAAAGACCATTAAAAATATGAGCTTATTGACCTTGGAGAGGTATGGAATGATCCTGCCAATACCAAAGAATTTCAAATGTTTGGTCGTCTGATCCGCCATTACGGACACACCTCCTGAATGCCGCTTTGGGCTTCGTAAATTTTTTGATAGATTCCCCCGGCAGACTTCAGTGTATCGTGGGTGCCTTCTTCAACGATACGGCCACGATCCAGTACAATAATTTTGTCTGCCGCGGAAAGCGTTGTGATTCTGTGTGAAATCAGAATTACGCTGGCTTTTCCAAACCTTTTTTCGATAGCCTGACGAATTTTTGCATCGGTTTCGGTGTCCACCGCAGACAAGGAATCGTCAAAGATCATAATGGGCGTATCATTTACCAGCATACGGGCAATGGCCGCACGCTGTTTTTGCCCGCCGGAAAGGGTGACACCCCGCTCACCTACCATCGTGTCGTAACCGGCGGTGAAGGAATTGATGGACTCGTCCAGCGCGGCTGCCTGCGCAGCGGCACGGATGGCCTCCATATCCGGCTCGGGAGATGTAATGCCAATATTTTCGGCGATGGTACGGGAGAACAGGTACGGCTCCTGCAACACCATTCCAATATTTTGGCGCAAATGCCCGGTGCGAATCTTGCGGATATCCGTTCCGCCAATGGTGATTCGTCCGCAACCTTCCTCCAAAGGATACAGCTTGTCAAGAAGCAGCATCAACGTGGATTTACCGCTGCCGGTGCCTCCCAAAATACCCAAGGTCGTACCCGCCTTCATTGTAAAATGAATGTCGTGGAGAATTTCGGGACTGTTTTCGTAGGCGAAGCTGACATGGTCAAAGCATATATCACCGTCCATAGGCGCATCTATGGCATCAGGCGCATCCTGCTCCACGGGGGAATTCATAATGTAGGCCACCCGATCAATGGATACGCCGGCTTTGCTTAGCTCGGAGATCATACGTCCCAACTGACGAATAGGCCACACCATCATCGCGTTATAGGAGATAAAGGAGATATATTCCCCCTCCAGCAGACTGCCACGGACACAATAAACCGCGCCAAAGATCACCACCAGCATCACCTGTACGCCGGAGAGAATGTCGGAGATGCTCCAAAACCGGGAAAGGGTCTTGCCCATTTTCTCCCACAAGGTCGTATAGTCATTATTTTGTTTTTCAAATTTCTCAATTTCCGCTCGCTCCCGGCCAAAGGCTCTTACCACCCGTACACCGGTGAGATTTTCCTGTGCCATAGCGGAAAGCTTTCCTTCGCTTTCGTCACATTTCTCAAATCCGTCATGAATTTTCTTGTGAAAACGGAAGGAATACAGGATGATCACCGGCGTGGGAAGCATTGCGATCAAAGTAAGCAGCGGGTGCATAGAACACATAAACGCCACGGACAAAATGAGCAGCAACGCGATGCGAAAAACGGAAGTGAGTTGTTCAGACAGAAAGTTTTTTGTAGTGTCAATATCTGAGGTGCAGCGCTGGATAATGTCTCCTGTGCGGTTTTTCATGTGCCAGGAGAATGGAAGATGCTGAATATGGGAAAAGAGCTGATCGCGCATCGTTTTGACCAATGTTTCCGATGCCTTGGTATTAAACACCCGAAAGGTATACTGAGAGACCACCTGTACCAAGGCCACGATCAGTACAGCAAGGGCCATGATCCATAAATGCTGTCCCAAGTAGGCAAATCCTCCGATACGGTCCACCGCATTCATCACAAATGCGGGAAAATCCGCCTCTTTGCCGCCCAAAGCGCAGTCAATAGCGGCACGAATAATTTGAGGCTGGAGCATATCTGCCAGGGCGGTTATGCCCGCTGCAAGGATGGTTATGAGAAAGTAACGCTTGGCGCCTTTGAGAAAGCGCCACAGCAATGAAATCGTTTGCTTGTTTTTCATTTTCGATCTCCATTTCTTATTGATCTTAGGCGTAAAAAAAGGGTGCAGGCAGAAGCCTGCACCCTTGTAAACGCAGTAAATAAGCGCACAAAACACCTATACTGACCGCAAAGGAGCAATACTTCCGCTATGAATAATCCTTCTGTTCATCAACATATTTAATTGCTCCTTTCTTTCATAATTTACCAGTATCATAGCACCGCCAGGATATGCTGTCAAGGGATTATCCGTAGCCGTTACGGTTCGTAACAGAACCGATTGCGATATATGGTTGATTTTTTGTAAAAAATTCGGTAAGATGGTGAAAGCTGAGCCGAGAGGAGGTAGATAAATGACTTTAGGCGAAAAAATCAGAGAAGCCAGGAAAAAATGCTGCCTATCCCAGGAGCAATTGGCAGAAAAGATGTCCGTTTCCCGTTCTGCCATCGCCAAATGGGAAACCGATAAGGGTCTGCCGGATGTGGGAAACCTGAAGGTTTTGGCCAGACTTCTGAATGTCAGCGTAGACCATCTGCTGGATGAAGCAGAGACTGCTAAGGATTCTGTGATCCGGGAAAGCTATAACCTTGCCACTTATGGCTACGGCTGCAGCAAAGTCAAAAAAGATCGGGTCGTACGGGACAAATTCCCGGATGCAACCATCTATCCTCTGCTTGGGCGTCAGGATCCCGCCAGCTTGGAGCTGCTTGCCGACACCCCTGCCGATTGCCGGTCAAATCCGTTGGACCGCCTAAAAAGTAAAGACAAGGCTTTTTATTTGGTCCAAAAGGATAACCGTCAGTTTTTAGTCACTGTGACAGATGTTTTTGTGGAAACCCGACCATTGGAGCATCCTTTGGAGGGAAGCAGCATCCGCATTGACGGATGGAACCTGATAAAGTGCAATTACGAAATTCCGATTTAATCATCTATGCAATTATAAAAACCGGTTGAGCACAAGCTCAACCGGTTTTGTTTGGATCAAAGGGCCTCGATGGTAAGGAAATGATGCCCTACCCCTTCTTACGGTGCAAGGATCACTTCGCTGACTTGGGTCGGATCGATCTTTACCGTGATTTTGGCATCAGCAGAAGCGATGTCATTGGCAATCCGTACATTTTCGTAGGTGTAGCTGAAGGTCTGGCTGCTGCGGCTGTTTACAGCCACAATGTCAAAGGTCACACCGGTATCTGTCAAGGTAACCGTCAGATCCATATAGCCGCCGTCATCGAAGAAATTATTGTAGATCATATATGCTGTACTGTCGGGTCGGGGTTTTATCTCCGTATCAGAGCCATCATTGATGTGGAACCGCAGGGAATTGCCCCGCATATTCAGGCCGTAGCTGCCGATATACACCAACAGTCTGCCGCTGCCAGTGGATACGATTTGCGTATCCAGCGGAATACGCACGGTTTGTCCGTAGCCAACTGCCAGATCGGAGGTCACCGAGGTCATACTGCTATTGAGGGTGATGGTTTCCTTGCTGACCATATAATCGAAGAAATTCGGCACAGCATCTTCCGGTGTGTCCGCACCATCTTCCGGCAGCTCTTTAGGCTCCTCACCAAACATAATGGCACGGATGTTGAATATCTCATCTTCTGTAACACCGATAGAAAGCAGATACTGCTCTGCCTTATCCGCAAGGGTTGCACCCTCATAGGTTTCCAGCAACGCACACATCGCGCCAAAGGCATATTTCGTCGTTTTAGAATTTCGTTCGCCATACATGGAGAAGCTTGTAAATTCGTAATCACGGATCAGGTCTGCCTCATCCATACCAAGGAGCGCCCCCAACAAATAGGACACCGTTCCGGTGCGGTCAGCGCCGCCGGTACAATGGTAATAAACGGGATAGCTTTCAGGCCGTGCCAGAAGCTGGAAAGTCTTCTTGTAGGACTCTGCGTAATCGATCATTCCGGAGTCATATCCGCCCAGTGTGCAGTAGATCAATTCTGCATCGGGGATAGGGCTTTCTGTAACGCCCAGTGCCTCGGTGGAATTTCGGAAATCGATTTCTGTACGAATGCCCATCTCTTCTGCCATCGTCGCAATGCCGACTTCGGTGATCTGGACATTGGGGTAGTCTGCGGAAGGGCTGAGTGCGCCGCCACGATAGATCAGGCCTTGTTTGGTGGTCTTACCGGATGCGGTGACATAGCCGCCCATATCCCGAACATTGTATACGCCATCCACCGTCATCACACGGGGGCCCAGATCGGTGGTGGTAAAGGAAGTCTCCACTGCCGCAACAGTACCATCTGCCATAACTTTTACATAATAAGTTTGCGCCTTGAGCAGGTTGTTCACTGCCACAGAGCAGTTTTCGGCAGGTACATTATAGGTTTTTGCATTGCTGTAATCCTTTTCGGTAGACAGCAAAACCGTATAACCGGTAGCCTGGCTGTTGCTTTTCCAAGAAATAACCGTATCTACATTGGGATTCACAGAGCCACAGGTATAATCGGACACATTGGGATCTTCTGCCTCCAGATATGCCTTTGCAAAATCTGCATAGGGATACACGGAGGAGACACGCACAGCAGGTACATCGGATGCATCCTTTTTGATGCCCCAGGTATGATACACTTTTTCGTTCGTTCCGTCGTGGTATTTCACAGTAACCGTCAAGATATCCCCCTCAAAGGAAAGTTCTGCCCAGGATGCTGCTTTAGAACCTTCTGCATACGCATACCGCGTATCATTTGTTACATAGGGCACCCGTGTTTGACTGCCGGCAGGACCGTTCATCAAATAAATAACACCGCCGGGATTAACAGAATATTCCACACCATCCATATTTTCAATAACTTCGGATAGGGCGATCCCGTTGCCATCAAGCGGCTTTGTTTTGGAAATAACGTGATCGTGTCCCTGTAATACAATATCCACACCGTATTGGGCAAAAAGTCCCCGTAACTGCTCCTGCAAGGCAAGGGCAATCTCATTTTTCGTGCTGTCCGAACCGTATCTTCCGGCGGAATACATCGGATTGTGCAGCGCTACCACGGTCCACTTGCAGGTGTTTGTTTTCAGTTCATTCACAAGCCAATTATACTGCTCAGCTTTGAGCTTATTGCCAGTCAGATCATTGGTGTTGAGCATAATAAATTTCACATCGCCGTAAATGAAGCTGTAGAAATAACCCAGATTGGTGGAAGCCTGTGCGGGGATGGCGTTATGAAAGTGCTTAAAGGTTTCCGCAACGCCTCTTGTATTATAGGTCGTCTCGTGATTGCCGGAGATCGCCATTACAGGAATACGGGAAAGATACGCAAAGTTATCATCCAGCATCTCCGTCCACTCGTACTCGTACTTGGAATTTTGCACCACATCGCCCGTATGGAGTATGAAATCCGCACGGTCAGTCACCTGCGCAAGGACGCGGTTAAAATATGTAGAGCCTTCCTGTGTATCGCTGACGTGTACAAAGGTAAAGGAATCGGTTTGAGGATCCTTGGCAGTCAGTGTTGCATATTCTGTACCCACCTTCATCTCTTTGTCATAGATGCGGTAGGTATAGCTGCTGTTTTTCTCTAACTGCACCTCCGCTTTGGAGATATAGTAGTTCAAAGCAACATCATTTTCATTATAGGTTGTTGCGCTCACAGAAGAAACGGGGTATTCCTTCCATTCTTCCGTACCTTCTTTTTTGACCTGCACCACCGTATTCAAAGGCTTTGCATTGGTGTTGAATGTAAATCCATACACGGATTCCTGGGGATCATAAAGCGACACGGTCAAAGATGTGGGTTTATAAGCTGCCACGACATAGTCTTCGGCTGCCAGATGGTAGGTATACATTGCCTGCAGCAACGCCTGCAGCTCGCTGCCGGTATTGCTACCGAACATTCTGACAATGTAGTGCATCGCGCTGTAGCCAACCGTCAACGCACTTTCACCGCAGGTAACGGTTACTTGGATGGGCTGATCCAGATCCTGGGGATTGATCCCGGCCACATCTACAAAATACATACCGTCCTTGGCTTTGGCGGTCAACACCTCTTCTCCGGCCGTGAAGGTATAATCCGCAATGTTGGCGCCGTCAGAGAGGATAAAGTAGTAGCGAACTGCGTGCTTGGAGGCAAACAGCATGGATGCGCCGTAGTATCTCAGTCCATCCACTGCACCGGTCAATGTCGGGGGCGCGATCTCACTGGGCACAGCTGCCTGCTCGTATTCAATACCGGCATCGGCGTAGTCATCTGTATTGTACCGGAAGTAGGCTTGCGCCTTTGCACCGTACACAAGCATTGCCCGAACGAGATTTTTAGTCGTCTCATTGAACTGATCATTACTGAGAATATAGCTTGCATACTGGCTGGCCGTGTATGTATTGGTTTCTTTTACCGAATCTCCCACCAGCAAGGTAAAGGTAACCGTTTCGGTCATCTGTGCAGCTGCCAGCTCCACAGAGAATATATAGTTTCCGGTTTCGTGATCCAGCGTTTCCGGATAAAGCAAGACGGTTTCGTCTGCAACGGATACTTGTACACAGGTACTGGCAACTTCACTTTCATTAACCGATACAGAGAAGTTCATATCCAGATCGTCGCCAAGGGTCATACCCCACTGCTTCAGAACTGTAGGCCGTACCGTATCCACTGCACCGCTAAGGTGTGTGTAGAAGGTGAAGTCTTCCCGGAGGAAATAATTACCCAGCGCCAGTCCTGCCGGTAAGGTTACCGAATGCTCGTCCTTGCTCGCCTCTAACGTGAAGATCAGCTTGCCGCCGCCTTGTCCCATTGCGGCATTGGACTGGAACCAAACCTTGGCACCGCCTTCCGTTAACGGCGCAACCCAGCCAACAGTTGTTCCCAGCTCAAAAGCCGAATCAGCGGTATTTAAAATAATATACCAGTCACTGTTATTGCTGCGGTATACACCGGATGCTACTCCGGTGATGGAAAACTCGTAGGAATCCGGTTCCATCGTCGGGGGCTCTGTGGGCTCTGTAGGTTCTGTGGGCTCTGTCGTCGGAGGTTCTGTAGGATCTGTGCTCTCCGGTGTTTTATCCTCCGTTATATGGCCGTTCGCATCGGTGTAGAAGATAAAATCTTCCGCCAAGGTGTAGCCACCCAGCTCCAAACCGGCAGGCAGCCGGATCGTGTGTGCATTTTTATCTACAGAAAGACTGAATTCCAATTGGCC
>JAGASJ010000024.1 GCA_017621795.1 Oscillospiraceae bacterium | reverse complement strand
TTGGTGTGCACCGTCTTGATGTCCCCGGAAAGGTCAAAGGCGGTCGCTTCCGCCAGCATAAACTCTGCGCCAAATGCTGCTGCCTGCTTCTGCATCGTATCCGTAAGTGCCTGGCCGCTGGTCCGCTCAATGCCGGGATAATTGACTACCTCGTTGGTAATGGAGATCTGGCCGCCAAACTGCAGCTTTTCGAAAACAAGCACCCGGTATTTCGCCCGGGCAAGGTAAAGGGCGGCAGTTAAACCCGCAGGGCCGCCGCCGACCACGATCACATCATATAAGTTTTCCATCAAAGCTGACCGACCAGATCGAGACTGGGCTTCAGGGTTTCCGCGCCGGGCGTCCAGTTGGCAGGACAGACCTGATCGCCATGGGCGTGGACGAACTGACAGGCCTGAACCTTTCGCAGCAGTTCTTCGGCGTTTCTGCCCACGTTACCGGCCGTTACCTCGTAGCCCACGATTTTGCCCTCGGGGTTGATGATAAAGGTGCCCCGCTCGGCCAGACCATCGGACTCAATCAGCACCTCGAAGTCTCTGGAGATACTGTGGGTGGGGTCGGCCAGCATGGGGTAATTGATCTTCTTGATCCGATCGGACGCATCGTGCCATGCTTTGTGGACAAAATGGGTGTCTGTGGACACGGAGTAAACCTCACAGCCGATGGCCCGGAACTGCTCGTACTTGTCCGCCAGGTCCTCCAGCTCTGTAGGGCAGACGAAGGTGAAGTCAGCGGGATAGAAGAAAAATACGCTCCACTTGCCGAGAATATCTTCCTTAGATACAAATTTAAAATCGTTCTCGTGGAACGCGTAGGTGCGAAAATCGGATATTTCCTTGTTGATCATAGACATAGCTTAATCCCTCCAAAGATCGTGTTGGTTGCAGAATGCGTAGACCGCCCGGACTTCATCGCCCTCACAGAGGGCAAACTTTGCTTTGGGCTTGTCATCCGGATCCAGATGGGCATACTGAATACCATGTTCGGATTCCAGGCAGATCCACTCGATATAGTGTTCCCGGATCATGGGATGCTCCACCGCCCCCACTGTGACATGAACGGTATTACCGTCCATCTCGTAAACAGGGATATGCTTCTCACCGGAAGCTTCCGTTGTGCCGGGTATCATTTCGTGCATTTTTTCACCACAACACATAATTGGAACGCCGACATCCCGTATCATGGCAACGATATTGCCGCAATACTTGCAGATATAAAATGTTTGCTTCATGTCATTTCCTCCTTCTAAAGAAAGTATGTCCGGAAAAACGCAAATAATGTACTCACATCAGGGCATACTACCGTAAAAGGAGTGAAAAAATGGAGCAAAGCAACGCATACAAAAAGGGGTTCATTCCATACGCATTGGCTGCTTTCTTGATTGGTATCGTGGGCGGTTTTTCTACGGTACTTGGTCCGTCCTTTGTGCAGGATATTGGAATTGCCTACAATAACACCACATGGACAGCACTGGCTCAGGCCATGTCCACCGCCGCCTGCGCTCCTATTTTGGGAAAGGTGGGAGATGTTATCGGGCGCAAGACCACACTTCTTGCTGGGATCGCTGTGTTTACATTGGGAAATGTTCTGTCGGCACTGTCAAACTCCCTTGTATTTATGATGGTGGCCCGGTTCGTGGTTGGCATCGGCACTGCCGCCATGACACCCGTGATCATGGCTTATATTGTCACAGAGTTTCCGCAAAATCAGGCAGCGAAGGGGTTTTCCTTGTATATGCTGATCTCCAGCGCGTCCGTTATTCTTGGGCCGACACTGGGCGGTCTTATTATCGCTGCCTATGGCTGGCGTGCTATGCTGTGGGTATGTGTGGCCATCTGCACCATCACTTTTATCGCCTGTGCATTGACGATCGGGAAGCAGGACTCCCAGAGACGGCCATTGCAAAACTTTGATGGGGGCGGTGCAGTGCTGGTACTGATCTTCTTTAGTCTGGTACTGTGCATTCCGTCCTTCGGACAGAACTTTGGCTGGATATCAAAAGCATTCTTGGGTGTGCTGATTGCTGCCATCATCAGCTTGGCGGGTTTGATCACAGCCGAAAGAAAAGCAAAGAATCCCATCCTGCCCGGCAGATTTATGTTACGAAGCGCTTTTGTGCTCAGCGTCCTTGCGCTGTTTCTGACACAGGGACTGATGCAGGCAAACATGACCAACACCATCGTTTTCGTAAATTATACGCAGCCGGACAACACCGCGGTCTCCGGCTATGCCATCTCTGTGATGTATGTGGGAATGTCGCTGGGTGCCGTGCTTTTGGGGCCGCTGGCAGACCGGTTTGAACCAAAGCGCGTACTGATCGGCTCACTGCTACTGACAGGCATCGGCTGCGGGATCTTATTTTTCTTCTCGGAAGCAACCTCCATCCTGCTGCTGATGGCATCTTTGGGTATTCTCGGTTTTGGCCTGGGTGGAAACGGAACGATATTCATGAAAGTAGCACTGTCCGGGCTGTCCCCACAGGAAGCCGGTGCAGGCACCGGAACCTACGGGCTGTTCCGGGATCTGGCTGCGCCCTTTGGCGTGGCGGTATTCGTCCCGTTGTTTACCAATCAGATCACCGGTCTGATCGCAGGCGGGGCAACCGGGGCGGATGCCGCCGTCCGATCCATTCACTCCTTGGCAATTGCGGAGCTGATATGCATCGCTTCCGGCATCGCTGCCGTATTCTTTTTGCCTAAGATTCGTAGCAGAGGAGAAACGATATGAGATTAAAAAACAAGATCGTATTAGTCACCGCATCCACCCGGGGTATCGGCCTTGCCTGTGCGAAGGCCTGCGCAAAGGAAGGTGCCATTGTTTATATGGCGGCCAGAAATCTGGAACGGGCACAAAAAATCGCAGATAATCTGAACGCGCAAGGCTGCAATGTGAAATGCGTATTCAACAATGCGATGCAACCGGAAACCTTTCTTTCTATGGTGGAAGATGTGGTGAACGATGCGGGCGGTATCGACGTGCTGGTCAACAATTTCGGCACCTCCAACCCCGGTAAGGATCTGGATTTTTCAAATACCGAACCTTCTGCATTTTTGGATACCATCAACCTGAACCTGCGAAGCGTCTTTATGGCCAGTCAGGCTGCGGCAAAGCATATGGCAGCAAAGCAAGGCGGCAGCATTATCAACATTTCCTCAGTAGGCGGCATCGTCCCGGACATTTCTCAGGTGGCTTACGGAACCAGCAAGGCGGCGATCAACTATCTGACCAAGCTGATCGCAGTCCATGAAGCAAAAAATAAAATTCGTTGTAATGCGGTGTTGCCGGGAATGACTGCAACAGAAGCAGTGGAGAAAAACCTGACAGAGGAATTCCGGAGCCTGTTTTTGCGGCATATTCCCCTTGGCCGGATGGGACTGCCGGAGGAAATCGCGGCGGCGGTAGTGTATCTGGCAAGTGACGAAGCCGCCTATATCACCGGCCAGATCCTGACCGTGTCCGGCGGCTTCGGTCTGGCGACCCCGGTGTATGGGGACCTGTCCGACAAAAAGCTCCGGCGGTAAATCAGACAGATGTTGCCGTGGTTTATTCTTTGATTAGGCATAGCACCGCCTGCGGTGCCCTTGCGAAGAAACAGTTGACGAACAGGCCGAACAGAGTTACCATTGACCCACAGATACCAGTCGAGCCTCGCCAGAGCATTCCGGCGAGGCTCGTCCCATGACCACAACACCTACCACAGACACTTCCGGGACACGCGGAACATTGTGGTCAGGAGAGGTCTAAAGAGGAAATGAAAGTGAGCGGAAACCGCTGAAAACAGTTAAAACCCAGTACAAATCACACCCGTCGGCTCGTTCGCATCCGTAAGGTCGAGAGTTCGATCCTCTTCGTCTCCACCAAAAAGAGGGACACGGTGAAAGCCGTGTCCTTCTTTTTTAATTTCCCTTTCAAAGGGAATGATGCCACTTATCCCTTGTGATCCTCCAGCCAGCGCAGGGCCATATATGCATACACCGCGCTGCCGCCGGAAAGGACGCTTTCATCAAACTTCGCCATCGGGTGGTGCTGAGGATAGCAGTAGCCCTTCTCCGGCTGTCCGGCGGCCAGGGCCAGCATGACAGAGGGGACCTCCTGACTGACATAGGCGAAGTCCTCGGAACCAGCACTCTTGGAACCGCTTCCGCCGCCCATGGCGTTCAGCTCTTCCACAGAGAAGGCCTTCTCCGGCCCCAGCAGCTCTTTAGCATAGGTCCCGCAGCAGCGGGACAGCTCCTTATCATTGACCAACGTGGGACAGCCGCTGCCAAAGGTCACAGACGCTTCCGCCCGGAAGGCCTTGGCGGTGCCCTCGGCGATCTCCTCCATCCGCTGCTTGATGAAGGCACGGGTCTCCTCGTCAAAGGTGCGGATACTGCCGCCCATGGTGACGGTATCCGGGATAACATTGGCAGCGGTGCCGCCGTTCATGGTGCCGATGGTCAGAACGGCGCGGTCCCCCAGCGCCAGCTCTCTGGCGTGGATCTCCTGAAGGGCGATGAGGATGTGGGCAGCAGCCGTCAGGGGGTCCACGCCGGTATTGGGCATAGAGCCGTGGCAGCCCTTGCCCTGGACCTTGATCTCAAAATAATCAGCCGCCGGTGCGCTGACGCCGGGTGCGGAGACAATCACCGTTCCCGCAGGGAAGGGCATCCCTGCCATCACATGGATCATCAGCGCGGCGTCCACCTTGGGATTTTCCAACAGGCCCGCTTTGATCATATCATGGGAGCCCTCAAAAATCTCCTCGGCGGGCTGGAACATCAGCTTGACGGTGCCTTCGACCTCGTCCTCATGGGCCTTCAGCAGACGGGCGGCGCCCAGCAGCATGGCGGTATGCAGGTCGTGACCGCAGGCGTGCATCCGCCCGTTCTGGGACGCAAACTCCACATCGGCTTCCTCCCGGATCGGCAGAGCGTCCATGTCCGCCCGCAGCAGGAATACCTTCCCCGGCTTCCGGCCGCCCACCAGCGCCACAAGCCCAGCCCGGCCGCAGTCCACAGGCTGGAGCCCCATGTCCGTCAGCTCTTTTCTCACGAATGAAAGAGTGTCGCCAATGTCGAAGCCGATTCCCGGGCTTTGGTGCAGCGTACGCCGCTCAGCCAGGACACGGTCCCGAATCTCTTCCGCTTCCCGCAGCAACTTTTCAGATGTCATATTGAAACCTCCCAGCAGCGAAATTGAGTTATTTTTGTTAGTATATCACCATTGAGCACATACTTCTACGGTTTTTCAAAAATGTATTTCCGGAAGCAAAAATCCCCGGAACCTTTCGGTTCCGGGGATTCATTATGGAGGTGACACCCGGATTTGAATTACACTTGCGAGTGTTGTCCAGTATTATTTCATGCCAAATAAGCACATTTTACGCAATATATAAAAGCTTTTCGTGACTTTTAATACCATACAAGTTTATCCAATTTTATCCCCGTATGGGAAAAAATAAGGGAAACAATGCGTCATGTAGGGCGTGCTTCCTCTGCTGATGCTCACAAAATCATTTCATATTTGAATAAAATGAATTGATAAGATGTATTTACTATATATTACCACAGATAATTTGTCCTTAATATTTACATTTTAGGCACGGATAAGTACTTTGACTCCACTCATAACTACAATGTATATTTGCGTATTTTTTTTAGAAATCTATATGGTATACTACAACATGAGGTGATCATATGTACCAATCCCCCATCCCCATATCTCTCCCCGTGTCTCTTATCGAACCGCTCCGCACTGCCGCTATATCCTGCGGAGCTTCGCGTCTTGTCCTCTTTGGTTCTCGTGCCCGTGGAGATCACCGAGATACCAGCGATATTGATTTGGCCGTGTGGGGACTTGGTCCTACAGAGGCCGGACGGTTGCGTCTCTTGTTGGATGATCTGCCTACATTGCTATGTTTTGATTTGGTGCCTGTAACGCCGGATACCAATCCGGCTCTGCTGAAAAACATTCAAAACGAAGGAGTTGTTTTATATGCCGCTGATGAAGTGTGAAAACTTCCGTCGAGCTTTTTCCCGCCTGCAAGAAGCCGTCTCAGAATACAATGAAACGCCTACCTCTACCGTCCTGCGGGATGGTGTGATCCAGCGTTTTGAATTTACTTTCGAATTGGCCTGGAAATCTCTGAAAGAATACATGGAAGATCAGGGGGCCTCTGGAGATTTGAATTTTCCAAAAGGTGTTTTAAAGACCGCATTTGCTTCCGGGCTGATTTCCGACGATACCGTTTGGCTGGATATGCTAGCCTCCCGAAACATCACCTCCCACATTTATGATGACGCCCAAGCTTCTCAAGTTCTAAGTTCCATCTGTAAGAACTCTATCGCATCGACTATCAATCTGAAGCGCAGTTTCGTCAGAGGGTTGAGGCGTATGTTTCCTTTTTTAATCATGTTCGCCCACATATGAGTTTAAACTATAAGACACCAGACCAAGTGGAAGCCAATTTCATGGCTGGCGCAATTTCCGGAAATGCCACACTCCCCGGTTCAGATCCTGGCGATTTTTGATTTTGCACTTTCATTTTTTAATTTTTGCTCTCATGCACTTTTATCTTTCATATCAATACCCAAAATGAAAAACGCCTGCAATTGCAGGCGTTTGAAGCAAAAAACAGGAGTAGCAAATCGGACAAATCCAAAAAATTTGTTCGTATTTACTACTCCTG
The DNA here is from genome assembly GCA_017621795.1 of Oscillospiraceae bacterium. Taxonomy (GTDB): domain Bacteria; phylum Bacillota; class Clostridia; order Oscillospirales; family Oscillospiraceae; genus Faecousia. The sequence continues at coordinate 391 of JAGASJ010000024.1, read as the reverse complement.
TTCACTATGGAGGTGACACCCGGATTTGAACCGGGGAATCAGGGTTTTGCAGACCCTTGCCTTACCACTTGGCTATGTCACCATCGGGGACATTTATATTATATGCGGCTTTTGCAAAAAAGTCCACATTTATTTTAGATTTTGATGCCCACACTTTCGTGTGGGCATCGTCTGGAGCGGGCAACGAGGCTCGAACTCGCTACCTCCACCTTGGCAAGGTGGCGCTCTACCAGATGAGCTATGCCCGCAGGTGGTGCCCAGAGCCGGAATCGAACCAGCGACACGGGGATTTTCAGTCCCCTGCTCTACCAACTGAGCTACAGAGGCAAATATGGCGACGCGGAAGGGACTTGAACCCTCGACCTCCGGCGTGACAGGCCGGCGTTCTAAC
>JAGASJ010000023.1 GCA_017621795.1 Oscillospiraceae bacterium | reverse complement strand
ATTTTTTGAATAAATTTGTCTAGCAAATTTTACTCAAGAATTTCGTTGGCTGTTATTTCGATTTCTCGCTTAAAACAATCCATTATAAATTGTCCAAGGTGTTCATTTCGTCTTTGCGTTATTCAATTTACAAGGTACAGAATATGGTTTTTGCTATCCTCCCGGCGGCGCCGTTCATCGGACAGCTTGCATAGTATAACAAAAGACACACAATTTGTCAACCCCCTTTTTTATATTTTTTTATTATTTTTTTAGGGGAATTTTACGCCATAAAGAATACCCCAAAGCGGCGCCTTTTATACACGATCGTGCAAATTATTTTTTCCGAAAAATCAAATGTGCCCTGCTTTTTTTCAATGTTAAAAAATGTTATGTTTGGTTAACTTTTGTGAAATCGCTATTGATTTTCCGCGGAAAAACCTTTATAATGGAAAATGTAAAATTATGAACTACATTATAAAAGGAGCGTTCATTACATGATTATCACGCAGAAGAAACCCTTGGAAGAAATCATGGCAATGGTTGGCAATGCTAAAACCGTGGCAATCCTCGGCTGCGGCAGCTGCGCCACTGCCTGTCAAACCGGCGGCGAAGCTCAGATCAACGAGCTGAAGTCCGCACTGGAAGCCACCGGCAAAACCGTAGTGGGCACGGCTGTTGCCGATTACTGCTGTATGGCACTGGGCGTAAAGGGCAAGATGAAGCCCCTGGTTGCCGCCAACCCCGACTGCATTATTTGTATGTCCTGCGGCGACGGTGTTCAGTGCGCCGCCAAGACCGCGCCCAACATCCCCGTCTATCCCTCCAACAACACCATGTTCTTAGGCGAAGCTGCTCGCTTTGGTGTTTGGGAGGAGGCCTGTCACTTCTGCGGTGAGTGTGTGCTGGGTCAGACCGGTGCGGTATGCCCCATTACCCAGTGTGCCAAGAGTCTGGTCAACGGCCCCTGCGGCGGTCAGAAGAACGGCAAGTGCGAAGTTAACCCCGAAAATGACTGCGCATGGATCAAGATCTACAACCGTCTGGAAGCCACCGGTCAGCTGGATAAGCTGACGCGCGACCGGGACGACAAGGGTTATGAGGCTGTTGCCTATCCCAGAGTGATTACATTAAGGGGGAAGAAATAATGAGCAATTTACGTGACGCATTAGAAAACGGAAAGTTTGGCATCACTGCCGAAATGGCACCCCCCAAGGGTTACAGCTTTGCAGAGCAGATGGAAGCTGCTGAGCTTCTTGCCGGCAAGGTACACGCTGTCAACGTAACAGATATGCAGTCCGCCAGCCTGAAGGCCTCCGGTTTGGGCCTGTGCATCAAGCTGAAGCAGGCAGGCGTGGATCCCATCCTGCAGATCACCGGCCGTGACCGCAACCGTATGGCCATTATGGGCGACGTCCTGTCCGCTGCCAGCTTTGGCATCGACACCATGCTGGCACTGACCGGCGACCACCCGGTCGTGGGCGACTGCAAGGACTCCAAGCCTGTTTACGATCTGGACTCTCTGGGCATTCTGAAGATGCTCACCAAGATGGAGGAAACCGGCTGTGACTGCGGCGGCAACGAAATCGCCGGTGGCGCACCCAAGTTCTATAAGGGTGCCGCTGTCACCCCTGTTTATGAGCCGCTGTTTTTGCAGATCAACAAGCTTCGTCAGAAGGTGGAAAGCGGTGCACAGTATGTGCAGACACAGGGCATTTTCGATTTGGATACCTTTAAGCGTTTCCTGGAGGAAGTGGACAAGGCCGGCATCAAGACCCACGTTATGGCAGGCATTATCCCCCTGAAGTCTGCCGGTATGGCCAAGTTTATGAATGAAAACGTGCCCGGCATTGCCGTGCCCCAGGATATGATCGACCGCTTGGCCGCCGCCGCTGAGGAAGGCAAGGCCACCGGTGTGAAGGGTCTGCCCACCAAGCTGGGTATTGAGATGGCCGCAGAAATGATCGCAAAGATCAAGGATGAGCACCTGTGCGACGGCGTACACGTGATGGCCATCGGCGCTGAGAAGAACGTGCCCATCATTTTGGAAAAGGCCGGCATCACCATCTAAGTACATTTTGTGGGGAAACGGATTGCGAGCCGCTTAATAAGCGGCTCGCAATCACACCTTCCTCCCACGCATACTATACATTATATAAATTACGGGACGGCATTGCCGTCCCGTAATTTTTTGCATTATGAATTATGCATTATGCATTACGCAGTATGCGCCCTCTGACGCCCCCTGATTATTCTAACTCGAAGGCGCCGGTATAAAGTCTATAGTATGTGCCCTTTTGGGCAATCAGGTCTTCGTGGGTTCCTCGCTCAATGATACGTCCCTGCTCCAGGACCATAATGCAGTCGGAGTTTTTGACGGTGGAGAGGCGGTGGGCAATGACGAAGGTGGTACGGCCCTTCATCAGGGCATCCATTCCCCGTTGCACCAAAGCCTCGGTACGGGTATCAATGGAGGAGGTTGCCTCATCCAGGATCATCACAGGGGGATCTGCCACCGCCGCACGGGCAATTGCGATCAGCTGACGCTGTCCCTGAGACAAGCTGGCACCGTTGCCTGTAAGCATGGTATCATAGCCATCCGGCAGACGGGTGATAAAATCGTGGGCGTTGGCCAGCTTTGCCGCGCGGATACATTCCTCATCGGTGGCATCCAGCTTGCCGTAGCGGATATTGTCCATCACGGTGCCGGTGAACAGGTTGGTCTCCTGCAAAACCACGCCCAAAGAACGGCGCAGGTCTGCCTTTTTGATTTTATTGATATTGATGCCGTCGTAGCGGATCTTGCCGTCGGCAATATCATAAAACCGGTTGATCAGATTGGTAATGGTGGTTTTACCTGCACCGGTCGCACCCACAAACGCAATTTTCTGACCCGGGGTGGCGTACAGGCAAATATCGTGGAGCACTGTTTTTTCCGGCACATAAGCGAAATCCACATTTTCCATCACGATATCACCCTTCAGCTCCGTATAGGTCACGGTGCCATCTGCCTGATGGGGGTGCTTCCATGCCCAGCGGCCGGTATGCTCCACGCACTCGGTGAGCACACCGTTTTCATCCTCTCTGGCGTTGACCAGGGTCACATAGCCGTTATCGGTCTCCGGCGCTTCATCCATCATCTCAAATACCCGTTCTGCACCTGCCAGCGCCATTACGATGGAGTTGATCTGATTGCTGATCATAGAAATAGGCTGGTTAAAGGTACGGGAAAGAAGCATAAAGCTCATCAGGTTTCCCAGCGACAGCATCTTCCCCTCGGATGCCACCACGATCACACCGCCAACCACTGCCAGCACCGCATACTGCACATAGCCTAAGTTGTTGTTCAGCGGCCCCATCAGGTTGCTGAGCTTTCCCGCGGTATAGGCGTTGCGGCACAGCTCATCATTGAGCTTATCAAATTCTTCCTTGCAAATCTCCTCCCGGTTAAAGACCTTAACCACCTTTTGCCCGGAGATCATCTCCTCCACATAGCCGTTCACCGCGCCCAGCGCCCGCTGCTGACCGATGAAATACTTACCGGCCTTGCCTACCACCTTAACGGTGATGAACAGGATCAGTCCCACGGTGACAAAAATCACACAGGTGAGGATCCAGGAGGTTTGCACCATGGCCACAAACACCACGATCAGGGTGATCAGCGAGGATGCGGTTTGGGGAATGGACTGGGAGATCATCTGCCGCAGGGTGTCGATATCGCTGGTATAGCGGGACATAATGTTTCCCGCCGTATTGGAATCGAAATACCGCACCGGCAGACGCTGCATCTTGGTGAACAGTTCGTCCCGAATCCGCTTCTGTGTGCCCTGAGAAACAAACACCATCAAAAACTGATTCAGGAAGGATGCCACCATACCTGCGCCGAAAACAAAGACCAGGTACACTAAATACTTCACGATGCCGCCCATATCCGTTTCGCCGCTTTCCACCATGGGCAGAATGTAGCGATCCACCAGTTTACCGATGGATTTACTGCCGGTAGTCTGAGCAAAAGCGGCAACAATAATGCACAAAAGCACGACCGCCAAAACGGGAATGTATTTTCCCATATAGCTCAGCAGGCGGGACAGGGTCTTCTTGGGATCTTTGGCCTTACGGCCATCTCCTCTCATTTTTACAGGTGGCATTATTCGTCACCACCTTTCTTTTGAGATTCGTATACTTCCCGATAGATGGGAGAGGTTTCCAAAAGCTGTTCATGATCGCCCACATCCACGATCATACCATTATCCATAATAATGATCATATCCGCTTCCTGAACGGATGCCACACGCTGGGCAATGATCAGCTTGGTGGTATGGGGAATATCCTCCATAAAGGCCTTGCGGATCATAGCATCGGTTTGGGTATCCACCGCAGAGGTGGAATCATCCAAAATGAGGATCTTCGGCTTTTTCAGCAGTGCCCGGGCAATGCACAGGCGTTGCTTCTGTCCGCCGGATACATTAGTGCCTCCCTGCTCAATATGGGTATCGTAACCATCGGGGAAGGCGGACACAAAATCGTGGGCGCAGGCCATACGGCAGGCGTTTTCCAGCTCCTCATCGGTGGCATTGGGATTGCCCCAGCGCAGGTTTTCCTTCACCGTGCCGGAAAACAGCACGTTCTTCTGCAGCACCATAGCCACCTGATCCCGCAGTACTTTTAAATCATAATCCCGCACATCCACGCCGCCGACCTTCACACAGCCTTCGGTAGCATCATAAAGACGGGGGATCAGCTGTACCAGGGTGGTTTTGGACGAGCCGGTGCTTCCCAAAATGCCTACGGTAGCGCCGCTGGGAATATGGAGGTTGACCTCCTTCAGTGCCCGGTGCTTTGCCTTTGCGGCATAGCGGAAGCCTACATTTTCAAAGTCAATAGAGCCGTCCTTCACTTCCTGCACCGCATTTTCCTTGGGGCTTGCCAGGTCCGGTTCCTCGGTGAGTACCTCGTAGCACCGCTTTAAGGGTGCGCGGCTCATAGTCAGCATCACAAACACCATACTGAACATCATCAGTGATGACAGGATCTGGGTGGTGTAGACAAACATGGAGCTGAGCTGACCGGTGGTCAGTCCCAGTGCCTCATTGTTTCCGGATGCAAGGACCATCTTCGCGCCGAAGAAGGAAATGGCCAGCATACAGCCATAAACGCAGAACTGCATAATGGGGTTATTCAGGGCCATGATCCGCTCGGCTTTGCAGAAATCCTTGTAGATCGAGCCGGAAATGGAGGTAAACTTCTCCTGTTCCTTTTCCTCACGCACGAAGGACTTAACCACACGCATACCGCGGATATTCTCCTGCACCACGGTATTGAGCTTATCGTAGGTCTTGAAGACCCGGTCAAAAATCTTGAACACAAAGGGCACCAGCATCACCAGTGCAAAAACCAAGATCGGCAGTGCCACGCAGAACACAAGGCTCAGCTTCACATTGATGCGCACTGCGGAAATAATGGCTAAAATCAGCATCATCGGGCTGCGGATCGCCATACGGATCATCATCTGAAAGCTCATCTGCAAATTGGCAACATCCGAGGTCAGACGGGTGACGATGGAGGCCGAAGAAAAGCGGTCGATGTTGCTGAAGCTGAAATTCTGCACCCGATAGAACATATCGTGGCGCAGATTCCGGGCAAAGCCGGTTGCCGCCTTTGCCGCAAAAAACGCAGATGCCGAGCCAAAGGCCAATGACACCAGCGCGCACAGGATCAGCAGCAGGGATTGCTGCAGCACTACGGTCATATTCGAGTACGTAATACCGTGGTCGTACAGCTTCGCCATCACCAGGGGGATGGTGACCTCCATGGCAACCTCTCCCACCATACACAGGGGGCTGAGAATCGCCGGCCACTTAAATTCCCGTATGCATTGAGTAAGTCGCTTTATCACGGGATGCATTCCTTCTTTCCAATAGTTTCATTTTAACATTTTATCATACGAATATGATTATGCAACAAAAATTTCCATTTTTACACCCCCCGTATACGAAAAAACCGCCACAAAGTAAGTGACGGTTTTTTCTTCGGGGTTTAAAAAGAAGAGAGGTAGAAAAAGATCATTTGCTTTCGCAAATTTCCTTTCAAAGGGTTCGGCTCACGGCTTCCGTTCCCTTCTACGCCTTTATCATACACGGCGGTTTTGAATGATGCGTGTAGAAAAAAAGAATATTTAATGAAAATTTTGTGAATGGATCCTTCCAACGGTTTCTTGACATTGCTTCGTTTCGGGTATACAATATCCAAAGTGACAAAACCTATGACAACAGGGGGGATTTTCGTGGACGCAGGTAATAGTAGCAGTTCCAACGTGCCGGGCCGAAGTAGTCAGCTGCGCCTGCGGAGCTGTTGACCCTTTGAGCCGGTGTAAAACTTTTAGGAGGTTATACCGGATGAATGAACGCTTTGAGCTTGTAGAACAAGCGCTGAACAAAATGCTGGAGGAAAAGAAGTACGCCTTCCTGCGGGATCTGCTGGTCACCCTGAATCCTGCGGATATTGCAGACCTGTTTACCTCTATTGATGAAAAAAATCTGCCTCTGCTTTTTCGTCTCCTGCCCAAGGAGCTGGCGGCAGAGACCTTTGTGGAGATGGAAGCGGAGGAACAGGAGCTATTGATCCGCACCTTCTCCGACAACGAGCTGAAGGAAATCGTGGATGAGCTGTATGTAGACGATGCCGCCGCGCTGGTGGAGGAAATGCCCGCCAACGTGGTCAAGCGGATCTTGCGGCAGGCAGACCCTGTGATGCGCTCCTCCATTAACCAAATCCTGCGGTATCCCGAAAATTCCGCAGGCTCTCTGATGACCACAGAATACGTATCTCTGCGTGTGGATATGACGGTGGAAGAGAGTATTCTCCGCATCCGCCGTCAGGGTGTGGACAAGGAGACCATTTATACCTGTTACGTCACCGAGGGACGGAAGCTGGTGGGCATCGTCACCGTAAAGGACCTGCTTTTGGCTCAGGATGACGAAACACCCATCGCGGATATTATGCAGACCAACCTGATCTCCGTTAACACCCACACGGACCAGGAGGAAGTGGCACTGATGTTCTCCCGCTACGACTTTTTGGCGCTGCCGGTGGTGGATATGGAAAACCGTATGGTGGGCATCATTACTGTTGACGACGCCATCGATGTTATGCAGGATGAGGCCACTGAGGATATGGCGATGATGGGCGGTATTTTGCCCTCAGAAAAAACCTATATCCGTTCCTCTCCCTGGGATCTGTTTAAAAGCCGCATCCCCTGGCTGCTGCTGCTGATGGTCTCTGCCACCTTTACAGGTATGATCATCAGCTCCTTTGAGAGCGCACTGGCCACCCACGCCGCACTGATCGCCTTTATTCCCATGCTGATGGGTACAGGCGGCAACTCCGGCTCTCAGTCCTCGGTCACCATTATCCGCGCACTGAGCCTGGAAGAGCTGCATTTGGGGGATCTGGCACGGGTCATTTGGAAGGAGATCCGCACCGCTGTGCTGTGCGGTCTTGCCCTGAGTGTGGTGTGCTACCTGAAGATTTGGCTGGTGGACGGCCTGCTTTTGGGCAATACCGATATCAGCCCCCTGATCAACTTAGTGGTCTGCTTAGCCCTTTTTGCCACGGTGCTGATCGCAAAGGTAGTAGGCGCGATTTTGCCGCTGCTTGCCAAGGCACTGAAATTGGACCCGGCGGTGATGGCCAGTCCCTTTATCACATCCATCGTGGACGCCCTTTCTCTGCTGGTGTACTTCCTGTTCGCCAGTATGCTGCTGAATCTCTGATTTCATACAGCCACGGCTCCCCTTGCAGGGGAGCTGGGCAGATAATGCCCCCCTTTCCTAAAAAGGCGGAAAGAATTGCCGACATTAGGCAATTCAGGGTGGATAATGTAAAACTCAATATAACTCCACCGCTAACGCGTTCCCCTACAGAGAAGGCTTTATTGGGGTATACTAAATTTCTACCAGTTGACAAAAAATTTTATAAGAGAAAGCCCGTCGGTGCATATCAATCATGCACCGACGGGCTATTTTTCTATTGCATAAACTCCTGTTGTCCGTTCCAACGCTTTGGTTTACTATAGTGCGCATATAGGTTTTACTATCTGTTACTTATTTGCTGCAACAGAATCCTCATGTACATTTTCAGATGTTTTCTCTATCTGTATTTCGCCCTCTGCAATCTTGCTTTTCTGGACTCTACTTTGTCCACATACGCAACTAAAAACACATTTGGGATGTACGCGCCCACAGGAACACTGTCATTTATCATCATTTATCATAGGGTTTGTTTGTTCGGCTTGTTTTGAACCGGGTTGCTGATCAAGTTCTGTCGTATATCGTTTTTTTCTGCCGCAAATACACATATAAACATACTCACGATGTACTCGGCCGCAGGAACACTGCCACTGATCATTATTGATAGTGTGTTTTGCTGACTCGACCTGTTTCGGCAGAGGTTGCGGATCTATCTTTGTTCCTTCACGTTTTGTCTTTCCGCAAGAGCAAGTGGAAACATATCCGGGATGAACGGCTCCACAGCTGCATAACCATTTAGGGATCTGCGCCGAATCGGTTTTCTTAAAGTCATTTCTGTTCTTTCCGCAGTATGGACACACGCCATCCCCAACCTCATCCTTATATGTAAGACCACATGCCGGGCACAACACTGTCGGTGCTTTGGTATACTGAACAAAATGTCCAACAGCCATGAATCCATTAATAATCGCAGCGACAAGGGAAAATTTCGCCAAAAAGGAACAAATGCCGTTTTTGCTCCAACTGTCAAAAAACTCCACATTGATACGCCAATCAATCATCTCAACCTGTTCTCTGTTTACTAAGTATAACAGCCATATAATCAAGCCAATAATTGCCGCCTGAAGATGTTTTTTCCAAACTTCTTTCGTCTTCCGCTTTGCCATCTACCTTTCCTCCATTTTACTGTCTTGTACATTTCAAGATCATTATTGTAAATATAATAATTTCTAAAACAATACTTGTCAACAAAGAAAAATCTTCAGTTTCGTATTCAACTTTTTTTATCTAATATCAACCCCGTCGATGCGATTGCACCGGCGGGGTTTTGTATTTCATTACTGTTCGGCGTTTTCCAGTTCCTTCAGGGCATCCTTGCGGCTGAAGTTTGCACGGCCCTTCTCATCAAAGCCCATGAACTTCACCCAGGTCATATCTCCTAAGTTCAGAACGTCTTCCACCTTTTCCACGCGGCGGTTCTCCAGCTTGGAGATGTGCACCATACCGTCGTGACCGGGGGCGATCTCCACGAATGCGCCGATGGGCAGGATGCGTACCACCTTGCCGTAGTACAGCTTGCCAACCTCAGGCACGAAGCAGATGTCGTCCACCATCTTCTTGGCGGCGTAAGCAGCCTCGGAATCCACTGCGGAGATGAATACGGAGCCATCGTCGTCGATGTCTACCTTTGCACCGGTATCGGCACAGATCTTCTGAATGGTCTTGCCGCCGGAGCCGATCACTTCGCGGATCTTGTCTACGGGGATCTTCAGGCTCAGCATCTTGGGTGCGTACTCGGAAACCTCAGCGCGGGGCTCTGCAATGCAGGGCAGCATCACTTCGTCCAAAATCACCAGACGGGCCTTGCGGCAGCGCTCCAGTGCATCGGCAATGATCTCCATAGACAGGCCCTTATTCTTCAGGTCCATCTGAATGGCGGTGATGCCCTCGGTGGTACCTGCAACCTTAAAGTCCATTTCGCCGTGGAAGTCTTCCACGCCCTGAATGTCGGTAAAGGTTCTCCATTCGCCGGTCTCCTGATCGGAGATCAGGCCGCAGGAAATACCTGCAACGGGGCGCTTGATGGGCACGCCGGCATCCATCAGTGCCAGGGTAGAGCCGCAGATAGAGCCCTGAGAGGTAGAGCCGTTGGAGGACAGCACCTCAGAAACCACGCGGATGGCGTAGGGGAACTCTTCCACGCTGGGGATCACAGGCAGCAATGCCTTTTCAGCCAGTGCACCGTGACCGATCTCACGACGGGAGGTGGAACGGGCGGCACGGGCTTCACCGGTGGAGAAGGAGGGGAAATTGTAGTGGTGGATATAACGGCGGGTTTCCTCGGGGTAGATGGTATCCATCTTCTGCGCGGCAGACAGGGTGTTCAGGGTGCAGATGGACAGCACCTGAGTCTGACCACGGGAGAACAGGCCGGAGCCGTGCACACGGGGCAGAATACCAACCTCGGCATCCAAAGGACGGATCTCGTCCATACCACGGCCGTCAACGCGCTTGCCTTCCAGCAGCCACTTCTTAACGACCTTCTTCTGCATCTTATACAGGCAGACCTCAATGTGGGTCTCGAAGTCTTCATACTTCTCTGCAAACTTGTCTGCAAAGTCCAGACGGGCGGCGGTCAGGCGCTCTTCACGGACATTCTTGTCGTCGGTGTCCAGCGCGTACTCGATCTGACCCAGGCCGTAGTTTACCAGGTCGTCCAGCAGGTCGTGGTTAACAGCTGCCTTCTCGAAGGTGAACTTGGGCTTGCCGATCTCTGCAACGATGCCGTTAATGAACTTTACGATCTCCATATTGGTCTCGTGGGCAATACGGATCGCCTCCAGCACAACCGCCTCGGGAGCTTCATTGGCTTCCGTTTCGATCATGACCACCTTCTCGAAGGTGGAGGCGATGCACACGAAGCAGTCGCCTGCCTCACGCTCATCGGCAGAGGGGTTGATGATATAACGGTCACCCACGTGGGAGACGTTGGTGGTGGCAACCGGTCCGTTCCAGGGCACATCGGAAGAAGCGATGGCGATGGAAGCGCCCAGGGAAGCAACGATCTCTACAGGATTCTCGTAGTCGTTGGCCAGCACGGTGCAGGTGACTACGGTATCGTTACGCAGCTCCTCGTCAAAGAGGGGACGCATAGGACGGTCGATAATACGGCTGTTGAGGATGCCACGGTCGGAGGGCTTGCCCTCACGGCGGTTGAAGGAGCCGGGAATACGGCCCACAGCATACATACGCTCCTCAAACTCGATGGTCAGAGGGAAGTAGTCAATGCCGGCCTTGGGAATGGGATTGCAGGTGCAGGTGGTCAGCACCACGGTGTCGCCGTAGCGGCAGATACACTCTGCGTTGGCAAGCTCTGCCACCTTACCGGTCTCAACGGTGAAGGGACGGCCGCCGATCTCCATCTCGTAAACGTGATGGTTGGGATACTGTTTGCGCTTAATCATTTCTTTACCTCCTGATTTTTTCTGTTGGGAGGTTTAGCACTTGAAACTGCCGCCGCACTGCGCGGAAGCACTTTCAACTGCTAAAACAGCTCCCATTTTTTTGAAAAAGGGCGACGGATGCCGTCGCCCTTCCTTCTTACTTACGGATGCCCAGCTTGGCGATGATTGCACGGTAACGCTCTACGTCCTTGCGGGCCAGATAGTCCAGCATATTACGACGCTTACCAACCATCATCAGCAGGCCGCGACGGGAGTGGTTATCGTGCTTGTGCACGCGCAGGTGATCGGTCAGCTCGTTGATACGGGCAGTCAGAATAGCGATCTGCACCTCGGGAGAACCGGTATCGCCTTCGTGGGTTGCGTTGTCCAGGATGACCTGGGTCTTCTTTTCCTTGAGAATCATTTTGTTTTCCACCTTTCAATATTATTGCCCGACAACCAAGTAAGGGTTAGTGGAATCCGTTTTTCGGTTTCTCCCGTAACTGAGTTGAGGGCTTCCTGTTGCACCGGCCATAGCCAGCCCGACTACTATAACATAAGTATTTCCAAAAGTAAAGAAGAATTTTCCTGAATTTTATAAAAATATTTGCTTTTTCTCCCCTTTTCAGGAAAATACTCAAAGAATGCTTTTGATATCTTGTGCAATTTGATTTTGGAGTGCCTGCAGGTTTTCAAATTTCTGTTCCTTGCGGAGAAAACGCAAAAATTCCACCTGCACCGTTTTGCCGTACAGCTCTCCGTCAAAACCCAGCAAATGGCTCTCCACCGTCAGCTTCTGCCCGGAAACCGTGGGGCATTTCCCCACGTTGGTGATGGCCTTATAGCAGTGCCCCTCTACCGTCACACGGCATTCATAAACACCGTAGGGCAGCTCTACCAGATCCCCGCTGTAGGGGATGTTGGCGGTGGGTATGCCAATGGTCCTTCCCAGCTGCTTCCCCTGCTCCACCACCCCAAAAAGGGTATGGCAGTGCCCCAGCAGGCGGTTTGCTTTTTCCACGTCCCCCTGCTGCAGCAGGGCACGGATACAGGTAGAGGAAATGCGCTGACCGTCCAGCATTTGCTGGGGAACGACGGCACACCGAAGCCCCCGGCTGTCACAATACTGCATCATCTGCTCCGCTGTTCCTGCTCCCTGCGCGCCGAAGCGGAAATCACTGCCGCATACAAAGCCCGCTGCGCCGTAGTCTTTTACCAGCATATCCAAAAAGCTGTCCCACGGGGTGTTCATCAGCTTTTCGTCAAAGGGCAGGCGCACAAGCATTTCTGTGCCAAAGCTGTACAGAAGTCGGTCCCGGTCTTCACTTCGATTGATGAGACAGGGACGGATGCCCTTTATGAGCGCATCCGGGTGACCGATGAAGGTCACTGCGCCCCATTTTTGACCCTGTGCCAGTTCCCTGCACTTTTTCAGCAGTGCCTGATGCCCTAAGTGGACACCGTCAAAATATCCCAGGGCAAATATATATTTATTCATGATCTTTCCCCCGGTATCCGCAATGTCGTTAAATTTCGTAAACGATGGTAAAATCGGCAGATGTTTTACACCTCAAAAAAGCTTTTGACGGTGGACATCGTTCCGTTTTCTACTTTGCTGAGCATTAAAAAAGCGCCGTCCGTGCCGTAAGCCCGGTATGTTCCGTCCGGCAGACTGACAGAAAAGGCATTGCCGTTGCGGCAGCGCAGCTCCTGCTTTTCGGTGAGATCCACCCGTTCATACTGCAGGAACATACTGTCCACCGGGGCTAAATACTGCTGCGGTGTTTCCGATTCGATCAGAGTCTTCAGTTCTACTGCCTGCTGCTGTGTGTAGCTTCCTGCCGCCACTCTCCGCAGTGCCTCCATACAGCCGCCGCAACCCAGTGCTTCTCCGATATCCTTGCACAGGGTGCGGATGTAGGTACCTTTGGAGCAGTGCACCAAAAGCTTTGCAAACGTGCCGTCAAAGCTGAGGCACTCCAGGCGGTGAATAGTCACCTTCCGACTTTGGCGCTCCACCTCCCTGCCCTTGCGGGCCAGGTCATACAGCTTCTGTCCGTTCACCTTGATGGCAGAATACATAGGGGGAATTTGCTGAATTTCTCCCCGAAACTGCTCTAAGACCGCCAAAAACGCCTCTTTTTCCACGCAGACCTGCTTCTCTGCCAGCACCCTGCCGGTGATATCCTCCGTGTCGGTGGACAGCCCCAGGTGCAGTACCGCCTCATAGGTTTTTTCTGCGTGCTCAAAAAATTCCACCCCGCGGGTAGCACGGCCTACAAACACCGGCAGCACCCCTGTTGCCAGAGGGTCTAACGTGCCGCCGTGACCGATGCGGCGGGTCTTGAACACGCCCCGCAGCTTGCTGACCACATCCTGACTAGTCCAGCCTTGGGGCTTATCTACAATTACAATGCCGTTCATAGCCCTTCCTCAACTGCTTTTCGTACCGCGGCAACAGCCTCCTGCATGGTGCCCTCAAAGCCGCCGCCTGCCGCACCCTTATGTCCGCCGCCGCCAAATCGGCCGCAAAACGCCGCCGCGTCCCATCCGGGAATGGCGCGCACAGACAGGCTGATGCGGTTTTCCTCGTATTCCCGAAGCATCACCGCCATACAGACCCCCTCAATACTGCGGGCAAAGCCTGCCAGATTGTGGGTATCCTCCGGCGTCAGCTCCATCTCCTGCTCCTGGGCCATGGTCATAGAGCACACCATCACCTGACCGTCCAGCAGTTCCACCGCGTTTTCCAGCAAAAACGCCCGTACAAGCTGAGATTTGCGGGTCACCGTATCAAAATAGATGCGATTCAGCTCCTGCAGCTGTGCACCGGTCTCATAGCAGGCCGCCGCAGTCTGCAAGGTATGGGCTGTGGTATTGGCATACCGAAAACAGCCGGTATCGGTAGAAATGGCGGTATACAGGGGAAGTGCCATCTCCTCAGTCAGCTCTACCTGCATCAGCTTTAAGATCTCATACACCAGCTCGCCGCAGGAGGCAGTTTGGGGCTCTACCAGCTCGTTGGGGGCAAAGGATTGGGCGCTGCCGTGGTGGTCTATCCGCAAAAGCAGCTTTTGACGATGCTCCGAAGGAAAATCCACCAGCATGTGCTCTGCAGGCACGTCCACGCACAAAAGCGTATCGTTTTCCCCTATTTCCTCTGTTTGAAGCGGCTCCACCAAAAACAAATACTTGGGTGACCACTCCTCATTATAATACACGTGGGCGGTCTTGCCCAGCTGCCGCAAGCCCAAACACAAAAGCGCCGCTGAGCCGGTGGTATCCCCATCCGGTCCTTTATGGGTCAGGATCACATACCGATCCTTTTCCATTAAAAGCCTTGCCGCCTCAAGCCTGGTCATCGTCATCTTTTTGTACCTCTAAAGAGTTGATGAGCTTCAGCATTTTTGCGCCGTAGGTGATGGAATCGTCCAGCGCCCATACCAGCTCGGGGGTATAGCGCAAATTCAGGGCGCTGCCCAGCTCCCGACGAAGATAGCCGCCGGCAGACTTTAAGCCCTTCATGGCATCGGCTGCCTTTTGTTCCTCCAAAAAGCTTACATACACCTTGGCATACCGCAGATCCGGCGTTGCCTCCACGTGGGTAATGGAGATCATGGTGTTTTGCACCCGCGGGTCTTTTAAATTCCGAATTGCAGAGGATAATTCCTTCTGGATCTCCTCATTGATTCTTCCGATCCTGTTAGAAGCCATTTTCGCTCCTCCTTAAAAGCGTTGATATCTCCAATGGGCGTGTTGCTTTTTGTTGCAACACGCCCACGGAATCAAATGGTAATTACTGCTTGATCTCCTGCATCTGGAAGCACTCGAAAATATCGCCTTCCTTGATGTCGTTAAACTTGAGAATGCTCATACCGCATTCGTAGCCGGTGGTAACTTCCTTTGCCGCATCCTTAAAGCGCTGCAAAGAGCCCACCTCGCCCTGATGGATCACAATGTTGTCACGCAGGACACGCACCTGTGCGTCTCTTGCCACCTTGCCGTCCTTGACCATACAGCCGGCAATGGTGCCCACAGAGGAGACCTTATAGGTCATACGCACCTCGGCGTGACCGATGATGACTTCCTCAAACTTGGGCGCCAGCATACCCTTCATTGCCGCCTCGATCTCGTCGATGGCATCGTAGATCACACGGTAGAAGCGCATATCCACATCGGTTCTCTGTGCGCTTGCCTGTGCGCCTGCATCGGGACGGACGTTAAAGCCCACCACGATGGCACCGGCAGTGGAAGCCAGCAGAATATCCGATTCGTTGATGGCACCTACGCCGGTATGAATCACGCGGACCCGGACCTCTTCGTTGGAGATCTTCTCCAGGGACGCCTTCAGCGCTTCTGCAGAGCCCTGTACGTCTGCCTTCACGATCAGGGGCAGTTCCTTCATCTGACCTTCCTGCATCTTGGCAAACAGGTTATCCAGGGTCACCTTGGTCATTGCGTTGGCGGCGGCATCCTTTTGTGCCTGCTTGCGCTGCTCCACCAGCTCACGGGCCATACGTTCGTCCGTAACAGCATTAAACTCGTCACCGGGCACAGGTGCTTCTGCCAAGCCGGTGATCTCTACCGGCACAGAAGGACCTGCGGTTTTTACGGTGCGGCCCTTGTCGTTGGTCATTACACGCACACGGCCTACGGAAGTACCGGCAATGACGATGTCGCCCTGCTTCAGTGTGCCGTTTTGCACCAGCAAGGTGGCAATGGGTCCGCGGGTCTTATCCAAACGGGCCTCGATAACCGTACCCTTGGCGCGGCGGTTAGGATTGGCCTTCAGCTCCTGCACTTCCGCAGTCAAAAGCACCATTTCCAGCAGCTCCTGCAGACCCATTCCGGTCTTTGCGGAGATGGGCACGATGATCGTATCGCCGCCCCATTCTTCGGGGATCAGGTCGTACTTGGTCAGCTGTTCCTTGATCTTATCGGGATTTGCCGTGGGCTTATCCATCTTGTTGATGGCCACGATAATGGGCACTTCGGCAGCCTTGGCGTGATTGATGGATTCCACCGTCTGGGGCATAATGCCGTCATCGGCGGCAACCACCAAAATCGCAATATCGGTAGACTTTGCGCCACGGGCACGCATAGAGGTAAAGGCGGCGTGACCGGGGGTATCCAGGAAGGTGACCATACTGCCGTTCACATCCACGGTATAAGCGCCGATGTGCTGGGTGATGCCGCCGGCCTCACCGGCAGTGACACTGGTCTGACGGATGGCGTCCAAGGTGGAGGTCTTACCGTGGTCAACGTGACCCATAACTACTACAACCGGTGCACGGGTCTGAAGCTCGTCGGCATTGTCCACGTGGTCGTCAATAATGCGCTCTTCGATGGTAACAGTGATCTCCTTTTCCACCTTGCAGCCCATTTCGGTAGCCACAAATTCCGCGGTATCAAAGTCGATCGCCTGGTTGATGGCGGCCAAAACACCGTTCTTCATCAGGCACTTGATCACTTCGCCTGCAGTCTTCTTCATGCGGGAAGCCAGTTCGCCCACCGTGATCTCCTCAGGGATCTTGACGGTAACCGGTGCTTTGCGGGCCACCTCCATCTGCAGACGGCGCATCTTCTCCTCGGCCTCGTTTTTGGCCTTGTTGCCCTTGACAAACTTATTGTCCTTCTTGTTCTGCTGCTGACCCTTTTTGCCGATGCGCTGCTTGCCGCCGGCGTAATTTTGCATACGCTCCGACACCAAATTGTCCACACGGTCGTCAAAACGGGCGCTGTTTACCTGCACCGCAGAGGTATCCACCACACGGCGCTCCCGCTTGCGCTCCGGCTCTGCGGGCTTTTGGGGCTTTGCAGGTGCCTCCGCCTTTGCAGGTGCCTCCTGAGGCTTTGCGGCCTTGGGCGCAGTCTGCTGCTTGGGTGCTTCCTCCTTGGGTGCTTCCTTTGCCTCCTGCTTCGGCTCTTCCTTGGGTGCTTCTGCCTTGGGCTCTTCCTTGGGCTTGACGGCGAAAACCTGCTCCAAAGAGTCGATCTGGTGGCTTTGGGTCATATAGTCAAACACCACGTCCAGCTCTTCATCGGTGAGCACCTGGGTGTTGGACTTGGGCTTTTCAAAAAACTTGCCCATAATCTCCGCAATTTCCTTGGCAGGAACGCCAAAGTCCGCGGCTACTTCTTTTACACGATACTTCACTAAACTCATATATTAACGCACCTCCATACTCATTTGACCTTGGGTTTACGACGGAATTGGCCTTTTTTCACATTCTTCAGGTGGGCCTTTGCCTCTTTTTGACGTGCCTCGATCCTCTGCGCCTTCTGCGTCAGCTTTTCCAAAACCTCGGTATACTTTTCCGGGTTTTCCAGCGCTTTTACAAAAGCAACCGCCATACTGGGATCGGTCAGTGCCGCCAGTGCCAGCTCGGTACGGCCTGTGGCCTGCCCCAGCTCCTGCTTGGTGTAAGGCACTTTCAGGCATTGCTGGTCTGTGCCCTGCACGAAGCTTTTGGCTCTGCGCCAGGTATGGTCGGAGGCATCGCAAGCCACCACCAAAAGCCGCGCGTGATGGGCTCTTGCCGCAGCGCCTACAGGCTCTTCACCCAGCTCCACACGGCCTGCCTTACGGGCCAAGGACAGATACCCTAATGCCTTATCCACGGGCGTATCCCTCCAATTCCTTGTTCAGTCGGTCATAAACCTCTTCCGGAATTTCCGTTTCCAGGCTTCTTGCCAGGCTGTTGGCCTTGCGGGCCTTTGCCAGGCACATCGGATCCGGGCAAATATAAGCGCCCCGCCCGTTCAGCTTGCCGGAAAAATCCAGACATACCGTATTTTCCGTGGTTCGCACAACGCGAATCATCTCTTTTTTGGCTTTGCGCTCCCGACAGCCCATACACTGCCGCATGGGGATCTTCTTCTGCATTGTGCTACTCCTTTCTACGGTCTTTACTCTTGCTCTGCCTGACTTTCAGGCTTAATGTCGATCTTATAGCCGGTCAGGCGTGCGGCCAAACGGGCATTTTGACCCTCCTTGCCGATGGCAAGGCTGAGCTGGTCGTCCGGCACAATGACCCGACAGGCCTTCTGGCCGGGGATCAGAGTCACACTGACCACGTCGGAGGGACTCAGTGCCGCGCGAACATACTCGCAGGGATCCTCGCTCCAAACAATAATGTCGATCTTCTCGCCGTGGAGCTCTTCCACCACCGCATTTACACGGCCGCCTCTGGGACCAACGCAGGTACCCACAGGATCTACGCCCTCCACGGTGGCACGAACAGCGATCTTGCTTCTGGAGCCGGGCTCACGGGCAATGTTGCGGATCTCCACCGTGCCGTCTGCAATTTCCGGAGTCTCCAGCTCAAACAGGCGGCGCACCACATTGGGATGGGTGCGGGACAGCTTGATCATCGGTCCGCGGTTTACCCGCTGTACGCCCAAAACGTATACGCGGATCAGGTCGCCTGCCTTATAGCTTTCGCCGGCGATCTGCTCGGAAACAGGCAAAATGCCGTCGCCCTGCTCTGCACCCTGGCCGATGCGCACAAACAGGTCGCCTTCCATACCCACCTGCTGCACCGTACCGGTGAGCAATTCTGCGGACTTATTGGAATAGTTATCGGCCATTGCGCCCCGTTCTGCCTCACGGATGCCCTGAATCACCACCTGACGGGCAGTCATGGCGGCAATACGGCCAAACTTTTGGAAATCTACAGGCAGCTGGATGTTTTCACCTACGCACACATTGGGGTTGAGCTTCTTTGCCGCCTCGATGTGCATTTGGGTGGAGGGATCTTCCACTTCCTCTACCACCGTCTTTACCACGTGCATAAAAAGACCCTTTTCGCTCAGGTCCACTACCACGTTCTCTGCGGGAATATCCCGATCGTCTTCCCGATCCTTGCGGTAGGCATTGGTCAGTGCCTGGGTCAGGCGCTCCACCATATACTCCACAGGAATACCCTTCATCTTTTCCAGTTCATGCAAGCTGGAGAAAATCTCTCCGCCGATATCCACCTTGGGGGCTTCGGACTTCTTGGCTCTTGCCATCTCTATAATTCCTCCTCGTTAGAATTCTACCCGCAGACGGCACAGCGCCACCTGGGATTTTTCAAATGTAATGCTTTCTTTTCCCGCCTCCACGGTGATGCGGCCTTCCTCATAGCCCCGTAAAATACCGGGGATCTCCTTAAGGCCGTTATAGGGACGGTACAGTTTTATTAAAATGGGACTTCCCATAAACTGTTCAAAATCCTGCGGGCGCTTCAGTGCCCGTTCAATACCTGCGGAGCAAACCTCGAAATGATAGCTTTCCGCAATGGGGTCTTTCTCATCCAAAATGGGGTCCATGGCACGGGCAACGGCCTCGCAGTCGTTGATGTTTACCCCGCCTGCTTTGTCGATGTAGACCCGCAGAAAACGCTCACTGCCTTCCCGCACATACTCCACATCCCACAAGCTGCAGCCCATTTCTTCCACGATGGGTTGGGCAAAAGCTGTGACAATCTCTGTTACCTTCACAAAAATCTCCTCATTTCAACATAAAAGAGAGGGGCGCGCCCCTCTCTCCTGAATGTCAATACTATCGTTTCTCATTATAGCACCTGTTTATCCGTTTTGCAAGAGGTTTTTGCCATCAATTTTATATTTTTTACGCAAATAATTGCTTTTTTTGACTTTTTCTTACCTGCACCGCAGAAAAACGCCTGCGTCACGGTCACAAATATCATCCGTGGTTGGCTAACGGTAAACCCTGCACATACTTGTGATCCCAGTCATCGTCAAAAAGTCCGGCAGTGGGACTGCCCACAGCCAGGTCCCCTGTCAGCTCCTCCAAAACAGAAGCCGGCTCCAGACTCTCCATATAAAATTCCGGCAACGCCTCCGCACCCATACAGGTGCCTAAAATGCCGCCTACGATGGCACCCACTGCCGCACTGCGTCCGGAGTGGTTCACCGCCAGGATCAGGGCGCTGTCAAAGTCGTGCTCCGCAGTCAGACAGGCATACATCGCCGCGCCCAAGCACTGCGCCGCCGTCTCACAGCAAAACGCCTCCATCACAGCACGGTGGTCCTCCTCGGTCTGCTGTGCCTTGCAAATTGCCCTTCTCAGCCCATCTGCCAAGGTGTTTGCCTGGGGATGGTCTGCACCGAAAGCATCCTGCATCTTTTGGATGCTGTCCAAAAAGACCTCTTTCAGCGGTTTTTCCTCCCGCTGTGCCAGGTCTGCAATCACCTGGCAGAGCACACTGCCTGCAAACCAGGTCTCCGGGTCGCCGTGGGTCAGCGCCACGATCTTCGCGCCCAAATGCACCGCCCCGTCCCGAGGCAGATTCCGTCCGTTGCACACCAGTCCCGCCATCATTCCACCGGTCAGACCGCCGGGTGTGGCGGCACGGTTGGAGGGGCGTTCCATACTGCCCAGCTCCGGAAAACGCAGTGCATCCAGCATTCGGCTGTCTTTACATTTGCGCACCCGCATCTGCGGGATCTTTGCGACCCAGCAATAAGACCGCTCCGGATCCCGGGGAAAATGCTGCGCCCGTGCCCATTCCCGCAGGGACAGGCCCACATACCGCAAATACAGCTCCGGCTTCCCCCTGGTCACCGCCAAAAGCAGACCGTTGGTTACAAAGGTGGCCGTTTGGGTATAGGAAGAACCGGCGGCACAGCCGTTGACCAGGTCGTATCCCAAAAGGCCGTTTGGACCGTAATCCTCCCGGATCTCCGACCAGCTTTTTTCGTCCACAATGTGCCCCATGGCATCGCCCACTGCAATACCCAGCAGGCATCCGCGGCAAATACTGACCCGTTCATCCATGGCTGTACCTCATTTCTCTCTCGTTATTTTTTCCGTCTGATCCAATCTACCAGCTTATCCCACTGGGAGAACAGCCATTGCAGGCTGTAAAACACCGTAGGCACCATGATCAGCGCCGCCAGCAGCACCAGGATCGACTTGGTATTCGTAAATCTCAGGCTGAAGAATTTGGGGATCAGAATAAAGCATCCCAGCAGGGCCGCCGCCACCGCGCCCCACACAAATTTGCGGAAACGGTCAAAGGGTGTGCACACCTTATACAGCACCAAAAGCGCCACGCCGGACAGCACCGCTGTACACACTGTGCCCGCGTCCTGCGCAGGGAGCTTAAAGGCACTGATCATCGCACAGGCCAAAGCCGATACAATGAAATCCGTCAGTCCGCCGGGAAGCGCCTGCCGCAAGACTGTAGGCAGGAAACGCCCTCTCACCCGTTCGTAATTGGGCTCCATTGCCAGGAAGAAGCCGGGAAGCCCAATGGTCAGGCTGGAGATCAGGGTCATTTGGATCGGCTCGAATGGATAGATCCAGCCGCCGATCACACAGGCCAGTGCCAGCGTCAGGGACAAAATGTTTTTCACCAAAAACAATGTTGCCGCCCGCTGTATATTGTTGATCACCCGACGGCCTTCTGCCACAATGCCGGGCATTGCGCCAAAATCGGAATCGGTGAGCACCAGCCGTGCCACCTGACTGGCCGCCTGAGAGCCGCTGGCCATGGAGATGGCGCAATCCGCCTGCTTCATCGCCAGCACGTCGTTGACACCGTCACCGGTCATAGCTACAGTATGCCCCTGCAGCTTCAGAGCAATGACCAGCTTCTTTTTCATCTCCGGGGTCACACGGCCAAAAACAGTATACTCCTGCGCGGCCTGATAAATTTCCTCATTGGTTTTCAGGCGGGTGGCGTCAATGTAATGCCGGGCATTTTCAATGCCTGCCCGCTGTGCCACATCGGCGGCTGTGCGGGGATTATCACCGGAAATGACCTTGATGGTCACCCCCTGCTCCTTGAAATAACGGAAGGTAGAGGGGGCATTTTCACGGATACGGTTGGTCAGCAGGATCAGCGCCATAGGCACCATATTTCTGTCGTCCGGGGTCTGCGCTTTCAGCACGCCGTCGTAGCGCGCCACCAAAAGCACACGGAAGCCCTTGTCGATCCAGGCCTCTACAGACTCCTGTACTTCCTCATAACGCTCGCCCATGATCCGATCCGGCGCACCCACCAGGTAGCTGCCGTGGTTTTCAAACACGCCGCCGCTCCACTTGTATTTAGAATCAAACGGGATATACTCCACGCATTTCCAGTCGTTACTGTTGGGGAAAAGCTCGTTGATGGCACGGGCTGTATCATTGTCCGGCTCCCGTCCGCCATACAGGGCACAAAGCACCCCTTCGATCTCCTCCGGGTCCGTATCCCCAACGGGATAGACCTCCTCTGCCACCATGGTCGGCTCTGTAATGGTGCCGGTTTTATCCACGCACAGCACATCCACCCGGGACAAGGTCTCGATACAGTTCATATCCTGTACCAGCACCTTCTGCTTCGTCAGCTTGATGGCCGAACGGGCCATTGCCAGGCTGGTCAGCAGATATAATCCCTCCGGGATCATACCCACCAGTGCCGCAACCGTTTTTTCGCTGTTTTGCCGGAAGGCCATGTGCAGTTCTCTGCTCTGATGGTAAAACAAAATCAGACCCACCGGGATCAAAATGATGCCCAGCACCCGAATCAGCTTATCCAGGGAGCGCATCATCTCAGACTTTGTTGCCCGATGATCCTTTTTCGCCTCTCTTGCCAGCTTTGCGGCAAAAGCCTGATCGCCTACGTTGGTCAGCCTGACCGCCGCCTTACCGCTGAGCACGAAGCTGCCGGAAAGCACCTCACTGCCGCTTTGCTTATGCACTGCATCGGATTCACCGGTGAGTAGGGATTCGTTTGCCTGTATGCTGCCCCACAGCACCTCGCCGTCGGCGCAGATCTGATCCCCCGCGGAAAAAGACACCACGTCCCCCTCCACCAGCAGATCATCCCGCAGCTTGATCCATCGTCCGTCCCGCAGCACATTGACCTTTTGGGCGGCCACCAAGGTGAGCTTCTCCACTGCCCGCTTTGCCTTAATCTGCTGCACCGCACCGATGGCGGTATTGATGACGACCACCACCAAAAAGGTCAGATTTTTCACGTTGGAGCCGCTGATGATCAGCAGTGCCGCCAGTACGCCAAATACTAAGTTAAAATAGGTCAGCAGGTGCTCTACAATGATTTGCTTGCTGCTCTTTCCGCCGCTGTCGGAAACCACATTGCCTTTTCCCTGCTGTCGCCGAATACGGGCCTCTTCCTCCGTGAGCCCGTAAGCAGCCAGTTCTCTTTCTTCCATTTTCCGTTCCTCTTCTTTTGAAATGACCCGCTTGTCATTTTATTCCGTTTTCCCGGGGGTAGATGACCAAAAGACTGCCTGCGTCTACGGAGATCTTCCCGCTTTTGCCCACAAAGGCGTTGCTGACGCCCAGGGGAAACCCTGCCGAAAGCACACCGTTTTGTAAGGTGTATTTCAGGCCCTCAATGGTAACACCGTGGGCATCCGCACCCATACAAAACACGGAGACCGTGCCTTTATATGCTGCAGGCAGCTCTAAGCATCCGTTGCACACCACCGTGGCGATCTGATCACAGCCCACCAGGAAGCCGGTTGCCCCGTGATCCGCCAAAAACTGAAGGGTCTGCAAATTGGCAATGGTATGGTCCAGCCGCGGACCGTCCAGTGTGCCGTACAGCACAAATTCCTTGTAGCCCCGTTCCAAACCCCGGCGCACGGCCAGCATTGCGTCGGTATCGTCCTTTTCTACGGGGAAGACCTGCCCGTTTTCCGGCACAAAGCCCAAGGAATCAAAGTCTCCCAGCACGATATGCGGGGTAATGCCCAAGGCGGTAGTATATCGGTAACCGCCGTCGGCGGCAATCACCAGATCCTCCTGCCCTACAGGCTCTGCAAGACCTAAAAACTCACCGGCACAGAAAATCACACACTTGCCCAAGAAAATCCCTTCCTTTACGCGTATATCATATCACATATTTTATAAAAGAAAAGAGTCTATCTCATTTTTTTGAGATAAACTCTTTCAGAGTGTCAAAGAACCCCCAAACCGTCAAAATATAAATCTAAATATTTTAATACATACCGTAGGGGACGGGTTTCCCGTCGCAAGTATTTTTTTAAAAGGCTTGCTTCGCAAGATATTTTGACTTACTGCGCATCGCGACCCGCTCGAGTATCTGTATACACATCGGGGTCGCGTTGCTTATCTTTGGCGCTTCTTTGACCTCTGCAGAATGTTACATTAAGGGCTTTACCTTCTTGCGGTAGATCCGCAGGAAGAAGAAAACGGTCAGTGCGGAGCTGACAAATTCCGCCAGCACAAAGGACCACCACACCGCATCCACATTCCCGCTCAGACTCAGCAGATACGCCGCCGGTACCAATACCACCAGCTGACGGCACAGGGATGTAATGGTGGAGTAGATGCCAATGCCCAATGCCTGGAAGGATGCGCCCAAAGCGATGCCGATGGCCGCCAGCGGGAAATGCAGGCTGACGATCCGCAGTGCCGTTATACCCATCCGCACCAGTGCGGCACTTTCCTCTCCGGAGCTGAAAATGCCCATTAGTGTCTCGGGGAAGATCTGAAACACCGTCAAACCGATCAGCATCACCACCACCGCAGAACCCAGGGCGCATTTCAGTGTTTTTAGGATGCGCTTCGGCTGTCGGGCCCCATAATTGTATGCCACAATGGAAATAGATGCATTGTTGATGCCAAACAAAGGCATCAGGAAAAAGCTTTGCAGTCTGAAATAAATGCCGAATACCGCCGCAGGCGTCTGTCCGTCAAAGCCCATAAAGATCTTGTTCATACAGAAATTCATCACAGAGCCAATGGCCATCATGATCATAGACGGCACACCCACAGACAGGACCTTCCGAATGATGTCCTTGCGGGGCTTCAGGTATTTGACAGCAAAATGCACATCGTGGTTTTTCGTCAGGTTGAAAATCACCGCCATAATGGCCGCTACCCACTGACCGATCACCGTTGCAATGGCCGCACCTGCCACTTCCATACGGGGAACATAAAACGGCAGATGGATCCCCATCTCTGCCAGCCCCTCTGTGCCCAAAATAAACAGGGGGTCTAAAATGATATTCAGCACCGCACCTGTGCCTTGGGTAAACAGGGTATAAATGGTACGGCCGGAGGCCTGCAGCAGCCGCTCCCCTAAGATCTCCACGAAAATGCCCAGGGTAAACAGGCTGCAAATAGAGGTATAGCTGATGCCGTATTGGGTAGTACGGTCATTGGCACCGAAGACGCTGTAGTAGCCTTCCGTGCCGAACGCTCCAAACAGCATAAAGCCAACCACCAGAACCATGGTCAAAATAATACCGTTGCCTGCGGCGCGGTTTGCCTGCTCCTGATTGCCCTCTCCCAGGGATTTGCTCAGCAGGCTGTTCATACCTACCGCAATGCCGGTAGCACAGCCGATCTGCAGATTTTGAATGGGGAACGCAAAGGAAAGGGCTGTCACCGCGTCCTCATTGACCTTCGCCACAAAAAAGCTGTCTACAATATTATAGAAGGCCTGCACCAGCATTGAAAGCGCCAGCGGCAGTGCCATAGTAAATAAGAGCTTACCCACTGGCATTGTGCGCATTTTGTTTTCGCCCGGGGCGGGAAGTCTGTTTCTTGCCAAAATTCTCAGTCCTTTTTCTCGGTATAGCCAAAGCAGTATATCAAAAATTTACACAAAAAGCAACCGATTATTTCAGAATAAGCGGCCTAAAACCCCATATACTACTGAAAACGCCCGAATTTTGTGGCTTATATAGAGAAATCTTTGAAATGCAAAAACTTTTCTCTTGACAAAGCGCAGTGGGATGGGTATAATAACAAAGCTAATCGGGCAAATCCGATGGCAAATAAAATATGGCGGCATAACTCAGTTGGTAGAGTACCCGGTTCATACCCGGTATGTCATCTGTTCAAGTCAGATTGCCGCTACCAGGCCCGTTGGTCAAGCGGTTAAGACACCGCCCTTTCACGGCGGTAACATGGGTTCGATTCCCGTACGGGTCACCAGAAAAAGGACTTCACGAAGGTGAAGTCCTTTTTTTACATTTTTACGGTAAATACGATCACATTTTACCGGCGCCTTTCGTCCGAAGGAACTGTCATTGCGAGGGCGCTTCGCGCCCGTGGCAATCCGTTTCCTATGACGTTATTCGCCAAGGATACTGTCATACAGATCTACCCACTGCGGGTTTTGTTTGTTGATCAATTCGTTCTTTCGTTTTCTGTTCCATCCCTTAATTTGCTTCTCTCTCGAAATTGCGGAATAGGCATCACTTGTTTCTTCAAAAAATACCAGCTTATGAACATTATACTTTGCAGAAAAGCTTTTTGGATCCATCTTGTTTTTGTGCTGATAGACCCGGCGTAGCAAGTTATTGGTAACACCTGTATAAATTACTGTATTTGTAGAATTGGAAAGAATATAAACATAGTAGTGCATCTTATCTTGTCCTTACACTATTTTGCAGGTTTTTAAGAGACGGATTGCCACGGGCGCGAAGCGCCCTCGCAATGACAGGGGGCTTCGGTAATCGCAGCAGCACCGTACACCTTTGTCATTCCGAGACCAGTTCGCAAACTGGTCGTAGGAATCCGTTTTCTTGCGGCGCAAAGTGCCGCGCCGCCTGATGGCGGCAGGGGTTACGGATTGCCACGGTCGCATTCGCTCCCTCGCAATGACAGGGTTATTACACCGTGATGGCAGATCGGGCCAGTTCTATGTAGTGCATTGCACCGCGTGCCTGTGCCGCAATTTCCTCCTCGGTCAGGGTCTTCACAATTTTGGCGGGACTGCCCAGCAGTACTGAGCCTCTGGGCGCAGCGGTTTTGCCGGTGACCAGCGCACCTGCGCCCACTAAACAGCCCTCCTCTAAAACAGCACCATTTAACACAATGGCGCCCATACCGATCAAGCACCCGTCCCCCACAGTACAGCCGTGGAGGATCGCCCCGTGCCCGACGGTACAGTTTTTGCCCACGGTGGTTTTTTCGTGCAGGATACACAGGTCCTGAATGTTGGTATTTTCGCCTACGGTGATCTGACCGCTGTCTCCCCGAAGCACCGCATTGTGCCACACAGACACATTTTCGCCCAGCTCCACATCCCCGGAGACCACCGCACCTTTTAAAATATAATATGCCATTTTCTGCTCCTTTCAGGAAAGCTTTTCTGCCAGTGCCGTTACCACTGCGGCACAGCGCTGTGCCGCCAGTGCCTCGAAGGTGGGATAGTCCATCTCGGCAGAGTCGTCCGCTTTATCGGAAATGGCGCGCAAAATCACAAAAGGCACACCGTTACGGTAGGCGGTTTGGGCAATCGCCGCGCCCTCCATTTCGGTGCACTGTGCACCGGTTTTTTCAATGATGCTGTTTTTCAGCTTCGGGTCAGCGACAAACTGGTCGCCGCTGGCAACGGTGCCCACCCGTACGTGGTCGGGATGCACCTTTTGTGCCGCCGCCACCGCCATAGCCATTAAGTTCGGATCTGCGGGGAAGCCTGTGGGCATTCCGGGAATGGTGCAGTGGGGATAACCAAAGTGAAAACAGTCAAAATCGTGGTGGATCACCTGATCGGAGACCACCAGATCCCCAATGTCCAGCGCCGCATCCAAAGAGCCGGCAATGCCGGTGTTGATGATGTGGGTCACCTGAAAAAGGTCACACAAGATTTGGGCGCAGATGGCGGCATTGACCTTGCCGATGCCGCAGCGCACCACCACTACGGAAAGCCCCTTAAGCGTGCCTGCGTAAAAATCAGAGCCCGCCTTTTGGGTCACAGTCAGGTTTTCAAGCTGTTTTTTCAGGCTCTCTACCTCAATATCCATTGCGCCGATAATTCCAAGCTTTGTCATAAGATCTCCTCTTCCTTTGATGGGTATACCAGGCGGCTGTCATCGCAGGTATCCAACAGGTCCGCGTATTTTTTGCCCCAGTAGTTTGCCATCGGTAAATTCATATCCAGGAAATTCCCGCAATCCTTGGCCGATGCGCCGGGTACGTCCCCGCGAAAAGCCTCGATGAAGCGGAAGCAGTCCCGCACCAGGGGCAACACCTCTTTAGAGCTGTAATTACCGCCCAGCAGCAGATAAAAGCCGGTGCGGCAGCCCATAGGACCGAAATACAGCACCTTTTCCTTCCACGCCTGCTCATTGCGCAGATAGGTGGCCGCCAAATGCTCGATGGTGTGCATCTCGGCCGTGTTCAATACCGGCTCTTCGTTGGGAGAGGTGAGCCGCAAATCGAAGGTGGTCACCGTTTCTGCCCCCACCTTGTCAGTCCTGGAAACATACAGGCCGGGCTGTAATAAAATATGGTCAATGGTAAAACTTGTGATCTTCTCCATATAAACGCCTCCGTTTCTTTTTATCATACAAAAACCGGGGCAAAAAAGCAAGTAAAACCCAACTCAACCTGCCGTTTAGTGTCTCTCAACCGTCCGATGAGAAAAAATTTCGGAGCTTTAACCAGGTTTTTATAGCATTTTTCCGGTGTATATGGCATAATAAAGCCAAACAGCAGGGCTGTCGCCATTGGACTGTCCTTGTCAAATATGGAGGTGTTTTTATGGAGCAAACCATTGGAAAGCGCATCGTGCAAAACCGCAAGCGGTTGGGTCTGACGCAGGATCAGCTTGCCGAGAAGCTGGGCGTTACGGCGCAAGCGGTGAGTAAGTGGGAAAATGATCAGTCCTGCCCGGACATCACCCTTTTATCACAGCTTGCGGATATCTTCGGCATTTCCACCGATGAGCTGCTGGGGCACAAGCAGGAAAAGGTATACGTGGCTGAGCCTGTGGATGATGAGGAAAAAGAGACGATGAAGTTTACTTACGACGTGGGACGCAAGGGAACTGTGGGCTTCGCCCTTTTTGTACTGCTCACCGGCGGACTGTTTTTGGCGGCACAGCTGATGGAGATCGGGGCATCCTTCTGGAGCATCCTGTGGCCCACAGCACTTCTGGTGTTCGGTGCAACAGGACTGTTCCCCCGCTTTTCCTTTTTCAGACTGTTCTGCACGGTGGTAGGCGGTTGGTTTTTGGCAAACATCTTTTTGCCCATTTCCTTTAAACCCTCGGCAGGCATTGTATGGGCGATCATTTTGATTTTGTTCGGTCTGAGCCTGCTGGTGGATGGCGCAAAAAAGCCCAAGGGACATAAGCTCCGCTTTAAAAAGGGGCTGGGAAAGGGCAATCGCAATGCACCCACAGAGGAATACACCGAGGAAGAGGATCTTTTCAGATTTGACGCATCCTTCGGAGAAGGCACCAAGTTTGTCTGTCTGCCTGTTCTGCGCCGTGGCGAGGTAAACGTTTCCTTTGGGGACTATGTTATAGACCTGAGCAATGTGGAATCCGTGGATAACTGCGCGATGAACGTCAACTGCTCCTTCGGTCACTTGCAGATTTTGGTACCGGAGAGATTTGCGGTAAAGACCGATTCCTCTACCGCATTTGCGGGATTTTCCGTCTCCGGCAGTCCCCGCAATACGCCTGAGGGCGTGATTCGTCTGAATGCTTCCTGCAGCTTCGGCGAAATCACCGTGGAATATGTTTAACAAAAGGGCGTGTTGCAAAGCAACACGCCCACAATTTTTAAGCTGCCCTACGCCTTTGTGGGTGTAGAGACAAACACTTAAACACCGGAATCGGCAATAAAAATGGCTTTTAACAAAATAAATTCAACAACGAAAGAAACAACGATGTTGAATATGCCGATCAAAATGAGATATCCTGTTTTTTTGCCTTGTTTTCTTAATTCTGCAGTGCGAATGATGCCTACAATGGAAGATGCCATGCTGGGAATGGGCAACAGTATCAAACCGAATATGGATATATACATCAATATTGAGTATACTGTACCTCTTTCGGTTGGAACTTCTAAAATACCGGCAAGCCCGAAGGCAATGACGATCCCGATTTTGACCAGCAAGGGAATGACGATACATAATGATGCGGTTGATTTTTTCTTCATAAAATCACCTCAAAACAGAAGATGTGCTACCTTTACGATAGCACATCTTGGATAAGTTTTCAAGGGGGCGGCCTGTGTGCCGCCCCTTGTTCTTTGTATTATAAGGATTTTCCCGGAATGACACACAGGTCATTCCCTACCTGCCCATTCGTTTATAGGATTTTCATGGGTTTACCGCAGCAGCGGGGGATGGGTTCTCCTGCGTTTACGTCCAAAATCTTATGGCAGACGGGGCAGTAGACCTGACAGTCCTTCTCTGCCCGCACCACGGGAATCAAGCCTTCTTTCAGTTCCATATCAGTCCAGAATCTCCATCAGTCTGCCGCAGCAGAAGGGAACCACTTCGCCCGCTTTTACCTGTACGGTCTTATTGCAGGTGACGCAGTATACATCGGTGTCGTAAGGGGCGCGAATCTCGGGAATTGCTGCCTTTTCCTCCTTGGATAGACCGGCAATATGGAAGGTAGCAGTTTTGTTCTCAGAGGGCAGGTATACGCCAATCGGCTGCAGGGACTTGTTGTCGCCCACGCAGTTGCCCATCTTGATCCACAGGGCTTCCAGCTCCGCAGCTTCCGCGGCGTGCTCGGGCGTAAAGGTTACGATATCTTTGTCAATACGAATTTTCATATAGATCCTCCTTTTGGGTTAGCGTACGCTAACCGATGGTTGGGAAAACCGCCGATCCCGGTGTGGGGACCGGCGGAAAACCAATCGTCTTCTTGCTTACTTGAAGTATCTTTCCAGCAGACCCTTCAGAGCCTTGCCGTGGCGGGCTTCGTCGCGGGCCATCTCATGTACGGTGTCGTGAATGGCGTCCAGGCCGTTTGCCTTGGCGACCTTGGCCAGGTCAAACTTGCCGGCAGTAGCGCCGAACTCGCAATCCACACGCCAGGCCAGATTGTCCTTGGTGGTGGCCTTCATGTTGGGCTCCAAGTCCTCGCCCAGCAGCTCTGCGAACTTGGAAGCGTGCTCAGCCTCTTCGTAGGCGGCCTTCTCCCAGTACAGACCAATTTCGGGGTAACCCTCACGGTGTGCAATGCGGGCCATGCACAGATACATACCCACCTCAGCACATTCGCCGTTGAAGTTGGCCATCAGCTGCTCAAAAATGAACTTCTTGTCTTCCTCGGAAATATCGGGGTTATTCTTGACGGTCTTTGCGTAAACGCCGTACTCGTGCTCAGCAGCCAGCTTGCCTTCTTCCATCACCTTGAACTTGGTGCCGGGAACCTTGCAAATGGGGCAGACAAAGCCTTCAGGCATTGCGTCAGCTTCGTGGACATAACCGCAAACGGGGCATACAAACTTTTTCATATCAATTCCTCCAAAATCATTTATAAATATTTTTTTATTATTCTTCTTCTTCAAAAAGCTCAGGGCCTACGCCGCACAGAGGGCACTCGTAATCCTCAGGCAGGGCATCACCTTCGTAAACATAGTTGCAAACAGTACAAACAAACTTTTTCATGCGATATTTTCTCCTTTTTTATTGGCCGTGCACTGATCACACAGACCGTTGATTGTTAGATTACAGTAATTGGCGGTATAGCCGTACAGGTCGCGGGCTTGGGTATAAACCTGCTCCGACAGGGAAATTCCAGGCATATCCAGCACCTGGTGACAGCCTTCGCAAATAAAGTGGACGTGGGGATGGGTGTTGCCATCGTAGCGCTCCATACCGTTGACGGTGCCCACACACACGATATCGCCCCGCTGACGGAAGGTGGCTAAATTCCGGTAAACCGTGGCCATGGAAATATCGGGAATCTGATTTTTCACTTCCCCGTATACCATCTCTGCAGAGGGGTGGGTGTGGGTTTGCCGCAGGTACGATAAAATGGCATCGCGCTTCTTATAATTCTTTTCGTTCGCCATCAACGCACCTCCTAAATGAGAATAACTATCATTTACAAATAGATAGTATCACACCTGTTTTGGTTTGTCAACAGTTTTTTGAAAAATTTTTTGATCGCATTTCACAACAGCTAACGGGAAGGCATCGCCTTCCCGTTAAAACTATGCATTATGCATTATACATTATGAATTGCACGAAGTGCTGATGCTCCGGGGAGATGGCAGGGAGTGCAAATCGGACAAACTGAATCCCGAAGCTGTACAAAGGTACAGCGAGTGGTGAAGTTTGTTCGAGTTGCGCTTCCTGACGCTCCCCGGTTAGGTTTTCTTGACGAAGCGTTCCTTACACTTTGGGCAGGTAATGGCAATTTTCCCTTTTTTTCGAGGTACCCGCACCTGCTGCCGACAACGGGGACAGCTGAAATACCGATGCTGCCGATCCTTCAGACGCACAAAGAAATGAAGGAATTTTCGATTTTCCTGATAGCGCTTATAGGTATTGCGGGACATCATTCGGAAGATACAGTAGAACATCAGCAGCATATAAACCGCCATCATTATCGCGCTTGCGGTGGCGTTGGAAATAAAAAGGGATACAATATAAATCACCAGTGCCGTCACAAGCATGGTCATATTCAGTTGATCGCTGCCGTAGCGCCCCATCATAAAGCGGCGCATTGCCAGTCCTATTCGTTGGAAAAAGCCCATAAATTCACCTTTTAATACTTGATACAAGATATTATAGTCCTGTTTTTCGTGATTTCAACCGTTTTTTGCCATTGTTTACGGAATATTTACACAAGCACTGCCGCCTGCTTTTTCCGTTTTCTAAGCAAAAGGACAAAGCACACAAGCAGAACTGTGCCGGTAATCACCCAGGAGATGGGATAGGAGATATACAGGCAGGCGGGGGTATTGACCTTCTTGAAGACTGTAAAGATCCACAAGATCCGCAGGCCGCAAACACCCAAAACGCTGACGATCATCGGTACGACCGATGCGCCCATTCCCCGCAGGCCGCCGGACAGCACATCCATCAGGCCGCACAAGAAGTAGGGCAGGCAGATATAGGTCATCCGATCGATGCCGTATTGCACGGCCTCTCCGCCTTCTTTCAGGTACAGGGGCAGTAAATGCTCCGCAAGCAGGAAAAACAGTCCACCGAGCGCAATGCCGATCACTGCGGCGCACGCCATATTCAGCCGCACCACCTTGCCCACATTTTTATATTTTCCCGCACCTACATTCTGACCGGAGAAGGTCATCGCGGTCTGCTGAAAGGCATTCATACCCATATACACGAAGCCCTCAATATTGGCGGCGGCAGAATTGCCGGAGAGTACTATTTCGCCAAAGGAGTTTACGGAGGACTGGATCAGCACATTGGAGATGGAAAAGAGCATACTCTGCACACCTGCAGGCAGTCCGATGCGGACGATCCTGCCCAGCACGTGCCCATAGATCTTCATCTTTTTCAGCTCCAGACGGCACCCGTCCTCCCGTTTGGACAGCTTCCGCAGTACCAGCACGCAGGCCACCGCCTGAGAGATGGTGGTCGCCCAGGCAACGCCGTCCACGCCCCGACCGAAAGCCACCACGAACAACAGGTTTAAAAGCACATTGATCACACCTGCAACAGACAGGTAGATCAGGGGGCTTTTGGTATCGCCTGCACTGCGCAGGATGGCGGCGCCGAAATTAAATACCATAATGGGAATAATGCCCGCAAAGTAGATCCGCAGATAAACGGTGGACATTCCCACCACATTTTCCGGAGTGTCCATCATTTGCAGCAAGGTCGGTGACAGCACAAGCCCTACCACGGTGAGTATTGCACCGCCGATAATGCCCACGGGAATAGCGGTATGCACCGCGCGGCTTACCCGCTGCTGATCCCTTGCGCCGATGCCCTGTGCCACGCACACACCCGCACCGGTGGAAAGCCCCACAAACAGGCACACGATCAAATTGACCAGAGAGCCGGTAGCGCCAACCGCGCTGACCGCGTTATTGCCCCGAAACTGCCCCACCACCATCAGATCCGCCGCATTGAACAGCAGCTGAAGCATACTGGTGAGAATGATCGGAACGGTATAGAGAATGATTTTTTTCAGAAATGGACCGGAACATAAATCCAGCCGCTGTGTATTTTTCATTTCTTATTCCTTCATAAAGTCAAATTTGCCCATCATACCGATCTTATCCGGGGTATGCTCGGGAAGCTGATAAATATCGTGACCGGGATGGTCGTTACCCTCCACCAAGCACGGTCCGTCCGGGGTAAAGGCCACGTCCCAGCCCACATAGCCCATCTGCGGCACTTCGGTGGCGGCCTTCATACACAGGTCGATGGCCTCCTGCCAGTAGGGGAAGCGGAAGCCCTTAATGGGCGTGCCGGTCATCGGGTGCACCTCGTAGAGATTCTTTTTCTTGTCGATGGCGCTTTCACGAACCACGCCGGTCTCCTCGTTTACAGGGGCGACCATACCGCCGTTATTGAAGTTGTCCACGTGCTTGCCGCCGTTACCGATGCGGAAATAGGTGCAGATCAGATGGGGTGTGCCCTTGTGATTGATGGTCACCACCCGCAGGGTATTGATGGCGTGGGGATAAAGACCGTTCAGGGTTTCGTGCTGGACGAGCACTTCTTCCAGCTCGTACCGGACGCCCAGGCTTTGAATGTGGTCATAAAGCCCCTCGGCAGAACCGTAATCTGCCACCTTCAGCTTCTCTACGCCCCGTCCGCAGCAGCCGTCCAAAGGCTTTGCGATCAGGGTATCGTGGCGGCGGATAAAGTCTAAAACCTGCTCTTTATTATCCTCTTTTATGAGGATCCACTCCCGCTTGATGTAGTCTGCAAAACGGGTGTTGAAGGCGGCCTTGTTGGTAAAG
Organism: Oscillospiraceae bacterium; assembly: GCA_017621795.1. Taxonomy (GTDB): domain Bacteria; phylum Bacillota; class Clostridia; order Oscillospirales; family Oscillospiraceae; genus Faecousia. The sequence continues at coordinate 18,602 of JAGASJ010000023.1, read as the reverse complement.
CTCTCGCTATAGGCCATATCGCAGTACTTTTTTACCAGGTCGTTATTCCGTCCACGGGTCAGATAGGTATCTCGCTGCTCATCGGTCAGGTTGTACATCTCGAACAGGTCGTAGTCCATATAGCCCGCGCCGTACTTGATGCCGCAATCCTTCATATCCTTAAAGATCTTGATGCGGGACATTCCGGTCTTTTTGTGAATGGAATTGATCTTTTTGAACATTGCGCCGAAGTTCATGTGTAAAATGCGCTTGAACAAATATCCCTTAGTCATAAATTTTCTCCTTCTTCTGCCGCTTCACGAAGGGCCGCGGCGATCTTCAGCATCGGTTCCGGCTGCACCTTGCAGACCCTGCGGTCGTAGGTCAGCAGGCCGTTGATTTCGTCCTCTACGTCGGAAACCTGGGTGTAAATGGCGGCGCAAAGTCCTTTTCGTGCCGCGGGAATGATTCTCTCGGTATAAAGCTTTTCCAAATCCCTGCAAAAATCCTCCTGTGTTTTACAGGCCTTATAGCCGTAGGACTTTTGGGGATTAAAAAGGTGCCGCTCTACAGCGTAGCAGTAGCCGCCAAACTCGCTGAGCACCAGCGGACGTTCTTTGGATTTGAGCTTTTTCCAGGAGCCAAAGTAAATGTGCAGACTCTCCACATCCGTGTTTTTTCCACGAAACCAGCCGGAGGTGGTATCGATCATGCGGCTGCTGTCCAGCGCCCGCAAGTGCCGGCACACACGGTCACTGTCAAACTGTCCCCAGCCTTCGTTAAAGATGGTCCAGTAGCACACACAGGGGTGATTTTTCAGCTGCTGCACCGTTTTTTCCATTCCCTGCAGAAAGGCTTTTCTGCTTTCGGGATCACGGTGGAGCCTACGGTCACTGCGCCTTTGCAGACCGATGGTGGGCAGTGCGGTATCTCTCAGGAAGCTGTAGCGGCCGTTGTTGACCATATCCTGAAATACCACCATACCCAATTTGTCACACAAATAATAAAACTGCTCCGGCTCTACCTTGATGTGCTTGCGCAGGGTGTTAAAGCCTAAGGCCTTCATCTGCAAAATGTCGTTTTCAAAATTTTCCTCCGAGGCAGGGGTAAACAGGCCGTCGCTGTAGTAGCCCTGATCCAACAGCCCGTGGAAGAAATAGGGCTTTTCGTTCAGGCACAGCCGCGGGACCCCGTTTACCGTCTTTACCGACAGGGTGCGCAGTGCAAAGTAGCTTTCGACCCGGTCTGCGCCGACCTCAACGGTGAAGGTGTAAAGATGGGGGTTTTCGGGACTCCAGCATTGAATCTCGCGGGGCTTTAATACCGCTTTTCCGTCCTGAAGCGGGATACTCTGCCCCTCAAAAAGCACCGTGCCGCAAAGCCCGGGTGTCACAGTGATCACTGCCCGGTTTAGATCGGTTTGAATATCAAGGCCTGTGATGTAGCTTTGGGGCACTTCCTCCAGCCAAACCGTCTGCCAAATGCCGGAAACCGGGGTATACCACATCCCGCCCCGCTTCAATGTCTGCTTGCCGTAGGGTAAAACATCGCTGCGCAGATCGTCGGTGGCGCGAACCGCAAGCTCATTTTCCTCCTGCAAAAAATCCGTAATGTCGCAGGAAAAAGCGTCATAACCGCCCACGTGGCTGCATACCGCTTTTTGGTTTACATAAATCTCCGCATATTGATCCACCGCACCGAAATGAAGCAACACTCGATTGCCGTTTTTCGGTTTTTTGATCGGCAGATGCCGCCTGTAAAACAGACTGCTGCCCTCGGGAAAATGGGTATGAATCCCGGATAACAGACTCTCCGGGCAGTAGGGCACCAGGATCTGACGGTCGTAATGCGCAGGCAGCTGCGCGCTTGCGGAGACGGTAAAATCCCACCATCCGTTCAGGTTTACATAACTTTCCCGCTTGAATTGGGGGCGCGGGTAGCTTTGCAGCGGCACAGAGGGCATCTGCTCCCCCTGCGCAGTATATAGATCGACCATACTATTCACTCACTTTTACCGGTTTTTTCACCAGAGGGATCAGTGCCACGAATACCAAAAGTGCCACTGCCAATGCGGCAGCAAAGATCCGCGCATTGGGCAGGAAGGATTCTGTGCCGTCGGAATTTCTTATGACCTGCGCACCTTGCAGTACCGCCGCGCCGATGGCCGGACCGATGACCCCGGGAAGGAGCACCTGCCCGATGATGCGCTGACCCTGGAACATCCCCGCCTTGTTTTGGGGCGTATGGTCCCGCAGCATGGCACCGAATACTGCCATACCTGATAAATAGCCGCACAGCATCAGCACTGTGCCGATGAACACCGTTGCGGTCTGCCGGGTAAAATACAGCACCCCGTAGCCTGCGATCAAAAGGCCCATTGCCGGCAGCACGGCAACCCGGAAGCCCTTGCGGTCATATACCCGTCCGTACAGGGCGGTAAACACCGCCGCCAGCAAAATAGCCGGGGCAAAAACCAGTACATAGTCGGTCATTCCCAAGCCCTTTTCGTAGTACAGAATCAAATAGGGCATAAAGATGTTGATGGAGATGCCGAAAACCGCATAAGCCAGTAAGGTCAAATAATATTTGGGATGCTCCCGAATCACCTTGGGACGGAAGCCGTAGATCAGATTTTTAAAATAATGGGTGTTTTCAGCATTGTTGACAGGGGGCTCTTCGATCAAAAAGAAGCCCAAAATGCCCATTACCAACACCCCGCCGCCGATCACGGAGAAAATGACGGTCCAGCTCTCCGGCAGGTCCTGATTGAGCCCCATAAAGCCGCCGAACACCACCAAAATGGCCAAAAGCGGCATCATGGCATTGATGCCCTCCGCACTGCCACGGTTTGTTTGGTCGGTGGAGTCGGTCAACCAGGCGTTAAAGCAGGCATCGTTGGCCGCAGAACCGAAGAAGGTCATAACGCAGTCGAGGATGATCACCAGTGTCACACCCACAGAGGCGGCAGACACCGCATGGGGAAACAGCCCTTTTAAAACATCCGTCCGAATCAGACCGAAGCACAAAATGGACACGCCCCACAAAATGTAGCCTGCGCAAATAAACAGCTTGCGCTTACCAATCTTATCCGACAGCGCACCTACAAAAATGGTAGTGACCGTGGCGGATACCGCAGAGGCGGCAACCATAAATGAAATGCTTTTTGCGTCGGCCTGAAACATTTTGTAGATGAACACGTTCAGGTACATATTCTCTACCACCCAGGCCACCTGCCCCACCAGGGAGAAGATCACCAGGGCCAGCCAAAATTTTCGGGATAATTTGGTTTTATGCATCGTTTCGCCATCCTTCCCCATTTTAGATTTTTATTATAGCATCTTTCAAGTGGCAGAGCAAGTCCCAAATACTGTAGATACCTTAATTTATATTGGGGGTTGAAAAGGCGGACATTTTGTTATATACTAAAGGTTGATAATCGGAAAGTGCGGGCTTTTGATGAAGCGGAAGTGGAAAAATCTGCTTCTTCCCAATTTCTCATCCACAGCTAAAGTATATCAAAGTCATTTCGGAGGAATAACCTATGTCTGTATTTGCAAACAAGACCCTGATGATCACCGGTGGTACCGGCTCTTTCGGCAATGCCGTATTAAACCGCTTTCTGCAGACCGATATCGGCGAGATCCGCATCTTCTCCCGGGACGAGAAGAAGCAGGACGATATGCGGCACGAATTTCAGGCAAAAATGCCGGATGTTGCAGGCAAGATCAAGTTTTTTATCGGTGACGTGCGGGATCTGGCTTCCGTGAAAAACGCCATGCACGGCGTCGACTATATTTTCCACGCCGCCGCACTGAAGCAAGTGCCCTCCTGCGAATTTTTCCCCATGGAGGCGGTAAAGACCAACGTGATCGGCACCGACAATGTGCTGACTGCCGCCATTGATGCAGGGGTCAAAAATGTGGTGTGCCTGTCTACCGACAAGGCCGCCTACCCTGTTAACGCCATGGGTACCTCCAAGGCCATGATGGAAAAGGTGATCGTGGCAAAAAGCCGCACCGTGGCACCGGAGCAGACCAAGATCTGCTGTACCCGTTACGGCAACGTGATGTGCTCCCGTGGCTCGGTCATCCCTCTGTGGATCGATCAAATCAAGGCGGGCAATCCCATCACCATCACAGACCCCTCTATGACCCGCTTTATTATGTCTTTGGATGAGGCAGTGGATCTGGTGCTGTTTGCCTTTGAAAACGGCATCAGCGGTGATATTTTGGTGCAGAAAGCACCGGCCTGTACCATCGAGACCCTGGCAAAAGCAGTCACCGGTCTGTTTGCCCCCGGTCACGAGATTCGGGTCATCGGTATCCGTCACGGTGAAAAAATGTACGAGACCCTGCTGACCAACGAGGAATGTGCCCACGCGCAGGATCTGGGTAACTTCTACCGTGTGCCCTCCGACAAGCGGGATCTGAACTACGATAAGTTTATGGAAAAGGGCGACACAGAGCGTAATACCCTTACCGAATTTAATTCCGGCAACACCCAGCTTTTAACTGTGGAGCAGGTACAGCAAAAGCTGCTCTGCCTTTCCTACATCCGCGATGAATTGGCTGCCCGGGAGGCTTAAAATATGAACATTCTCATCACCGGTGCCGCCGGCTTTGTGGGTAAAAACCTGACCGCGGCACTGCAGTGCCTGAAAAACGGTACCGACCGCACCCGCCCCAATTTATCTATCGGCACGCTTTATCTTTATGATATCGACTCTCCTGAGACGGTGCTGGAGGAAGGCTGTAAAAATGCAGACTTTGTGTTCAACCTGGCAGGCGTAAACCGTCCAAAGAACCGGGAGGAGTTTATGCAGGGCAATTTTGGCTTTGCCTCCACCCTGCTCAGCACCCTGAAAAAATACAACAACACCTGCCCTGTAATGCTGTCGTCCTCCATTCAGGCCACTTTGGTGGGCCGCTATGCCGATGGAGAGTACGGCAAGAGCAAGAAGGCCGGCGAGGAGCTGTTTTTCCGTTATGCGGAAGAGACCGGCGCAAAGGTGCTGATCTATCGCTTCCCCAATCTGTTCGGCAAGTGGTGCCGCCCCAATTACAACAGTGCCGTTGCCACCTTCTGCCATAATATGGCAAACGACCTGCCCATCACCGTCAGCGACCCCAATATCGGTTTGGAGCTTTTGTACATCGACGATCTGGTAGCAGAAATGCTGGACGCTTTGGAGGGCAAGGAGCACCACTGCGAATTTGAGGGCGTGGATACCCTGCTGCAGCAAGACGGCCGTTACTGTGCCGCCCCGGTCAGCCATAAGGTGACACTGGGTCAGATCGTGGATCTGCTGAACAGTTTTAAGGCACAGCCGCAAACCCTGATGATGCCAGAAATTCCCGACGGCAGCTTCGCCAAAAAGCTGTATTCCACCTTCCTGAGCTATCTGCCGGAAGAAAAAGTCATTTTTGATCTGAAAATGAACCAGGATGCCCGCGGCAGCTTTACAGAGCTAGTGAAAACAGAAAAATGCGGGCAATTCAGTGTGAATATCTCCAAGCCCGGCATTACCAAGGGGCAGCACTGGCATCATACCAAATGGGAGTTTTTTATTGTGGTCTCCGGTACAGGTCTGATCCAGATGCGCAAAATCGGCACCGATCAAGTGCTGGAGTACCGGGTATCCGGTGAGCGCATCCAGGCGGTGCACATGCTTCCCGGCTACACCCACAATATCATTAACCTGTCCGAAACGCAGGATCTCATCACGGTGATGTGGGCCAACGAGCGTTTTGACCCGCAAAAGCCCGACACGTTTTTCGAGGTGGTAGAATAATGGATATGAAACTCGACTACAGCGACATTTCTTTTCAGAACAACGGCAAGCTGAAGCTGCTCATTATCGTAGGCACCCGTCCCGAGATCATTCGGCTGGCCGCCACCATCAACAAATGCCGTCAGTACTTTGACTGCATTTTGGCCCACACCGGTCAAAACTATGACTACACCCTAAACGGCATCTTCTTTCGGGATCTGAAGCTGAAGGACCCGGAGGTCTATATGAATGCGGTGGGCGACGATTTGGGCGCAACCGTCGGCAATATCATCAATTGCGCCTATAAGCTGATGGTGGCCACGAAGCCGGATGCTCTGCTGATCCTGGGAGATACCAACTCCTGCCTGTCTGCCATTGCAGCCAAGCGCCTGCATATTCCCATCTTCCACATGGAGGCCGGCAACCGCTGTAAGGATGAGTGCCTGCCGGAAGAGACCAACCGCCGCATTGTGGACATTATTTCCGATGTGAATCTGGCCTATTCCGAGCACGCCCGCAAGTACCTCCACGAATGCGGCCTGCCCAAAGAACGGGTATATGTGACCGGCTCCCCTATGGCAGAGGTTTTGCAGAACAATCTGCAGGAGATCCGGGAAAGCGACGTGCATACCCGACTGGGGCTTCAGAAGGGCAAGTACATTCTGCTGTCTGCCCATCGGGAGGAGAATATCGACACAGAGGAAAATTTCTTCAGCCTCTTTAATGCCATCAACGAAATGGCCCGAAAGTACGATATGCCCGTTTTGTACTCCTGCCATCCCCGTTCCCGTAACCGTCTGCAGGCCACCGGCTTCCGGCTGGATTCCCGGGTGCGGATGAATGAGCCCCTGGGCTTCCACGACTATAACTGTCTGCAGATGAATGCATTTTGCTGTGTATCCGATTCCGGCACACTGCCGGAGGAAAGCAGCTTCTTCACCTCTGTGGGACACCCCTTCCCTGCGGTCTGCATCCGCACCTCCACCGAGCGTCCCGAGGCACTGGACAAGGCTTGCTTTGTGCTGGCGGGTATTGACGAAAAGAGCCTTCTGCAGGCGGTAGACACCGCGGTACAGATGCACCAAAACGGTGACCACGGCATTCCTGTGGCAGACTATGTAGACGAAAATGTGTCTACCAAGGTGGTAAAATTGATCCAGTCCTATACCGGTGTAGTCAACAAGATGGTTTGGAGAAAGAAATAACAATATGAATTTACGCAAATTATGGGCGCTGCTGCTTTTGCTGTGTGTGATCCTGGGCGGCTGTGGTGGCGTAGAAAGCCCCGCACCGGTCACCACGGAAGGTGAAATCATCACGACCCAGGCACCCACCGAGGAGCTTGTCACCCAGGCACCCACGGAAGCGCCGATCATTGACGGGACCCAATACCCCGTCCCACCGGACACCATTCCCATCGTGCCGGATACCACCAAGCCGGCAGAAAATCCGGTCATGGGCGGTCTGCGGGTCTACTTCATCGACGTGGGGCAGGCAGATGCGGCGCTGGTGCTGTGCGGCAGCGAAGCAATGCTCATTGACGGCGGCAACGCCGACGATTCCAATCTCATGTACGCCTTTCTGAAAAACAACGGGATTAAGCATTTGGATTATGTCGTGGCGACCCACGCCCACGAAGACCACGTAGGCGGTCTTTCCGGCGCGCTGAGCTACGCCTCGGCAGAAACGGTGCTGTGTCCCGTTACCGCTTACGACAGCAAGTCCTTCAATAACTTCGTCAAAACCGTGCAAAGGCAGGGTGCTTCCATTACCGTTCCCCATAAGGGGCAGACCTTCTCCTTGGGAGATGCCACCTGCACCGTTTTGGCGGTCAATACCTCTGCCGACACCAACAATTCATCCATCGTTTTACGGGTGGTGTACGGCGCAACCTCCTTTTTGTTTACAGGGGATGCGGAATACGAAACAGAGCAGGCCATCATCGGAAGCGGCGCACCCTTGGGCTCAACCGTGCTGAAGGTGGGGCATCACGGCTCTTCCACCTCCTCCGGCTACCAATTTATATGGAACGTTATGCCCCAATACGCGGTGATCTCCTGCGGTAAAAATAACTCCTACGGGCATCCCCACGATGAAGTGGTCAGCCGTCTGCAGGACGCAGGCGCAACCATTCTGCGCACAGATCTGCAGGGCGATATCTTCTTTACCTCCAACGGGCAGACCGTTACCTATCGGGTCTCCCGCAACGATGTCAGCACCCCCGAACCCACCGACCCGCCTGCTGTGGTGCCAAATGACACTCAGCCGCCGGAAGCAGCGGGTACGAACTATGTGCTCAATACCAACAGCTTAAAGTTCCATTACCCCTCCTGTGGGTCTGCACAAAAGATCAGCACGCAAAACAGGAAGGATTACTTTGGCAGCAGAGAAAGCCTGATTGCTGATGGCTATTCTCCCTGCGGCGCTTGTAAACCATAGAAAAAAGCCACGCACTGCTCAAGGGCAGTGCATGGCTTTTTTAATGAATTGCATAAATGCATGAATTGGCTGCGCCATAAATTGCGCTGACGCGCATTGTTTATAGGGTGATTCAAATCATAGAGCACAGCGAAAATGATGATGCGAAGCATCAATTTATGACACAATGTGTCCATTTGTATCGCAAGGGGCGGCCTGTGTGCCGCCCCTGATTTTTATTCCTTTGTGCCCTCTACCAGGCCGTTTGCCAGGCCTACAAGACCCTGCATTTGGCTGGGGATGATGATCTTTGTAGACTTGCCGTCGGCGACCTTTTCCATCGCTTCCACAGCCTTGAGCTTGATCACCTGATCGTTGGGTGCTTTTTCGTTCAGCATTTGCATAGAGTCTGCCAAAGCCTGCTGAACGGTGCGGATGGCCTGCGCTTCACCGTCGGCCTTCAAGATGGCAGCCTGCTTTTCTGCCTCTGCCTTCAAGATGGCGGCCTGCTTCTCCGCATCTGCCCGCAAAATGGCAGATTCCTTTTCGCCTTCTGCGATCAAAATCGCAGACTTCTTCTGACCTTCTGCCTGCAAAATTGCCTGGCGGCGGTCACGCTCTGCCTTCATCTGCTTTTCCATAGAGCTCTGAATGTCTTGGGGCGGCAGAATGTTCTTCAGCTCCACGCGGTTGACCTTAATGCCCCAGGGGTCGGTGGCCTCATCCAAAATCGCCCGCATTTTGGTGTTGATCACATCGCGGGAGGTCAGGGTCTGGTCCAGCTCCAGGTCGCCGATGATGTTACGCAGGGTGGTGGCGGTCAGGGTTTCCATGGCGGTCATGGGCTGCTCCACACCGTAGCAGTACAGCTTGGGGTCGGTGATTTGGAAATACACCACCGTGTCGATCTGCATCGTAACGTTATCCTTGGTGATCACCGGCTGAGGAGGATAGTCGTGGACCTGCTCCTTCAGGTTTACACGGCGGGCCACACGGTCAATGAAGGGCACCTTGAAGTGCAGGCCGACGCCCCATACCTCCCGGAACGCGCCCAGCCGTTCAATAACGTAGGCTTTGGACTGCTGAACTACCTGAATATTGGAAATGATGATCAAAAACAAAATGGCAACAAGGCCAACAATAATATAAATACCGGACATTTTTACTCCTCCTTATTTTTGAATACTGACAAATACACGAACGCCTTCCACCCGATCCACACGGACCAGTGTGCCCTCTTCGATGGTTGTGCCGTCTGTACTGCGGGCGGCCCATTCCATAGCCCCCAGCTTCACATGACCGCAGGCGTCCACATTACGGATCTGCTCGGTTACACGGCCTACTGAGCCAATCACAGCGTCCACATTGGTTTTTTCCAATTTGGGCGTGAAGTGCTTTTTGACCACCGGACGCAGGCACCACAAAAGCAGTGCGGAAAGCACCAGAAACAGCCCAACCTGCAGCCACAGCGCGCCGCCCAAAAGGCTCACGATCAGAGCCGCCAGTGCGCCCACCACAAACCAAATGGATACCATGGTGACCGTGGCCGCTTCCATAATGATAAACACCACCGTCAGGGCAAACCAAACATAGGATTCAAGATCCATACACAATCCTCCTTTTATTTTGTAACCTCGGACAGAGGATAATTCTAATATAACAAAACTCCCTGAAAAACGCAACAAAATTCTGTCAAAACGGTTGCGCACAGCGAAAGAATGATGTATAATTTATTTGTAAAAATATGGGCTTGCTTTCGTGCGGCCCAAATAAATGGAGGAATCTTACAATGTTTGATGCAATGATTGAGGTTTTGAAGGCCAATCCCCGGAAGATTGTCTTTACCGAAGGTCACGATGCCCGTATCCTGGAGGCCGCTGCCCGTCTGAACGAGGGTAAGTTCCTGACCCCCGTGCTGGTAGGCAACGTGGACGTTGTGAAGGAAAACGCCGCAAAGGGCGGCTTCAACATTGACGGTGTTGAAATTTTGGACCCCGCCACCTACCCCGGCATGGACGAGATGGTAGAGAAGATGGTAGAGCTGCGCAAGGGCAAGATGTCTGCCGATGAGTGCCGTGCCGCACTTTCTAAGGGCAACTACTTCGGCACCATGCTGGTAAAGATGGGCTATGCCGACTCTCTGCTGGGCGGCGCTACATACTCCACCGCTGATACCGTTCGTCCCGCACTGCAGCTGGTAAAGACCAAGAAGGGCGCAAACCTGGTGTCCTCCTGCTTCATTCTGGTACGGGGCGATGAGAAGCTCGCAATGGGCGACTGCGCCATCAACCTGAGTTACGAAGACAGTGTGGACAAGGACGGCAATGTAACGGTTTCCGCCGCGCGGAAGCTGGCCGAGGTTGCCATTGAGACCGCCAAGACCGCAAAGGTATTTGGCATTGATCCCAAGGTGGCAATGCTCAGCTTCTCCACCAACGGCTCCGGCAAGGGCGGCACTGTAAAGCTGAGCCACGATGCCACCGCCGTTGCAAAGGAAATGGATCCCACCCTGGCTATTGACGGCGAGATGCAGTTCGATGCCGCTGTGGCACCAGAGGTCGGTCAGCTGAAGTTCCCCGGTTCTTCCGTGGCAGGCTACGCCAACACCTTCATCTTCCCCTGCATCGAAGCAGGCAACATCGGCTACAAGATCGCTCAGCGTTTGGGCGGCTACGAGGCCTACGGTCCCATTCTGCAGGGCTTGGCCGCACCCATCAACGACCTGTCCCGCGGCTGTAATGCCGACGAGGTCTACAAAATGGCCATTATCACCGCCGCATTGGTGTAACCGTACAAAAATCAGGAGGAATCGTTATGGATATCAAGAAGAAGATCGACGAGCTGGTAGATAAGATCAAGTCCGACCCCAAGCTGCTGGCGCAGTTCACATCCAATCCCATTGGCGCTGTAGAGGGTCTGATCGGTGTAAACCTGCCCGACGAGCAGCTCAAGCCTCTGATCGCAGGCATTCAGGCCAAGTTAGAGGACAAGGGCGGCGTTCTGGGCAAAATCGGCAAGCTGTTTTAATTTACTGTAACAAGCAATGGGGTCAGGCGACCGTGTCGCCTGACCCCATTATTTTTTTGCGAATCCTTTTTGATTACGGTTCAAATTGTTGGTATGCAAGCTGGGTCGCCAGCATATATTCCGGTCTTGCGTAGGTGGAAAGCATCAGAAGCATCGGCATGATCATCTGTCCCTGATAATAAGTATTTTCCACGCCGTCCTCATAAACAAAGGTGACGGTTCTTCCCTCTACCGTTGCGCTTTCCAATCTTCCTGCATCGTCAAATTGGCAGGCCAGCCCGTCAAAGATCAAGATCCCCTTTTCATAGGTCATGGTCTTTCCTTCAAAGGGACCCCAATCCAGATCCATCTCCAGCGTCTTTTCCGCATCGGAAAGGTGCATTGTGAAGGTATCATCGGCATAGTCGTTATCTTCCGGGGTGTACTCCGTATCTGTGATTTGCACTTTGCTTTCTTCCGGGGCATAGTCCATACGGAAGTGAACCTCGTTTGTCCAGATAAGCTCCGTCACCGTATCTCCTTCATATAGATAGGTATATCCGTCTTCTACCGTACCGTCTTCCATCGAGATGCCGATAACGACCTGCTTTTCCGTTTCGTTCAGCGTGATCACCCAGCTGGGAATAAACGCAGGTGTTTCTCCCTCCTGCATCGCCCAAATGCCCCGTGTGAAGGAAAAGCCGCTTTCTGTATAAGTGATCTCCGTCTCCTTGGAGTTCCCTTCGTAGGAAGCGATGATTTTAGACGGCAGCATATTTTTCACCACCGGTGCAGGCTCTGTGGGTTCAGACACCGGGGTCTGCTTTTTGGGCTTCTCACAGCCTGCACAGCAGAAAAGCAATGTAAAGAGCATACTTGCTGCCAATAACCACGTAATGATCTTTTTCATATTTTTTCCTCCCGTCATTCGGTAAAACGTATTTTTATAGTATCAAAAGGCACAGAACCTGTCAAGGTCGGCGCTTATGCAGCAGAGCGTTTTATCATCGGTTGCTCAACCGGAAAACTCTACTTTTTTAATGTAATCCAGGCAGATCTTCAGGCTTTTGGACATCCATTTGTTTTTGTGGTAGATCAGCTGCTTCCATATATCCGTATTCACATCCACCACATCCAAATAGCAGAGCTTTCCGGCCCGAACCGGGTCCCGGGTGACGAAGTCGGGCAGGTAGGAGATCATATCGCCCTGGGAGAGCAGGGCGGTGATCACATCTGTCCGTCCCACTTCCAAGATCGGCGAGATCTCCAACGAGCGTTCGGAGAGCTCCCGGTCAAATACCCGTCGGTACCCCTGCCCCCGTTCCGTCAGCACGAAGGGCTCTTTTATGATGTCCTCCACCGAAAGCCCCCTGACCCCTGCAAATTTGGAATTGGCCGCAGTAACAAAGTGCATCGGTAGCCGTTCTTCCTTGGCGACTATATAATCTTTATGGTACAGACGGTGGTCCAGGGTGATCACCATATCCACCTCGTTGTGATCCAGCATACTGAGCATATAGCCTGTATCACCGGTGGAAAACCGCACGGAAAGGGCAGGATACCGACTGTAAAAATCCATATAGTGGGCAGAGATCAACCGCTCACAGATGGAGTCGGGCGTGCCGATATGAATATGCCCACAGCATTCCTCCTCTTTGGACAGCCCCTCCCGAAAGTCGTCTGTCAGCGCGCGGATGCGGTGGGCATAAGATACCAGCTCCTGCCCCCGTTCCGTCAGGGTCACCGTGTGGTTGATGCGCTCAAACAGCAGGCAATCCAGTTCCTTTTCCAATTGCTTGATCTGAAAGGAAACCGTAGATTGGGAGTACCCCAATTGCTCTGCCGCCTTCGTAAAGCTGCCCAGCTCCGCAACCGATATAAAAGTAATGAGATTTCGTAATTCCATAACCGTCCCTCACTATCGATATTTTAGATCGTAAACATCAAAACCATTCATTTGACTAATGACGAAAAGTATTATAATATGTGCTCTGTGAAAAGTCAATCCGCAGTCAAAAAGATGCGGGAGGACTTCTATTTCAGGTTAGGAGAATGATTATGAAAAAGACAGTATCTATTTTATTGGCACTCACCCTTTGCCTGGGCAGCTGCCTGGCTCTTACCGCCTGCTCCGGTGACGATTCTGACGCAAAGTACGAGATCGGCATCGTGCAGATCGTAGAGCATCCCGCATTGGATGCGGCAACAGAAGGATTTAAGCAAGCAGTTATTGACGAACTGGGTGCGGATATGGTAAAATTCAACTATCAGAACGCACAGAACGACGCAAACACCTGTTCCACCATCGTCAATCAGTTTGTTTCTGACAATGTGGACCTGATCATGGCCAACGCTACCCCTGCCTTGCAGGCTGCTGCCGCTGCCACCGGTGATATTCCCATTTTGGGCACCTCTGTTACCGAGTACGGCGTGGCACTGAACCTCAGCGATTTTAACGGCACTGTTGGCGGCAACATCTCCGGCACCTCCGACCTGGCTCCTTTGGATAAGCAGGCGGCGATGATCACCGAGTGGTTCCGCGATGCACAGACCGTAGGTCTGCTGTATTGCTCCAAGGAGGCAAACAGCCAGTATCAGGTAGACGTGATCAAGGCCGAGCTGGAAAATAAGGGCCTGACCGTCACCATGTACCCCTTCTCTGATTCCAACGATCTGGCACAGATCTGTACCACCGCCGCCGCAAACTGCGACGTGATCTATGTGCCCACCGATAACACCGTTGCAGAGAATACCGGCATTATCGACAACATCTGCTCTGCGGAAAACGTCCCTGTCATCGCAGGCGAAGCAGGTATTTGCAGCGGCTGTGGCGTTGCAACACTGTCTATCAGCTATTACGATCTGGGCTACGCCACCGGTAAGATGGCAGTGCAGATCCTCCGTGACGGCGCAGACATCTCCACGATGCCCATCGGTTACGCCGAAAAGGTAACACCCCAATTCAATCAGCGCATCTGTGACGCGCTGGGCATCACACCCTTGGAGGGCTACATCGCCATCGAAAACAACTAAATGGGGGAAAACGGCTGAGCGAATATATTTAGCCGGAGTGAATGAACTTCGCTCCGGCTTTTTTATGATTATAAATTGTACGGGAGAAACGAAATGGAAATACTTGAGCAACTACTCGGTGCCTTGCCCGGCACAGTCTCACAAGGTCTGATCTGGGGCATTATGGCAATTGGCGTTTACATTACATATCGTATTTTGGACGTGGCCGACCTGACTGTAGACGGCTCGTTCGCAACCGGTGCCGCAGTGGCAGTCGTTTTGATCCTTAACGGCTGTAACCTGTGGCTTGCAATGTTTGCGGCCTTTGTGGCAGGTCTGCTGGCAGGCGCGATTACCGGTCTTCTGCACACGATGATGGGTATTCCGCCCATCCTTGCAGGCATTTTGACCCAGCTTTCCCTCTATTCCATCAACCTGAAAATTATGGGCAAGGCAAATCAGTCCATCAACGTCAATCAGACCGATCTGCTGATCAGCCTTCGTTGGGTGAAGGAAGCGGCCTTCCACAATCCGATGATCACTGTGGGCGTGGTGCTGATCGTCCTGATCGCCCTTTTGTACTGGTTCTTCGGTACAGAAATGGGCTGCGGCATCCGTGCCACCGGCATCAATCAGAATATGAGCCGCGCCCAGGGCATCAACACCAACCGCAATAAGGTGCTGGGCATTATGCTCTCCAACGGTTTGGTGGCCTTCTCCGGCGCATTCCTGGCCCAGTATCAGGGCTTTGCGGATGTGAAGATGGGACAAGGCGCCATCGTCATCGGCCTTGCGGCTGTGATCATCGGCGAGGCACTGTTTGGCAAGATCTTTAAGAATTTCGCTTTGAGACTGCTGTCTGTAGCGCTGGGTGCCATCGTCTACTACATCGTTGTACAGACCGTCATTACCCTGGGCTTCGACGCAAACCTGATGAAGCTTCTGTCTGCCGCCATCGTTGCGGTGTTCCTGGCCATTCCTTACTGGAAGAAGCAGTACGCCGAAAACCACATCAGAAGATCCAACAGGGGGAAGAACAATGCTTGATATTATAAATGTAGAAAAAACCTTCAACCCCGGTACTGTAAACGAGAAAAGAGCCCTGTGCGGCATCAATCTCCACCTGGATGAAGGCGACTTTGTCACCGTCATCGGCGGTAACGGCGCAGGTAAATCCACAATGCTGAATATGATCGCAGGCGTTTATCCGGTGGATTGCGGCAGCATCATCGTTGACGGGGTGGACGTTACCCACCTGCGGGAGCATAAGCGGGCAAAATATTTGGGACGGGTGTTTCAGGATCCTATGACCGGCACTGCGGCAGATATGCAGATCGAGGAAAATTTGGCTCTTGCCGCCCGCAGAGGAAAGCATAGAGGTCTGCGTCCCGGCATCACCGCCAAGGAACGCAAGGAGTATAAAGAGCTGCTGAAGATCCTGGATCTGGGACTGGAAAACCGTCTTACCGCCAAGGTAGGTCTGCTCTCCGGCGGTCAGCGTCAGGCCATCACCCTGCTGATGGCAACATTGCAGCAGCCCAAGCTGCTCCTTTTGGACGAACACACTGCCGCTTTGGACCCTAAAACCGCAAAAAAGGTTTTAGACATCACCGAAGACATCGTCAGCAGAAACAACCTGATGACCATTATGATCACCCACAATATGGCCGATGCCATTCGGGTGGGTAACCGCCTGATCATGATGCACGAAGGGCGAATCGTGGTAGATGTGAAGGGCGAAGAAAAGAAAAAGCTGACCATCGAGCAGCTTCTGCAGATGTTTGAGCTGTCCAGCGGCAGCCAGTTTACCAGTGATAAGGTAATGCTGTCGAAATAAGAAGCGCTTTCTATGAATCAGCAACAAGAATCCGTTGAAGGGAGAGACCTGTGATGAATATGGTATCGGATTATTTTGGCTGTTTGGTTTTTGACCAGCGGCAAATGAAGGCAAGACTGAGCCCGGAGGTTTATCAGTCCCTGCATAATACCATCGACCAAGGCACAAAGCTGGATTCCGGCGTCGCCAATGCGGTGGCAACGGCAATGATGGAATGGGCCATTGAGCAAGGCGCGACCCATTTTACCCACTGGTTTCAGCCCCTCACCGGCATCACCGCAGAAAAGCACGACAGCTTTATTCTGCCCGCCGCCGACGGCGGTGTGATCATGGATTTTTCCGGCAAGGAGCTGATCAAGGGCGAATCGGATGCCTCCAGCTTCCCCTCCGGCGGCCTGCGTGCCACCTTTGAAGCCCGGGGCTACACCGCCTGGGACCCTACCTCCTATGCCTTCATCAAGGGCAATACCCTGTGTATTCCCACCGCCTTCTGCTCCTACGGCGGCGAGGCGCTGGACGCCAAAACACCCCTTCTTCGCTCTATGGAGGCGCTGAACCGTCAGGCTATGCGCATCCTGAAGCTTTTCGGCAACGAGGATGTAAAATGCGTTCACACCTGCACCGGTCCGGAACAGGAATACTTCCTGATCCCCCAGGAGCTGTATAAAAAGCGGAAGGATCTGGTTTATACCGGCAGAACGCTGTTTGGCGCGAAGCCGCCCAAGGGTCAGGAAATGGACGACCATTATTACGGCGTCATCAAGCCCCGTGTTGCGGCGTTTATGCAGGATTTGGATGCGGAGCTGTGGAAGCTGGGCGTCTCTGCCAAAACAGAGCATAATGAGGTTGCCCCCTGTCAGCATGAGCTGGCGCCTGTCTACACCACCACCAACATTGCCACCGACCACAATCAGCTGACTATGGAGATTATGCAGAAGGTGGCCGCAAAGCACGGCCTGGTCTGCCTGCTCCACGAAAAGCCCTTTGCCTGTGTCAACGGCTCCGGCAAGCACAACAACTGGTCTATCTCCACCGATACCGGTGTGAATTTGCTGTCCCCCGGTGAGACTCCCTACGAAAACGCCCAGTTTTTGCTGTTTTTGTGCGCGGTGCTCAAGGCGGTGGACGATTATCAGGATCTACTGCGTATTTCTGTGGCTTCTGCTGGCAATGACCACCGTTTAGGCGCGAACGAAGCGCCTCCGGCTGTGGTTTCCGTGTTCCTGGGCGACGAGCTGCAGGGCATCCTGGATGCGATCGAGAATGATACCCCCTATTACGGTATGAAGAAAAAGACTATGAAGCTGGGTGTAGACGTTTTGCCCCGCTTCCCCCAGGATACCACCGACCGAAACCGCACCTCGCCGCTGGCCTTTACCGGCAATAAGTTTGAATTTCGTATGCTGGGCGCGTCCAACTCCATTGCCAGTGCCAATGTGATGCTCAACACGGCAGTCGCCGAGTCTCTGAAGATCTACGCCGACCGTTTGGAGGGCGTAGAGGACTTTGAAAACGCCCTGCATCAGATGATCAAAAAGACCATTAAGGACCACAAGCGCATCATTTTCAACGGCAACGGCTATGACGGCGCGTGGATCGCAGAGGCGGAAAAACGGGGTCTTTCCAACTACCCCACCACGCCCGACTGTTTGATGCACAGCCTGGACGAAAAGAATGTGCAAATGCTTACCGCCCACAGAGTGCTCAGCTACACAGAGCTTCGTTCCCGTTGTGAGATCCAACTGGAAAACTACTGCAAAACGGTGATCATTGAGGCCAATACCATGGTGGATATGGCACGGCGGCAGATCCTGCCGGCAGTGCAGGGCTATACCGCCGAGCTTTGCGGCACACTGGCGGCCAAAAAGGCCGTATCCAAAACAGCCCCCTGCAATTATGAAACCGGGCTGATCGAAAAGCTCTCTATGCTTTCTGACCAAATTGCGGATCGGGCCGATGCGCTGCAGCAGGCAGTCGCCGGCCTGAACAAAGCGGAGGGGGTAGAGCAAGAGGCCTACGCCATCCGTGACCGCGTGCTTGCCGCAATGGCACAGCTTCGTGCGTCAGCAGACGAGGCAGAGACGGTGACAGCGGAAAAATACTGGCCCTTCCCTACCTACGGCGAGCTGCTTTTCAGCGCGGAATAAGCGAAAACGTCCAATAGGATCTGTAGGAGCGACGATCATCCGCCCGAAATTTTATAATCTGTCGGCAATGCCGACACCGCTTTTATTCTTTTCCTAAGGTGACCGCAGTCAATATGTAAAAACCGTACAAACCTGCGCAAATAGTGCAGATTTGGGCAGTGCGCCACAGTGATAAATTGCCTGAAAAGGCGTGGATTTCCCCAGCATTTCACCAAAATCCTTTAAAATCCACAAAGGATTCCCGCAGGATTTTGGTTCATCCTGAGAAAATCCCCATCCTTTTCAGGTGCTGCACAGTTTTGAAGTGGTAACTTTTTTGGTTAACAAACAATAAAAATCCCGGAATGCTGGCGCATTTCGGGATTTTTTTGTGCGGTTAAGCGGAAAAGGGACCGTTCAAAACCATTTTATCACTATGGTGCACTGCCCTTGT
>JAGASJ010000096.1 GCA_017621795.1 Oscillospiraceae bacterium | reverse complement strand
CTACGGTGATGCATCCAGAAAAATAGTGGACTATATCGAGCTGTATTATAATGCTGCAAGGTTGCACTCTGGGATTGCTTATCTCATTCCAAATGAATTTTTAACTCTTTTATCTGTCAACAAAACTTGACAAGTTTCTAGTATTCACTTGGAAAACATTCCGCATTCTCCAGCAGAACTCTCTGTATATGGTGACAAAGGTGTTATTACATATATCAATGCTTTTGTATCCAACACATCAAAAAGGGAATTATGATGTATTCATTAACGGAAGAATAGACGTACAGTGTCTTGGTTCGTAATGCTTTTGAAGTATTGCGTAATTTCAAATATCAAATTTAGTGGGTGAAAACATGGATAAAATTAAATTAGGTTTTTTAGGTCTTGGTCAAAGGGGAAACGGATTGTTGTCCAATGTTCTCAACAATTTTCCAGAGGTGGAGGTTGTAGCGCTTTGTGATGAGTATGAAGATCGTGCGACATCCTGCGCGGAAAGAGCACTGGAAGAGCGAGGAATACAGCCTGCTGTGTATACCAATCATAGTCAACTGCTGAGTGATCCCAATGTAAATACCGTCATCATTTCTGCTTCATGGGAAGCCCATGTTCCCCTTGCCATAGAAGCTATGCGGAAAGGAAAAGTTTGTGGCTTAGAGGTTGGCGGTGGCTATAGTGTGGAAGATTGCTGGTCGTTGGTGCATACCTGGGAGGAAACAAAAACGCCCTTTATGTTCTTGGAGAACTGTTGCTATGGCAAGGAAGAACTGGTGGCCACACGGATGGTACGTCAGGGAAAGTTGGGGGAAGTGGTCTATGCCCACGGTGCTTATGGTCACGACCTGCGTTGCGAGATTTGCAGCGGTGTCAAGAATCGGCACTACCGTCTTCGGAACTATCTGGCCCGTAACTGTGACAATTATCCCACACACAACCTTGGCCCCATTGCCAAGCTTCTGAATATCAACCGGGGCAACCGGATGCTGAAACTGACCTCTATGGCATCCAAGGCAAGAGGGCTTCGTGCCTATGTGCAGGGCAAAGAGGAATATGCGTTTTTGCAGGATAAACAGTTTGCACAGGCAGATGTGGTCTGTACCAATATCCTTTGTGCTGACGGCACCCTCATCAGCCTGAAGCTGGACACCAGCCTGCCCAGAGCTTACAGCCGGGAATTTACAGTCAGCGGTACAAAGGGTTTGTTCTCCGTTCCGGATCATGTGGTGCTGACAGATGAAATGACATTTAATCACGATCTTGAAATGGCAGAATACAGCGGAAATGATAAAGCGGTTTATGAAGAAAATATGCCGGCTATCTGGAAAAGCATTACCAAAGAGCAAATTGAAGCCGGTCACGGCGGCATGGACACCCTGACTTTGCAGGCATTTTTCGGTGCGGCACTCTCCGGTGAGGAAATGCCCATTGATGTATATGATGCTGCAAGCTGGATGGTCATTACCTGCTTGACAGAGGCCTCCATTGCCAATGGTGGCATGCCCATTGATATTCCGGACTTCACCGGCGGCAAGTGGATTTTAAGAGAACCCAAGGATGTTGCTGAATTGATTTAATTTTTTACAGCAACGGCGAACTGTACACTGTATGTATAATCCTTTCGGATACTGTTGGGCTTTGTGGGACTCCTGGCAGGACGGAAAAACCAAACGGGAATTGATTTTTGCTGTACGATGATGTAGAATAATGACAATTTTTAAAAGAGGTGACCGAAAAATGCAGATTAGTCCCTTGGATAATGTAAAAGTACATATAGAGGACGGGCATAAGTACGCCCTGCGAGATATCCGTCAGGGGGAGAATGTGATCAAATACGGTCAGCCCATCGGTCACGCGACCTGTGATATTCAAAAGGGTGAGCATATTCATACCCACAATTTGAAGACCAACCTTTCCGGTACGGTGGAGTATACCTATAACCGGGTAGAATACCCTGCACCTAAAATTACAAATAAACCCACTTTTATGGGGTATGTTCGCAATAACGGGTCAGTAGGCATCCGTAACGATGTGTGGATCGTCAATACCGTAGGCTGTGTCAACAAGGTCGCCCAAAAGATTGCCGAGAGGACCGGCGCAAAATATTTTCCCCATCCCTTTGGTTGCTCGCAATTGGGGGACGATCAGACCGTAACACAGCAGATCCTGAAGGGGATGGTGGAGCATCCCAATGCCGGCGGCGTGTTGGTGCTGGGATTGGGCTGTGAGAATAACAATATTGAGGTATTCAAAGGCGTATTGGGCACCTGGGATGATGACCGTGTCAAGTTTCTCAATGCCCAGGATGTGCCGAATGAAATAGAAGAGGGCGTGCGCCTTGTGCGGCTTCTGCAGGAAAATGCCGGGAAAGCGCAGCGGGTGCCGGTGGGCATTGAAAAGCTTTGCATCGGGCTCAAATGCGGCGGCAGTGACGGTCTTTCCGGCATCACCGCTAACCCCCTGGTGGGCCGTGTTTGCGATAAGCTGACGGCGATGGGAGCAAGCTGTGTGCTGACAGAAGTGCCGGAGATGTTCGGTGCGGAGCATCTTCTGATGCAGCGGTGTGAAAATGAGGAAGTATTCCAAAAGACGGTGAAGCTGATCAACGATTTTAAGGATTACTACACCCGTCACAACCAGGTGATCTACGAAAATCCCTCTCCCGGCAACAAGGCCGGCGGCATTACCACACTGGAGGAAAAATCCCTGGGCTGTATCCAAAAGGGCGGTCTTTCCACGGTGGTGGACGTGCTCAGCTACGGCGATCGGGTGTGTAAGCCGGGGCTTAGCCTGCTGAACGGCCCCGGAAATGATATCGTGGCGGTGACCAACCTGATGGCAGTCGGTGCCCATATAGTGCTGTTTACCACCGGCAGAGGCACACCCCTGGGCGGCGCAGTGCCCACGGTGAAAATCGCCACCAACCACGCCTTGGCACAGAAAAAGAGCAACTGGATCGACTTTGATGCCGGCGGTGTTTTGGAGGGCAAAGACCTGACGGATGAACTGCTTGGCGTTATTTTGCAGGTAGCGGAAGGAAAGAAGACCCGCAATGAAGAAAACGGCTTTGAAGAAATTTCCATCTTCAAAGACGGCGTAACATTATAAGAAACTGCTGCAAAGCCTGGGGCTTTGCAGCAGTTTCTTATAAAATATTCTTTGTCAGGGCCATATCCGAAATTCGTATATAGGCGGTGATATGTGTCTGTACGATGGGCTGACGGACTGGCTTGAAAATATTGATGTAGCGATTTTGCCCATCAACGGACGGGATGCGGAAAGAAACACCAACGACATTATCGGCAATATGGACTGCCGGGAAGCGGTTATGCTGGCAAAGGCAATAAAAGCAAAAATGCTCGTGCCGGTACATCACGATCTGTATGAGGTCAATAAGGCAGATCCCCGGGATCTGGTTAATGCGGTAAAGGAGATTCACCCTGCGCAAGGCTATCGGTTCTTTACCCCCGGTGAAGGATATGTTTATAGTCAAAAATGCGGAGCGGATTAAAGATCACCTCCGCGACATTTTTATATAAATGACAGGTGTTTATTCTTTACACCGGACAAAATTTATCATATAATGAAAAAAAAGAAGACGAAAGGATCCAAATATGGAATTTCGAAAACATAGCAATCAGCGCACCAATGTGCAACAGATATTTCAGAAAATCGTGGATTATGGCCCCATCTCTCGTCGTCAATTGCAGACATTGACCGGTTTTAGCTGGGGACTGATATCCCAGGTGACAAACCGCTTGATTGCAGAGGGGTATTTGGCAGCGGAGGAAGAACAGCCCTCTGCAGGCGTAGGCCGCCGGGCAGAAAAGCTGGATGTTGTTGCAGATAACCGTTTTTATATCGGCGTGGATATCGACAGTAGCGGAATGTTTGCGGTGGTTACCGATATGAAGGGGCGGCTGGTGGAAAAGCAACGCCATTTATGGCCCGAGAAGGTGCGCGATCAGGTTTTGCAAAAAATCTATGCTGTACTGGATCGTCTGATGGAGAAATATGCGGATAAAAACATTACAGGCCTGGGTGTTTCCGTACAGGGTGTTACCGATGTGGCAAAGGGTGTTTCTGCTTACATCACCAGAATTAAAAACTGGGTGGATGTGCCGCTGCAGCAGCTTTTGAGCAGTCGTTACGATGTAGACGTGGTGGTGGCGCACGATCCTGATTGTCTGATGGAAAGTGAGCTGGCCTTTGGCCTTTTAAAAAATACCGATACCAAAGATGTTCTTTTGATGCACTACAATTACTCTACCCCAAGTCTGGGCATGTCGGTTATGATTGACGGACAGATTTATTTTGGCCACCGGGGAAGGGCAGCGGAAATCGGTTATATGATCGTCGGGGAAAATGCTGACGGCACGCCCCGGATGCTGGATGCAGATCTGGTCGACAGCAATATAGACACCGCGCAGCTTTGCGGCAGTATTGCAAGGGCTATGGCAATGGCCAATACCTTATTCAATCCGGAAATGATTGTACTGCACATGCCGCAATGCCCCTATGCACAGCAGCTAACAGAGGAAGTGGAGCATTGGATCCGCACAGCCAGCTACGATGCATCTGTATGCGTGAAAATATCCAAGCTGGGGCAGTCAGCAAAGGCGCGCGGCGCAGCAATGATTATGATAAACCGTGCCATTGACGAGATGCTGTAAAAAGTGCACAAATCGGATTGAAAGGAATTGTGCAATTCCGAAATTTTGAACAAGCGCTATTGACTGCAAAAAAAGCACATTGTATAATTATGCTGTATTGTATCACACCGTGATACAATACAGCATAATTTCTTTTTTCATCACATATTCTACCTAATTATATCACGAGATGATATTTTAAATAAAAAGGATCATGTAGCCAAATGTGGTTTATTTTTCCCGTTGATACTTGCGGTAGTTGGCAGGGGAGAGGCCCACTTTTCTTTTGAACATCAGGCTAAAATAATTGGCGTTGGAAAAGCCGCAGCTTTCCGCGATTTCCACTACACTGCAGTTTGTTTCACGCAGTGCGGCCTTAGCCTGCTGGATGCGAATGTTGATCAGATAGTCCACCGGAGAGGAATGCAGATACTTGTTAAAATTATAAATCAAGGTAGACTTGGAAACAGAAAACCTTTTGGACAGGGAATCCAGGGTGATGGGGTCCCGGTAGTGTACCTTCAGGTAGTTGGTAATGTTCAGCACCAAAGAGGGCACAAAATCCGAGTGGTATTCGATGATGTTTTCCGTGCTTTCCGCCAGCTTGCCGATGGAGTAGAGGTAGTAGGAAAAAAGAGTGTTAAAAGCGATGTTGTTGTGTTTTTTCAAGGGATCCAGCTGTCGGATCTCGTCCAATAGCTCAGTCAGCATTTTGGCCTGCTTTTCTGTTGGTTTCAGAAGACGGAGCTTCTTGTCCTCGATAATATCCAGCTGAAAGGGGTCCAGTGCGATCTCGGAAGCATCCACATTGTAGCGCTCAAACGGGCCGCCTTCTGTGGCGTGGAGTTTGTTGGGCGGGATAATGACGATGGCCGGGGCATCCACATTGTACAATGAGTTTGCAAACAGCAGCTGTCGGCTGCCTTTGGTGAGAAAATAGATCTCATAGTGTTTGTGGCTGTGGATGGGATGGACCTTGGAAAGCTGGGTGCTGATCACTTTTTCCACCTCGATAAAGCTTTGCGGCTGCAGGACCTTCGCTTGCGTTGCAACAGAGGTATCAAAAATGGTCTGATTGACTGGATTGTGCATAAATTTCCTCCATCGGTTGAAATATATATGTTGTCTTGATATAATTTTAATATAAATTCCATTGCTGGTCAAGAGAAATTTAGGTATAATGTTAAAAAGGATACGTATAGGAGGGGAAGCAATGAGAAACATTGACGGCGATGCTTGCCACGACAGACTGACTGCGGAAACAAATGGGCTTTTGTCCTATAATGATGGTCGGGATTTTCTGCAGTGGAAAGAGGAGATCGGGCGGAAACTTACGGATCTTCTCGGGCTGAATGTGATCGCAGAGAATGCTTGTCCTTCCCGTTTTGAAATAGAAGAAGCGCAGGAGGAGGAGGCTTACCGATCGATCCGCTTTGTATACGAAAGCGAGAAAGAAAACCTTGTACCTGCGCTTTTGCTGATCCCGAAGCAAAATAAAGAAAAATACCCCTTGGCCATAGCCCTTCAGGGTCATACTACCGGATACCACATCTCGGTGGGTGAGAAGAAATTTGAGATAGATGAATCCTTCCTGCCCCACAATGCTTATGCACTTCAGGCGGTAGAAAACGGATTTAGTGTACTGTGTATCGAGCAGCGGGGAATGGGCGTGACCCGTTCTTCCCGATATCCCGGCCCCGGCGGTGTTCACCAGTGCTCTTTTACTGCGATGAGAGCCATCAATTTAGGCAGAACCGTTCTGGGCGAACGGGTTTGGGACGTCAGTCGTGGCATTGACGTTTTGGAGCAAATGAAGCTGCCTGAGATTGACCTGAATAAAATTATGATTTTCGGAAATTCCGGCGGGGGAACAGTGTCGTTTTACGCGGCCTGCCTGGAAAAAAGAATTGGATATGCCGTACCTTCCTGTGCGTTTTGTTCCTATAAGGGCTCCATTATGGATATCCTGCACTGTGTTTGCAACAATATTCCCGGGGCTTCCCGCTATTTTGAGATGGAGGACCTTTCCTGCCTGATCGCGCCCCGGCGTATGACGGTTTTGGCAGGGCAGAAGGATGAGATCTTCCCCCTGAAGGCGGTGGAAGAATCTTATTTGACCGCAAAGAACATCTATGAAAAGGCCGGTGCGGCGGAAAACTGCAGGCTGGTGGTTATGCCCGAGGGGCATCGTTGGTGTCCGGAGGTTGCTTGGAAAGCCATTGGCGAGGAAATAACCAAATTAGGCTGGTAATCAGAATGATGAAAAACACAGTTTCGCTCAACGGAATATGGTGTGCCGATTTTCTGTCGGAAACGCCTTATACGAAAACAGTTGAGCCCAATGTGTATCCTGAATCGGATTCTCTTACGGCTGTGCCCGTACCCGGTTATTGGGAGGATATGCAGCAGCTGTTTCAGACAACGCAGCTGCATCGAAAACTAAAAATCAATCCGCTCTATTCCGATCAGAGCTATCCGCAGACCGGATACTGTCAGGACTTGTTTTTACCCAATGCGGTGGGGTGCCTGGCATATACCCGCAGCTTCACACTGGGGCAAATCCCTCAAAATGCCCGATTGCATCTGGGCGGCGTGCAAAATACTCTTAGCGCGTGGGTCAACGGCGTGTATTTGGGTTGCCACCGGGGGTATTCCACACCCTTTGCGTTTGCAATACCGGAAGGTACGCTCACAGTGGGAGAAAACCGTGTTACACTGGCAGTATCCAATCATCGGCTGGAAGGGTACAGGGGAAGACCGGTTTCCGGGCTGACCTCCCGCGCGGCCAACGAATGTACCGGTGGCATTTACGGAGATGTGGAGCTTCGGTCTTATCCCGATGGCTTACAGGATCTGTGGGTCACGGTCAGTGACGATTGCAAAAGCGTTACGGTGCATACTGAGGGCGCAGATAGCGTCCGAAGGATGGTCACCATTACATATAAAAACGAAACGGTTTGCTCAGCTGCGATCCCGGCAGGGGCAAAAACAGTAACCATCAATGCCCAAGACTTCCTGCGCTGGACCCCGGAAACACCGGAGCTGTATCAGGTGACGGTCAGCACAGAAAATCAAAGCCTGTCACGCAATTTTGGCGTGCGCCGGCTGACAGCAGAAGGCACCCGTCTTTACCTCAACGGCGAGCCGTTCTATTTCAGAGGCATCTGTGAGCATTGTTATCAATATGCCACAGTCCATCCCACAAGGGACAAAAAGTATTATATCGCCGTGATTCAAAAGCTCAAAGCGTTGGGCTTTAATGCCATTCGTTTCCATACCTGGATCCCACCTTATGAATATATGGAGGCGGCAGATGAAGAGGGGATGCTTTTGCAGGTGGAAACGCCCAATAATACCTCCTTGGAGGAATGGGCACAGGTGGTTCGTTTTTGCCGCCATTACACCTCGGTAAACGCCTACTCTACCGGCAATGAGCTGCAAATTGACAACGAATATGAAGTCCATCTTCGCGCCTGTGCAGAGCTGGTGCATACCCAAACCGATTCGCTGTTTTCCCCGATGTCTGCAATGCGGGGCATTGAATATATGCTGCAAGAGGACGACCCACGGGTGGATACGCCTTTTGAACATAATCCCCAGCGTCTTGCCCGTATCAGTCCCGATTGTGACTTGTATAACAGCTATTCCCTGGGGCTCACAAGCTACGAATCCAGCCTTGGAACACAGCCGGTGCTGGATGGGCAAAATGCGGTCTACGGAAAGCCGCTATTATCCCACGAGATCTGTATACAAGGCACGTATATCGACCTTTCTTTAGAAGACAGATATAAAGAAACAAGAATCGGAAAAACCCGTTTTATGTCCTCGGTACGAACCCATTTGGAGGAACAGGGACTTTTGGACAGGGCCGATACGTATTATCGCAATTCTGTAAAGTGGCAGAGTTTACTCAGGAAGCAGTGCTTTGAAACGGTGCGCCGATGCCATAGCTTTGCAGGCTATGACTTTTTGGGCGATATCGACACCCACTGGCACACCTTTGGTTACTGTGTGGGTATGATGAATGAATTTTATGAGCTGAAAAACGGAGAAACCGCAGAAAATGTGCTGCGCTACAACAGCCCCACAGTGTTGCTTGCGGATCTGCCCCGGGTCAATTTGTACACCGGGGAAGTGGTAGAGATCCCTGTGTGGGTATCCCATTACGGCGAAGATTTGGAAAACGCAGAGCTTTGTGTCCGTGTCAGCAGGGAAAATGAAACGGTAGCGGAAGAAAAAATAGCCGTGAAATCCCTGAAAAAAGGAACACTGGCAGAGCTTTGCCGATTCCGTTTTTCTGTTCCCGCGCGCGAGGAAGCGGTGTGCTACACCCTCAGCGCAGAATTGACGGACAGTAAGCTTACTTGCAATAACCGCTGGGAGCTTTACGCATTCCCCCGGGTTTCGCAGAAAGCCGGCAAAGCGGTTGTGTATAGCGGCTGCAGCATTGAAACCCTGGAACGGGATATGCAGCAGGGAAAAACCGTGGTGATCTTCGGCACAGAGCCTTTTGCCTCGGCAGAGGTATCCTTCCAGCTGTCCATTGCAGGAAGAACCAACGGGCATTTGGCCACGGTGGTGGAAAAGCATCCTGTTTTAGATCTGTTCCCCCACAGCGGATTTTGCGGCAAGCAGTTTGAGAGAATGCTCACTGGTGGAAAAGCGGCGGTGCTTAGCGCCGCGCCGGGACAGCATCGACCCATCATCGACATTGCCACATCCTATAAAAACGCGCAAAAGCAGGCGCTTTTGTTTGAGTACCGCATTGAAAAGGGCAGGCTTTTGGTCTGCACACTGAATTTAAGAGAAGACGACCCCGGGGCGGCCTGGCTGAAAAACCGCATCCTTTCCTATGTGAGCAGCGATGCATTTGCCCCGCGGGATGCACTGACCGTGACCCAGCTGCGCGGCATCTGTGATACGCATACGCAGACGGAGAATGCCGACAGCAATCGGGCCATAAACAAAAACGACATTACAGCCTGATATAAAGGAGAAATGTGTATGAATCATCATTGGAGGAATATCCTGCAAAGGCCGGCAGCACTTCTTTTGGTGTTGCTGCTGGTAATCTCTATGGTACCTTTGCAGGCGTTGAGTGTGGAAGATACCGCACCCAAGCAAGAAGACTGCCTGATTTTAAACGGCAGCTTCGATACAGACCTGTCCGGCTGGAAGGCTGCGCCGGTGGATCACTATACCGGCGATCTTTCCTGGGAGGATGGCGCCGCCGTACTGAAAACACCGGATGCTTTCGGTATGGAAAATGAGGTGCTGATCCACATCAAGCCCAACGGCACATACCGTCTATCCTATCAGGCGGAGCTG
Organism: Oscillospiraceae bacterium; assembly: GCA_017621795.1. Classification (GTDB taxonomy): domain Bacteria; phylum Bacillota; class Clostridia; order Oscillospirales; family Oscillospiraceae; genus Faecousia. The sequence goes on along the minus strand of JAGASJ010000096.1, from coordinate 645 downwards.
AACGAGGGCGCGGAGCTTTCTGCATATATTTATTATTATACCGCAGACGGCACCTGTTCCGATTTGCCCTTCCAGCGGATCAACATTGTTGCCGATGCAGAGCAAGCAGAGCATAGCGGAGAGTTTACCGTACCGTCTGATGCCCATCAGGTCAGTGTCCGTTTCGTTCTGAACAGTAAACAAGGTGCAGAGGTCACTTCAAAAGTGGACAATGTGCAGCTTGTGTGCCTGCAGGAAAGCGGCGCTGCTCAGAAAAAGCCGGTCACCATGACGGCTTACGATGCTTTTGAGCAGGTGTTGCTTAAAAATATGCGGGATACCGCCAAGGGCCCTGCATTCAATCTGAATGTCAATTTTGAGGATGGGGAGGAGATTCCCTGGACCTTGTGGAGTGGGTCGAAGGTAGAAAACGGCATCCTGACCCAGTCTGCCGACAGTAACGGCTATGCCGAAGGCGCACAGAAATATGCTGTAACGGCAGGCAAGACCTATGTCATCTCCGCGAAAATCAAGGCAACAGGCCGCTCTCAGGCGGTTTACTGGCTGTATGAATATAACACTGCAGGCGGCAAGATCCGCAATCTGCCTGTCACCCGGTTCTTCGCAAACGGATCCGAGGATTGGGTAGATTTTACCTATGAATAT
>JAGASJ010000095.1 GCA_017621795.1 Oscillospiraceae bacterium | reverse complement strand
TGATCCTGAGGCACTAATGCCTCTAAATCCACGATAATCGCTTCACTTCTGGCATCTTTTCTCCATTGTTCCATAAAAACACCCCCGTTTCCTTTATTATACCAGAAACGGAGGCTTATTGGAAGTTTTTTGACAGACTGAGGCGGCGGGAGCGAATGCTCCCGCCGCCTTTTCTTTATTCTTCATTATTCTTTAACGAATTTAAATATTCAGCAGTAACAATACCTGCAGGGAGCGCAACGATCGCAATGCCAAAGAAGGATGAGATCATTGCCACCGATCTTCCCAATGCCGTAACCGGGTATATATCACCGTAACCCACTGTCGTGAGGGATACGGTCGACCAATACACCGCGTCAAAAAAGGTTTCAAAGGAATCCGGCTCCACATTGAAGATCACAATCGCCGAAATGAGAATATAGCCCACGGCTAAAGAGCCTACCGCAATTAAGGGCTTTTTTGAGCATTTCAGAATATTCAGGATCGTTCTAACACTTTTTGAATATCTGAAAACACGGACAATTCTAAATACAGACAAAGCCTCGGTCAACTCAAAACGGGACAGCCATCCGAATATAGACGATACCAGCGCCAAAATGGACAGCATATCTATTATAGAAATCATACGAAACGGGTATCGGGCAAATGCCACCCAGGAATGATTTGCAAATTTATAATCCGCAGTGATCCATCTTAAAATATAGTCGACCACAAAGAATAACAGGCAAAATCCCTCTGTTATACTGAGAAACGCAGGCTCTTCCTTGGTCGTCAGGGGAATCAGACTGACCGCGATAATGACAATCATAAAGTATTTATAGGCGACACTGAGCAGACTCCCCTCATACACGTGCACCATTTGATAGATTCTCTTTCTCATTTGCTCCACCCTACTATGTATCAATTTCGCCGGTATTTGACATTTATTATACTACTATTTGTTTTCCGCTGTCAATAAAGCAGATTCCGAAATCACACGGTGCAACGTTCATATTTGATTATATCAGATGTATGGGTTGGTATTTTAAACGGTTTCCAAATTTTGTAACTGCTTCCGAAAAGTTGCAATCATATTTTCCTAAGATTCGGCAAAGCTATGTTTGCGGAAAGAAAAATGCTTTCTTTTGGAAAGCGTTGGACTTTCCAAAGAAAGCAAAGCGGCTCAAAAGCCCGCGAAACAAAAGGAGAAATAAAGATATGAAGAGCAACAACAAGATCAATGTACCCGAAGCAAAGGAAGCTATGGACAAGTTCAAGATGCAGGCTGCATCCGAGGTTGGCGTAAACCTGACCAACGGTTACAACGGTCACCTGACCTCCCGTGAAGCCGGCTCTGTCGGCGGCCAGATGGTCAAGAAGATGATCGAGGCTTACGAGAACAGCATGCAGTAATGCTCCCCTCTGCGGCAAACAGCCGCAGAGTACATAGGTTGCAAAATTTTTTCGGATGTGCTACAATAAAGAAAATCAACTCGAAGGAGCTGTTTTTATGCACATTCAGGAATCCGGTGAGATGTATCTGGAGTCCATCTACGTTCTGTCTAAAAAAGGCGGGCTTGTCCGCAGTGTGGACGTGGGGGAATATTTGGGCTATTCCAAGCCCAGCGTCAGCCGTGCGGTGGGTCTGCTGAAAAAAGGCGGCTATGTGCTGATGGACAAGGACGGTCGCCTGACGCTGACCGACACAGGTCTTGAAACCGCGAAAAAAATCTACGACCGCCACACACTGCTGTCTCAGGTGCTGATAAAGCTGGGTGTGCGGGAAGAGATCGCTACCGCCGATGCATGCAAGCTGGAGCACGCCATCAGCGATGAATCCTACGAGGCCATTAAAAACTATATGGAGCAGAAGATGTAAAAATGCTCTGTCGCAAAACTACAAAAGCCCCGATCCGTCAAAAGGAAATCTTTGACGGATCGGGGCTTTCTGCGTTTTTGAATCCTTTTTTATTTTTCCTCGTCCGGAATCAGCTCCAGGGTGATGATCTTATTTTCCGGGCACAGGCGGATACACTCTACACCTGCAGAACGAAGCATCCGCTTGGAGGCCTGGGTCGTCCGCGTATCGGCGTATTTATCCGACAGGTAGTAAACCTCTTTTACGCCGCTTTGAATGATCGCCTTGGCGCACTCGTTACAGGGAAACAGCGCCACATACAGCTTACTGCCCCGCAGATCCCGTCCGTTTGCATTTAAAATAGCGTTCAGCTCTGCGTGGACCACGTAGGGGTATTTGGTATCCTCCCCTTCCCGTTCCCAGGGATATTCGTCATCGGAACAGCCTGCAGGCATTCCGTTGTAGCCTGTGGAGATGATGATGTTTTCCTTGGAGACAATGCACGCGCCGACCTGGGTATTGGGATCCTTGCTGCGGCGCGCCGCCAGCATTGCAATGCCCATAAAATACTCGTCCCAGCTGATATAATCTGTTCTCTTCATCGGAAAATCCTCCTTCTTTCTGTAAGCAGCCTGTAAAACCTATGGGAATTTTTATTAAGCATAACAAAAACCCACCTGCTTGTCAATGCAAAACCGGACCGTCGCAAAATGAATGTGCAGGGAACATACCACTCATATTCCCGCCGTCTTGTTCATTACTCTTTATATACAAAGTACACAATTTCATCAGGGATATTCACAATATATTCCTTTGCCTGTGACGGATAGATCAGCTTGCCCGGTACATCTTCAAGAGGTATCCAACACATATTAAGCTCAATGCGCTCGTTGCCCAGCTCGTCAAGCGCCTTGAAATTCCGGTCCAGCGGTATCTGCGTTTCATCCTTTAAGGAAACCAAATAGTACAGATTGATCTGCTGACAGGGTTTATTCCCCCAAGGAAAGAAACTCTCATTTACCATAAGCAGTCTTTCCACCTTAATGTCCGCACCGATTTCTTCCTTAAATTCTCTTACGATCGTTTCTGCTGTCGTTTCTCCAAACGCAACGTGACCGCCGATAAAGGCGTATCCGTCATCCCCGGCCGCCTTTTGCATAAGTACCTTGCCATTGTGAATCAGAAGTCCACCGACACGGTACGAAAAAACATAATCGTCTGTTTTGAAAAGTATGTCGCTCATTTTTATCTCCTATAAAAGAATTGACCAATCCTCATAGTCAAATCTGCCACTTCCGTGGCAAAGCAAACTATTATCGTCAAGGTTTTGTAAAGCATTTTTTATGTGCTCGATAAGCTCTGTCGAAATATCAAGCGAATGGTGTCCGGGAAAAATCCGTGCAGGGTTATAAGCAGATACTTTCTTGACAGAATCCAAATAGGCTTGTGGGTCTGTGGAAGGATAGTTCGCATACAAGACCCCCTTGTATATCAAATCACCGGTAAACATAAACCGATTGGTTTGATCCCAAAAACACATATGCCCCGGAGAGTGTCCCGGTGTATGTATAACTGTTATCCTTCTATCTCCCAATTCGATTACGTCGCCATCGTCAAGGAATCTGCACGGAACACCTTGGAATAGCTCATATTCTTCCGAATCATAACCGCTTGGCAGATCACAACCACCAACAAGCATTTTTTGGATCATGTCTTGTGGCAAAGGAAATTCACCGCAAAGCCAACTCTGTTCATCCCTGTGAGCGTAGAACTCGCTGAAATCTTTATGACCGCCGATGTGATCCCAATGCACATGCGTGGCTACCGCCACAATCGGCTTATCTGTCAGTTTTACAACTTCGCCATATATATTGGAAATTCCCAACCCGGTATCTATCAATAATGCCTTTTCAGAGCCGCATAGCAAATAACAATGTGTTTCCTCGGGATGACGGTATTCACTTATGATATAAGTTGATTCATTGACCTTATCTATTGTAAACCAAGCTCCATCAGACATAAATTATCCGTTCCTCTCGCTTTTCTTTTTCCACGCAAGCCAATCCTTATCAAGCACAGTGGAGTGCGGATTGGTCATAATCGTATCACACGGAAAGCTCTTGCACTCTCCGCAGAAATTCAGCTTCTTTTCTTTCACGCAATCACGGGTGAAGCAATCTCCCAGAGTATGTTCTTCCTCGCAACCACGGCAACCGCCTTTTATGTATGTAGGGCAAGCACCGCAGTAAAAGCCGCATTTGCCCAGTAATTTCTCATCCATTATTTCACTACCTCACCATGGATGCAAACTCTGCCCCCATCGGGACATTTTGCATCAAACTGAAAATCTTTTTTGCATCCATAATCCAAGGCAGCGCCATTTTGTAATGCAAACACATAAGGATAAATGACATTCCACAACTCGTGACACAGCGGTGGGCAGAGGTCTTCTACAATAAATTCTTCTCCTGCCTTGAAATATCCGCTGCGGCAGTTACTTTCTGTAATTGTAAGTCTTACTTTCATAACTTTTTTCCCATCTCAATTCTAACTTCGTGGCGTTCCGGATCGGTATTAGTATAGGCATACAGATCAAAGCCGATAATATCAAACCCATTCTTGCGGTAAAAGGCAATCGCATTTTCATTGCAAGTCTGTGTTTCCAACACAACCATTCTTGCGCCACTTTCTTTTGCATCGTGTAAAATAGTATTCATAAGCTGAGCGCCAACACCATTATGCCTCCGAGTATCATCGAACACGCAGATATTGCTGATCCGATACCGATTGTTCCATTTTTCAAGAGTACCCTCTACATATCCAAGCAACTGTCCATCTTCAAATGCTCCATACGCAACGGGATCTTCCAACCATTCATTGAAGAAATAATCATCAAATGACATTTCTGTTGGCTTGTCAAAGCGTTTATACTCAATCTGAAAACCCGTATTTGAGTTTGCGATGTCATAATATCCACTTGTTATATATCGCAAAACAAATTTACGACCTTTGTACATCTTTCTGTCAAGCTTCTTTATTTCCATATCTTACTCCCGAAATTCATATCTTTCCGCCACGTTTTCCACAATTTTGGAACTTCACCACCGTGACGGATGGTAAGTCTTTCGCATCGTAATTCTTTTCTTGTTTTAGAAGCAGGCGGCGACTCGGCGAACCGAATCGCCGCCCTTTTGTCAGTTAATCAATGTGTGCGAAAGTTGCACCCAAGTGGGTGTCAAAGCCAAGAGCTTGATACATCTTTTCATCACACGGCGCACAGCATACCGTTAAGCTCGATATGCCATTATCCTTGCACCAAGCCTGTGCAGCCTGCGCTAATTTCCGAGCAATGCCTTTGCCACGGAAAGCCGGTTCGATGTAAAAATCCTCATATACACCCGTGTTGGAGCAAGAGAAGGTAGAATAGCATTTTGCAACGCTACACATACCGACAGCACGGCATCCACGCTTTGCAACAAAGAAAGTAATCCTGCCGTCCTTGATAGCTTGCTGAAGCTGTTTCTGCATTTCCTCCGTGAGCGATTCTTCACCGATGTCTTTTTTGAAGCCGTTTTCCAGTTTCAAAAGTTGCCAATCGGTTGGATCGACCAATACCTCCACGGTGAAAGGTACTTCATCGGTTGGTGGCAAGATCATCAACGGCTCGCCCCATTCGTCAACTCCGTTCTCGATAAAGCCTACACTTTTCCAAAAGCGGAGACGGCGATCATTACCGCCATAATTTAGTTCCGCATAGAGTGCGCCATTTTCCTCTGCCCAATTCAACAGAACTTTTGCACATTCTTTGCCAGTACCGTTTCCACGGTATTCCGGATACACGCAGTATTCCATAATGAAGCATTTGCCATCCTCTGAGGTGTAGATCACCGGCAAGGCAAAGCCGATGTCTTGTCCATTTCGCTGAAAGAACAGATAATAGCACCGATCTTGCGTTCTGTCGTGGATTTGTTGCATCGTGGATCGGTATTCATCACCGAGGAAGTAATCTCTTTCCTCAGCGTTTGGGTCGGGAAACATATCCCGCTTGTAATAGGTGTGAAGCTGCTCCCAAAAGAGCGCAACGTCGTTTTCCGTGATCGCTTCACGGATGGTAATTTGGTTTTCCATTTTGTTTCCTCCAAAATTTTATTCGGAGGGTTAGGAAGCGTGAACCCTCCATACACGACTCATTTTCATAAAAACCACCCTTTCTGTTTCGCATTTGTATTCAAAACACTTGTAGAAGTGTTGATACCAAGTTGTATTTCAAAACGGTCTACAAAGCTAATTTTTCTGTCGCTGTACAGGCTTGTAGACAATTTCTTCTTGGTAATATTTCTCCACCAGATGTTGAAGCTACCATAAGTAAGAATGTTTCTGTCTCACGCACTGGCAGAAGCAATCCACGAAATATGGTCGTTAAACACGCTATTAGTTTCCAGTATAGAATAGCATAGTTTTTCACTTTTGAACAGCTTTTTTAAGCGGATTTTTTGATCCGCTTACTTGTTATGCCCAAATTACAGAAAAAGAGCATCCAAAACAAGTTCTTGCTTTGGATGCTCTGTCTTTCTTTATACCGCTCTTTAAATTTTATCACTAACTTAGTGACATTGGGCACACAGGCCGCCCCCTACAATGCAATTCGGATACGTGTTGGTTTTCGGGGAAATGTCCCCTATATTTAGAGACAGTACCCTTTTATATGCTCAGTCGAAAAAGTCCTTCAGTGTGTCAAAAAACTTTTTGCGCTTTGGGTTGGTTTTGCCGTCGATGGATTTTTCCAGCTTCTCCAGCAGCTCCCGCTGTTCCTTGGTCAGCTTGGTGGGTGTTTCCACCACCACTACAAAGCGGTGATTACCCCGGCGCTTGGGGTTATTCACGTAGGGAATACCCTTTCCGGAGATGGTAAACTCCCGACCGGTCTGCGTGCCCTCCGGCAGGTCGAAGGTGATCTTGCCGTCGATGGTGGGCACTTCGATCACAGAGCCCAATGCAGCCTGCGTAAAGCTGATGGGCACCTCGCACCATACGTCCACGCCGTCCCGTTCAAAGATGCGGTGCCGGCGAATCAGGATCTCCACCATCACATCTCCGTTAGGGCCGCCATTGGAGCCTACAGAGCCCTCTCCACGCACACGCACCGTCTGATTGTGGTCGATGCCTGCGGGGATCTTGATCTTCAGCTTGTGATTACGGCGCACCTTTCCCTTGCCCCGGCAGGTGCTGCAGGGATTTTTAATGATCTTGCCCTGACCGTTACAGGAGGGACAGGTGGTCGACGTCTGCATTGCCATACCCATAAAGTTTTGGGTCACCCGCACCTGACCGCTGCCGCGGCACTGACTGCAGGTCTCCACCTTGCCGTCGGCAGAGCCACTGCCATTGCAGGCGGCACAGTTTTCCACACGGGGGATCTGCACTTCCTTTTCCGTGCCGAAGGCGGCTTCTTCAAAGGTCACCTCCATACGGATGCCCACGTGCTCCCCTTGACGGGGTGCATTACGGGTAGATGTACGCCGGCCTCCGCCGAAAATATCTCCGAATATATCTCCGAAGTCACCAAAACCGCTAAAGCCGCCAAAGCCACCGCCGTAATCGCCGCCTGCGCCGAAATTGGGATCCACGCCGGCGTGACCGAACTGGTCGTAGCGACTGCGCTTATCGTCATCGGACAGCACCTCGTAGGCCTCGCCCAATTCCTTGAACTTCTCCTCCGCTTCCTTATTGCCCGGGTTGCGGTCGGGATGATACTTCATTGCGGACTTTCTGTAGGCCTTTTTAATTTCCTCGGCGCTGGCACCCTTGGGAACGCCCAGCACCTCATAATAGTCCCGTTTATTCTCTGCCATAATTACTCCTACTAAACGCATTCATAGGGGCGGTTTCACCGCCCCTATATAGCTTAAAATTTAGTCCACAGTCTCGTAGTCTGCGTCCACTACGCCGTCATTTGCGGCCTGTGCGCCATCCTGCGGTGCCGCATTCTGATACAGCTTCTCGGATACGGCGTAGAACGCCTTTTGTACGGCATCGGTGGCGTCCTTGATCGCCTGCACATCCGTACCCTTGTTTACTTCCTTCAGATTGTCAACAGCGCTCTGAATGGATGCCTTCTCGTCGGCAGAGATCTTGTCGCCCAGCTCATTCAGGGTCTTTTCGGTCTGATAGATCACCTGATCGGCAGTGTTGTGGGTATCTACCTCGTCCTTACGAGCCTTATCCTCTGCGGCATACTGCTCTGCATCGCGGACGGCCTTGTCGATATCCTCCTGGCTCAGGTTGGTGGAGGCAGTAATAGAGATCTGCTGTTCCTTGCCGGTGCCCAGATCCTTTGCGGAAACCTTCACGATGCCGTTGGCGTCGATGTCGAAGGTTACCTCGATCTGCGGTACACCGCGGGGAGCAGGTGCAATACCGGTCAGCTGGAAGCGGCCCAGCGTCTTATTGTAAGCCGCCATCTCACGCTCACCCTGCAGAACGTGGACTTCCACGGAAGTCTGACTGTCGGCAGCGGTGGAGAAGATCTGACTCTTACGGGTGGGAATGGTGGTATTACGGTCGATCAGTCGGGTGAACACGCCGCCCATGGTCTCAATACCCAAAGACAGAGGTGTTACGTCCAGCAGCACCACGTCCTTCACGTCGCCGGTAAGCACGCCGCCCTGAATAGCAGCACCCAGTGCCACACATTCATCCGGGTTGATGCCCTTGAAGCCCTCATGACCGGTGAAGTTCTTTACCGCCTCCTGCACTGCAGGAATACGGGTAGAGCCGCCAACCAGCAGCACCTTGTGCAGATCGCTGGTCTTCAGACCGGCATCGGACATTGCCTGACGGACGGGCTTCATGGTACGCTCTACCAAATCGGCAGTCAGCTCGTTGAACTTTGCCCGGGTCACGGTTACATCCAAGTGCTTGGGGCCGGTGGCATCGGCAGTGATATAAGGCAGATTGACCGTCGTGGAGGTCATACCGGAAAGCTCGATCTTTGCCTTTTCAGCAGCCTCTCTTAGGCGCTGCATAGCCACCTTGTCCTTGGACAGGTCTACACCCTCGGCCTTCTTAAACTCAGCTACCAGGTAATCCATCACTCTCTGGTCGAAGTCGTCACCGCCCAGCATGGTGTCGCCGTTTGTTGCCAGCACTTCCACAATGCCGTCGCCGATCTCCAAAATGGAGACGTCGAAGGTACCGCCGCCCAGGTCATAGACCATGATCTTCTGCTCATTTTCCTTATCCAGGCCATACGCCAGCGCAGCCGCAGTGGGCTCGTTGATGATTCTCTTCACGTCCAGACCGGCGATCTTGCCGGCGTCCTTGGTGGCCTGACGCTGTGCGTCAGAGAAGTATGCAGGCACAGTAATGACCGCTTCGGTAACAGTCTGACCCAAGTATGCCTCTGCATCGGCCTTCAGCTTCTGCAGGACCATGGCGCTGATCTCCTGGGGTGTATAGCCCTTGCCGTCCACTGTTACACGGTAATCCTCGCCCATGTGGCGCTTGATGGATGCGATAGTGCGCTCTGCGTTGGTCACAGCCTGGCGCTTTGCCACCTGACCGACCATTCTCTCACCGGTCTTGGAAAATGCCACCACAGAGGGGGTGGTTCTGCCGCCTTCGGCATTGGCGATCACAACAGGCTCGCCGCCTTCCAGTACAGCCACGCAGGAGTTAGTTGTACCCAAGTCAATACCAATAATTTTGCTCATAATCAAATTCCTCCTAAGAATATAGTATATACATTTATGAAATCAGTTCGCTACCTGCACCATTGCAAAGCGGACGATTTTTTCACCTAATTTAAAGCCCTTTTGGAATACCTGTGTGATGGTGTTTTCGGCAACACTGTCATCCTCGGCGTGCATCACCGCGTTATGGATATTGGGGTCAAAGGTGTCCCCCGCTTCGCCGAAGATCTCTACACCCAAGCCGTTTAAGATGGTCACAAGCTGGGTCATCGTCATTTCCACGCCCTTTTTATAGGCGGCATCCTCGGTAGGCTGATTCAGTGCCCGTTCCAAGTTGTCGTACACCGGCAAAAGCTTTTCCACCGCATCTGCCTTGCCGTTTCCGTACAGCTGTTCCTTTTCCTTGGCAGTACGCTTGCGGAAGTTGTCGTAGTCCGCCGCCAAACGCAGGTAACTGTCGTGCTCGGCGTTGTACTTTTCCTCCCAGGGATCAACCTCCTGCTTCTCCGCTTCGGAAACCGTTTCCTCTACCGGCAGCTCTTCCTGCTTCTCATTTTCGTTTTTCTTTTTTGCCACGAATTATTCCTCCTTGCCGGATGTGCCTTCCGCAATCTGCGGCTGCTCCGGCTTTGCAAACATTTTGGAAAGACTTTCCGCAAAGTAGCTCAGTCTTGCAGTGACCTTTGCATAGTCCATTCTGGTGGGGCCGACCACACCGATCATACCCTGCATCCCGTCACCAATGTCAAATTTCGTCATAACCACGCTGGTATCCTTCAGCTCCCGTGAGACGTTCTCGGGACCGACCAGCACCTGGGTGCCATTGACGTTGTTCAGCACAGCAGGCAGCCCTGCCAGGGATTCCTCATCCAGGCTGGTGATCAGCTTTTGAGCCTTATCCACATCCCGGTATTCCGGTAATCCCAAAATACGCATCTGCCCGGCTACCGCCATATTGGTGCCGCACTGCTTCTGCAATGTGTCCACCGCGAACTCCATAATCACCGGCACCAGGGATGCACCTGCACCGGCAGAGCGCATCACCCGTTCCAGCAGATTCCCGTCAAAAGCGGAAATATCCAAATCGGTCATTGTGGCATTGAGCAGTGCGGAGAGGATCTTGAGATCGCTCTCATCCATCTGCACCGGCAAACGAATCAGCTTGTTCACCACTTCGTCACTCGACAGCATCAGCACCACGATGATGCTCCCCACCCCTGCCAAAATCAGGTCAAACCGGCGAATGGTTACGCCGCCACAGCGGGAAGCCACAGAGATGGCCGGCAGATCCGTGGCCTGCGACACCAGCCGCGCCACCTTTTCCACCATCTTATCCACCTTGTTCATCTTTTCCTCGATGGCACTGTTTATAGATTTGGTCTCATCGATGGACAGCCGATATTCTGCCATCAGCTCATCCACATACAGCCGATAGCCTACAGCGGAAGGCACACGCCCTGCACTGGTATGGGGCTGCTCTAAGTATCCCATCGCAGTCAGCTCTGCCATCTCGTTACGGATGGTGGCTGAAGAGTAATTCATATCTGGCAGCTCCGTAATCGCCTTGGAACCAACCGGCTCAGCGGTACGGATATACAGGTCTACAACACTGCGCAGTACCTTCTTTTTTCTTTCGGTAAGCTCCATTTCCGTACCTCCGTTCGTCTTTTAGCACTCAGCACCCCTGAGTGCTAAGCACACTATACAACAGAGTGCTAAAATTGTCAAGCCCTTGATTGTTAAAACTTTTTGAACAGTTCTTTCTTCTGTGTTTGCCGCCGCTGTGTAAGAAAGCTGTATGCCAGCGCCGTGACCATCGGGGCAACGATCACCCCCATAAATCCCCACAGGCGAAAGCCCACATAGCATACCGCCAGCGACAGCAGCGGATCAATGCCCAAAGACTTTCCAATCAGCCGCGGCTCCAAAATATTACGCACTACCCAGCACGCACCGTACACGCCCAAAAGGCCGATTGCCTGCCAGTGATGATCTTGCAGCAGCTCCACCAGTGCCCAGGGAACCAGGACTGTACCGGTGCCCAGGATCGGCACCGCGTCCACCAGTGCGATCAAAAAGCTGAGCAGCAGCCAATTCGACACGCCCAAAAGGAACAGCCCCACACACAGCACCAAAAAGGTGATGCCCATCAGCTTCGCCTGCGCCAGCAGCCATCTGCCAAAGGTTTTGCGCACATTTCTCAGAGAGGGTAAAATCTGCTCCTTCAGCTTAGCGGGCAGATGGCCGTGCAGCCATCCTCTGATGCGGGGAAGGCGTACAGACAGCATAAAGCCTGCCAGTATCCCTGTGCCCACGGTCAGCAGCCCCTTGGAGAGGCCGGTAACGGTTTTCGTAAGAAAGCCGGGAATTTTTTCTGTTACACCGCTCACCACACTACTGCCGCTTTGAAAGCCGTCCATCACGGTTTGAATCAGTGCGGGACGCACATTTTCCGGCGCACGGTCAGCCAGCGACACTAAGAAATCCTCCATTGCCACCAATCCCTGCCCTACAGTTGCCCCGATTTGAGGTGCCTTTCTCGCCAGATCCTCCAATTGCCTGAAAAGCAGTGTGCCCACAGCCGCCAGCAATGCGGCCACGATCAAAAGCGTCACGCTCACCCCTACGCCGGACGCCCAAAGCCGTTTCCAGTGAAAACGCCGCTGGGAAAAGCCCACCAGCGGCTCCGATGCCCAGGCCAACAATGCCCCTAAAATAAACGGCAGACTCAGCGGCAATAAATACTGCAGTGCAAGCCACGCACCCACGCCGACCAGCAGCCAGCGCACCCATTTTCCCTTCAACTGCACCTGCATCCTCTGCTCCCTTCTTTACAATTGCCCTTGCATTTTTTTGGTTTTGTGCTACAATTAAAGTAATAATCCCCATATATCGTATGCTTATTTTTATCAAACTATAAACATAGGAGGTTGACTATGGCATCCGAGCCCAAATATTATATCGTTGAAGCCTCTGCTCTTCCTGAGGTTTTTTTAAAGGTTTCTGAGGCAAAACGCCTACTTTCCGTAGGGGAAGCCTCTACGGTAAATGAGGCGACCAAAATGACCGGCATCAGCCGCAGCGCGTTCTACAAATATCGCGACGCGGTTCTGCCCTTCCAAAATATGATGACCGGTCGGATCATCACCTTCCAGCTTCTTTTGCACGATTCCCCCGGTGCACTTTCCGGCCTGCTGTCCATCTTCGCTCAGTACAAGGCCAACATCATTACCATCAATTCCATTGTACCCACCAACGGCTGTGCCGTTGTAACCATCTCTGCAGAGACTATGCACATTGCCGCACCTCTTGAGGAGCTTCTGCGGGTACTGCGGGAGGCAAATCACGTGATCAAGGCCGATATTTTAGCAGGCTGATCCTCTTTTCAGTTTTCCCAACCCGTGATTTTCTTATACAAAAGGGCTGTTTCAAAATGTATGTGTAGGGAATGATCTGCGTGTCATTCCCTACACATTCCTCTATATATGCAACAAGGAACGGCACACAGGCCGTTCCCTACAATTGAATTATAAAAAATCCATTTTTTAGGGGTGTCTCAAAAATGAATGAGACACCCCTAATTTTATTTTATTGCATTCAGATACAGCTTCGTCAAGAGTTTGCGCAGCGGCACAAAAAGCAGCAGTGCGATCACAAAATTGCCTACGCAGTGCAAAATATCCGCAACCAAGCCGGCGATCCACCAGCTAAAAGCATATTCCGCACCGCCAATGATCCAATAAACCGGCGTGCACAGCAGGCCGAACAGCAGTCCAAAGCTGCCGCTGAGCACTGCCCACAGCACAGGATGCTGATTTTTCCGCATCAGATAGGCAAAAATCGCCAGAATCAACCAAATATACAGGTAGTTGATGCACCAGGTGTTCAGTCCGTAAAACAGAAACTCCATCAGCACATACACATAAATGGGGTAAAGCGCCTTGATGCCAAATACCACCGCAAAAACCATAACGAACAGTGAAACCGGCTCAATGTTATATAGCCCCGCCATTGCAACCTTGGCGGCAAAGGTGATTGCACCCAACATTCCAAAAAGCACGGTTTGACGCAGTGTGGGCTTCATGTTTACCATTCACCGCCTGCGCTGTACTCAAACTGGAATACATCCCCGTCGGCAATGGGGGTCTGCGATACGCCGGTATTGACCATTTCACCGCCCTTATAATACAGCCAGTATTCTCCGGCATCCCAGTTGTCTGTCTCGCCGTCCACGGTATGAATCGTCAGACCGTATTGGCCATGTTCTCCCTGTACCAGTCCTTCCTTTTCCAGCACCGGCGCCAGGTATTCTTCATCGGTGTGATAGGTAAAGGTTTTCTGTGTGCCGTCCTTGTGGGTCACCTCGATGGTAATGGTCTTGCTTCCGGGATGGGTATCGGGACGTGTGCCCAGATACAGCCCCACAAACAGGCCCACCACCAAAACGAGCGCCGCAACGGCAATGATCGCGATTCGGTTTTTCTTGTTTTTCATAAAATTCCCTCCAAAAATCAAAGTGCCGTGGCATCGCAAAGGCGATGCCACGGCCGTTTTTCCGTGACAAACGTATGCTCCATAGCGCGCAGAGCATAGAGGATCCTTTCGTGTAGGTCTTCTGACTTCTTTGCTCCCGGGTTGCAGCGGGAGATGATTTTCAGCCTTCCCAAGCAAGCTCAGTGACTGGCTTTCACCATCGAAAATCATAACAAGAGGATTTGCCCTTGTCAAAGTTACAGCGGCGGTACCGTTTGGGATTTTCACCCGATTATCTTGTTCAGCAAAAAGGGCCATCCGCCCCTTCTGCCACACAAAAGGCTATTTCGTTGTCCCCCATATCTTAGCACAGCAAAGCATCCTTGTCAACAAACTTTACAAGCCTTGCGTTTTGTGATATAGTATGGACATAAATTCCGGGGAGATGTATCTTTTTCATGGAAAGCTACAACAATTACGTAAAAATTGATACCGATGCCCTCTTGCACAATTACCGTGCAGTGGCAAAGAAGGTCGGCGTGCCGGTGATGGCGGTGGTCAAAGCCGATGCCTACGGTCACGGTGCGGTGCAAATTGCCCGTCTTTTGCAAGCGGAATGCCCTTTTTTCGGCGTATCCTCTCTGTCTGAGGCGCTGGAGCTTCGGCGGGCAGGTATCGAAGTTCCTATTTTAATATTGGGGCACACCCCTGTATCCTGCTATCCGCAACTGGTACAGGAGCAGATTCGTCCCACGATCTTTAGCCTTGACGATGCCCTTGCCCTATCCCGGGAGGCCGGGCGGCAGGGCGTATGCGCCGCTTGCCATTTGGCAGTGGATACGGGTATGAGCCGCATCGGTTTTCAGGTTCGCGAAGAGGCGGCTGACGAGTGTCTCGCCATCAGCAAGCTGCCGAATCTGCATATTGAGGGGCTTTTCAGTCACTTCGCCACCGCCGACTGTGCCGACCTAAGCCGTGCAGAAAAGCAGGCCGCACTGTTTGACCGCTTTTACGAGATGCTGATGGCCCGGGGTATGCAGATACAAATGCGGCACATGGACAATTCTGCCGGCATTATGAATTTTAACACCCACTACGATCTGGTACGCTCCGGCATTATCACCTACGGGCTGTATCCCAGCGACCAGGTCTCCCCTGCGCTGTTAGAGCTGCAGCCGGTGCTGAGCTGGCACAGCCGCATTGCCCACATCAAAACCCTGCCCGCCGGACGGGAGGTTGGCTACGGCGGCACCTATGTGACCACCGCACCCACCAAAATCGCCACCATTCCCACAGGCTATGCCGATGGCTATCGGCGCAGTCTGTCGGGCAAATTCTATGTTCTCATCAGAGGCAAAAAAGCACCCATTTTAGGGCGCATTTGTATGGATCAGATGATGGTGGACGTTACCGGCATTCCCGATGCCCAAGAGGGCGACGAGGTGACCCTGGTAGGCAAAAACGGAGCGCTTTTTATCTCTGTAGAGGAAATTGCCGCCGCCGCGGATTCCTTTAACTATGAATTTTGCTGTGGCATCAGCCGCCGCGTCTGCCGCTGCTATACCGCAGAGGGCAAAACCGTAATGGTGGTAAATTTCCTGCTGGACTAACAACATAAAACTAAAAAGCACATCCACCGGTTATTGTGGATGTGCTTTTTTTATAGAAGATATAATACCAAGCAGAGAATCAGAAGGATGCCCGCAACCACCGGCAAAAATACCAGCGTTGCGGCAATGATCATTGCCTTCACATCGTTTTTTTCCAGGCCGCCTTCTTTTTCGATGGTATCCCGCAATTCCTGCTCCTTTTCAGGATCAGACTTTTTTAATGCGCGGAATTTCTTAAACAGCACTGCTATTCTCCTCTGCTTCTGCCTTCTTGGGCAGCTCAAACAGGTAATTGCCGTTCTCGTCCAGCTTCTTGTCTAAGAAGTGGCAGGCCACGAAGTGATCCTTCTCCACCTCAACATAGGGAGGCGGTACCTGACGGCACTTGTCACAGGCCATATAGCACCGTGTGTGGAATTTACATCCATCGGGGGGCTTGATGGGGCTGGGAATGTTGCCCTCCAGAATGATGCGTTCCTTCTTCAGCTCGTTCATATCCGTAGTGGGGATAGATGAAAGCAGGGCCACGGTATAGGGATGGCGGGGATCCTTAAAGACGGTCTCTGCACTGCCCAGCTCCACCATGTTACCCAAATACATAACGCCGATACGGTCGGAAATGTAACGCACAACAGACAGGTCGTGGGAGATAAACAGATAGGTCAGGTTCTCCTTCTGCTTCAGCTCCTCCAAAAGGTTAATGATCTGAGACTGGATGGAAACGTCCAAAGCGGAAACACATTCGTCACAGACGATGAATTTCGGCTTCACAGCCAGTGCACGGGCGATACAGATACGCTGACGCTGACCGCCGGAGAACTGGTGGGGATAGCGGTGGAACATATAGTCCTGCAGGCCGCACTGATCCATCACGTCCAAGATGTAGTCCTTCATCTTGGGATCTCTCTTCTTGAAGAACTTATGGGTGGTCAGACCTTCACCGATGATCTGACCGATGGTCATACGGGGGTTCAGGGAGGAGTAGGGGTCCTGGAAGATGATCTGAATATCCTTACGCAGAATACGCATCTCGGGATAGGTCAGACGGCTCAGGTCGATGCCGTTGTCCAGGTATTCCTCGAATTTTGCAAACTCCTCGTTGCCGGCATACTGTGCCTTCAGCGCATCAATAGCGGCCTGATCGTCCTTCAGCATTGCGTTTGCCGCATCAATCTGAGGCAGCAGCTTTTCCCGCTTTTGCTGCATCTTTGCGGCCTTCTTCAGGCTCTTTGCAGCCTTTGCGGCGCCGTTTTTGATGGTCTCGTCATTCTCGTATTCCTTGGCAACCGCCTCATAGAACGCAATCTCACCGTCAATGTCCCGCAGCTCTTCCTTCAGCTTGCACAGGCTGACGTTGGTGTTGTACTTCTTCAGCAGAAGCTTTGCGCCCTCGGTGGGATTATCCAGCACTGCGAAGCCGCCCAAGATCTTGGTGACGTTCATAAACGCGGTCTGAGCCTCAGCGGCGCTCAAGTTCTTATGCTGATGCTGGAAGAAGGTGGCGTTATCCCCTGCAGCCTCCACATCCTTAGCGGCGGCCACAGCCTTCTCCTGCATCTTCTTGTAGTTTGCGATCAGCTTGGGTGCATTCTTCAAAGTATCCGCAATATAGCCGGGTGCGAAATCCTCCAGGGTGCGGCCATAGTACAGTGTAGAGCCTGCGGTCTGAGGATACAGCTGCAAAATGGTACGACCCAAGGTGGACTTGCCACAACCGGACTCGCCAACCAGGCCGAAGGTCTCACCCTTTTGAATATCAATGGTAATTTCCTCGTTTGCGCGGACGTACAGCTGCTCCTTCTGGAACACGCTCTCCTTGGCAATAGGGAAATACTTTTTCAGATTATAAATTGACAGAAGCGTGTTTGTGTTCTTCACTGCAGCGTACCTCCTTTTCAGGATAGAAGCAACGTACCTTTTGACCGGGTGCTACTTCAGTAAGCGCGGGTTCTTCTTCCAGGCACTTGGCAGTTGCGTACTTGCAACGGGGTGCGAACTTACAGCCCTTGGGCAAATCCAAAGGATGAGGCACTGCGCCGGGAATGGGCTCCAGCTTATCGGTAATGTTGTCCAAACGGGGAATGGAATGCATCAGGCCTTCCGTATAGGGATGGCTCTTTTCGCAATCGGTAAAAATGGTCTTTGCAGAGGTCTGCTCCACAACCTGACCGCAGTACATAACCACCACGTCGTCAGCCATCTCGTTGATAACACCCAAATCGTGGGTGATGAAGATGATGGCGGTGCCGTTATCCTTCTGCAGGTCGTTCATCAGGCGCAGGATCTGAGCCTGAATGGTCACGTCCAATGCAGTGGTGGGCTCGTCGGCAATCAGGATCTTCGGTCTGCAGGCCAGTGCCATTGCGATCATGACTCTCTGACGCATACCGCCGGACAGCTGATGGGGGTACTGCCGCAAAACAGCCGCAGGATTGGGGATCTGAACAGCCTCCAGCATCTCCAAAGCCTTCTGCTCTGCCTGCTTCTTGTTCATACCCTGGTGAATCATAAAGGGCTCGGAAAGCTGACGCTTCACAGAGAACACAGGGTTCAGGGAGGTCATGGGCTCCTGGAAAATAACGGAGATACTGTTGCCACGGATGTGGTACAGGTCCTTGGTATCCAGCTTGGTCAGGTCCTCTCCCTCAAAGAGCACTTCACCCTCGGCAATGTAGCCGTTGGCGTCCAAAAGGCGGAGAATACTCATTGCGGATACAGACTTACCGGAGCCGGATTCGCCTACGATACCTACAGTCTTGCCCGGTTCCAGAGAATAGGAGACATCATTAACTGCCTTAACCGTACCATTTCTTGTTTTGAAATAGGTATGCAAATTTTTAACTTCCAGTAACGGCATTATTTCTCCACCTCCGATTTCGGGTCTAACACGTCACGCAGGGTGTCGCCGATGATATTGATACAAATAACTGCAATAGACAGGAACAGTGCGGGGAATACCCAACGCCACCAGTAGTTCTGAATAACCAGGGAGTTGCGGCAGCCATCGAGCATATTGCCCCAGGTGGGACGAGGCAGTTTAACGCCGAAGCCCAGGTAGGACAGGCTGGATTCGGTCAGCATACAGCCGGCAAAGTCCAGCGTTACAGAAACCAAAATAACGGAAATAATGTTGGGCAGGATGTGCTTGAACGCAATGGTACGCTCCCGCACGCCCATAGCCTTGGCGGCAGTAACAAATTCCTTTTCACGCTCTGCAAGCACCTGGCCACGAACCAGCTTTGCAAGGCCGGTCCAGCTGAGCAAGCCCAATATGACCATGATGATGAATATACGGGTATCTTCTGTCAGGTTGCTGTTCTGCAAAACGGCAGAAAGCACCAGTGCAAAAGGCAGGAAGGGAATTGCGGAGAAGATCTCGGTCACACGCATCAAAAGCATATCCACTGCGCCGCCGAAATAACCGGACAAGCAGCCAATGATCACGCCGATGATGGTGGAAACGATAACCGCCACCGCACCGATGGTCATGGTCAGCTTACCGCCGTTCATAACACGGTTGAACACGTCACGGCCCAGATCGTCAGTGCCGAACACATAGCCCTTCAGGCCCCAGGAATCCACAAACTTGCCGTCCTTAAAGGCATAGTTTTGGAAACCGGTGGAGAAGACCATATCCACAGCGCCGGCCTCCTGCAGCTTTGCAGGAACGTCGGTCTGACCCAGCTTGCCGTTGCCCCAAGCCATAACCTTGCCGCTTTCAGTCGTCAGGCTGAAGTGGCGGGAGCCGGAAGCAATGCTGACCACCTTTTCGCCCTCAAGGTTGGGCTCACCGCTCTCTGCGCCTAAGGTGTAGATCTGATTGTCATCGGTCAGAATGGCGACCTCGTTACCGGTAGCCGCAATGTCTACCACCTTGCGGTTTTCCAGCAGTTCCACAACAGGCTGACCCTTGTAGAATTCATACTGCTTGTTGTTGCCCACGACCAGCTGACCGTCTTCGGTAATGACGAAAATGGCGATGCTGGTGAACGCAACCTTCACAGGCTTCAATTCATCCTTCTTCAGCTGCTTGCGGACGCTGTCCCAGTTCATACAGCTGGCGTTGGTGTTGCCCCAAACGTGCAGCGTGCCATCCTTCATCAGAAGGGCAGTCATCTGATTGCCGCAAAGCAGCTGTTGAACATTGTCTAGATCCACTTTGCCGTTGATCAGCTCATCGGGCTGCAGGAATTTACACAGGTCTGCCATACGGCCTTCTGTGCCGAACTGACCGTTGTCGTCCTCGCCCCAGCAGTACATGGTGCCATCGGCGGCAATCACCACACAGTGGTCGTTACCGGCGGCAATATAACGAATATCCGCATCCTTCACCTCTTTGGGAATGTTCAGCACATTCTTCAGAGGATCCTTGGAGAAGGTATTGTAGCAGCCCCAGGTATGCAGATCACCGTTCTGATCCAGGCCCAGGGTATAAGTGCCACGGGAGGAAATGCTCACCGGGTTGGTCTTCATAGAAGAGGGCAGCTTCATCATAGACAGATTGGGCTGCACATTGGTGTGCATCGGCTCGGTGTAGGAAAGGTCGATGGGACTAAACACCGGACCAATAAACACAAACAGGAACATAGAAAGCAGAACGATCACCGCAATGGTGGCCAAAGGCTTCCGAAAGAAGCGCTTTACTGCCTGCTTGGAGGGAGAATCGTATCTGTCGGAAATGGTGGTGGGCTCATCCTTGCTGCCGATGAACATACGGCGCAGGACACAGCCAAAGGTAGAAGGTTTTTTCTGCTTATTCTTTTCTTTCGCCATTACAAAAACCTCCTTACTTATTGACGCGAACTCTGGGGTCAGCAATACCGTAGGCAATATCGATAATCAGGTTGCCCAACAGACCGATAATCACATAGAACATCTGCAGCAGCAAAACGACCTCAAAGTCCTTGGCATTGAGCGATTCGATATACACACGGCCCATACCGTTCAGGCCGAAAATATTCTCAATCATAATAGAACCGGAGAAGATGCCCAGGAACCAACCGATAACCAGTGTGATAATGGGGATCAAGGCATTCCGGAAGGCGTGAGAGTAGACAACTACCTTTTCACGCAGACCCTTTGCACGGGCTGTACGAATACAGTCCATACTCAGCGCCTCCGTCATGGACGCACGAACATAGCGGGTCATACCACCCAAAGAACAGAACGTCATAACGATCAGAGGCAGTGCCATGTGGTACAGCTCGTCCAACAGCGCACGGGTGCCTGTAAACTCTGCACCGGCAGTTTTCATACCGGAAACAGGGAACCAGCGGAGCACAATGGCAAAGAGCCAAATAAACAAAATGGCCGTAACAAAGGTGGGTATACTATAGCCGATAATGGTGCCCACCTGCACCAACGTATCTCGTTTACTGCCGCGTTTGACCGCGCAGAAAATACCCAGAGGGATGGTAATGCCCAAAGCCAGAACCGTGGCAAAGATGTTGATGAAGATGGTATTCTTCATCGGCTCTACCAATACTTTTTGCGCCGGCATATCCTTCTCATAGCTATAACCAAAGTCGCCCCACAGCAAGCCTTGATATTCACCATTGATGGGAACAACGCCGATCCAGCCTAAATAACGGACAAAGACATTCTTGTCTAAGCCCATATCTTTGCGCATTTCCTGATATTTATTCTCAAAGCCTACAGGATCGTTCTTGTAGACCTCTTTAAATTTCTCAACTTCTGCTCTTGCTCGGTCATAGGGGATCATGGCATAGACCAGATACATCAGCAAAGATAGAATCAGGAATACTACTAAGACGTATCCCAATCGTTTTAATATATATTTACCCATAACAACTCTTTTCCTCCCCGTGACCAATCTATAATTAGACCGAATGATAGGGGCGACCTAAGCCGCCCCTATCACAGGGTTACATATTTACTCGTCGGTTATTTCTAACCGCTTATGCTAGGACTTGATTACTCAGCGTTCGCAATGGTGCAGTACAGCAGAGCATCGGTGGGACCCCAGAACGGGGAAGTCTGGAAGTTCTCGATCTTAGCATTGTAAACATCGAAGTAGTAGTTGGAGTACAGGGGGATATCGGGCATCAGGTCGTTCCATCTCTCGATGTAAGCCATCCACCACTGGTTGTACTCGTCAACGTTTGCTGCGTCGTAAACCATAGCCATGGACAGGTAGTCCATACCCAGCTTGTTGCCGGAAGCAGCCATAGCCTCGTCGTAGCTCATCTTGGTGTGGCTGCCATCAGCTGCATAGTAGGGGAATGCAACGTCATACTCGTCGAACAGCTTGTTGGCGGAGTAGCCGAAGTAGATGGGATCCAGGGACCAGTTGAAAGCGTAGTCATAGACAGAGGAGTTCCAGCCGGTAGCCAGGTTGAACATACCGAAGGTGGGAGTGCCGCCGTAGCCGTAAGAGGTCTCACGGTAGATTTCGCCCTGCAGCTTGTCGAAGTCGCCAGTGGTGGAGCGAACAACCATACCGATCGCAGCAACGTTCTCGGTGCCTACCAGGCGAGCGCCCAGCATATCGGTAACGTTGTTGTTGGTGGTGCCGAACCAGTTGATAACACAAGGCATGTAGTAGTCGTCGCCGACCTTAACAGTCTTGTATTCCTTGCCGTCGGTGTTAGCAACAGAAGCGTAGTTGATGTTTACATCGGTAGCTTCCTCAGCAGTCAGCTTCTTGTAACGAACGGTATCAGTGCCTTCTACGAATTCAGCGCCGGTCTCGTTGTAGATCCAGCCGCCGTCGATCAGAGCCTGCTTAGCATTCTCTACGGAGAAGGAGTAGTCGATCAGGTTGATTTCGTCTTCCACAGCAACCCACATATCGAAGTCGGGGGAGTAGGGACCGTAAACAACGGTGCCGTAGCCGCCGGTGAAGGCTTCTGCGAATTCGGAAGTATTCAGAACGTAAGCAACAGCCTTACGTACGGAAGCGAACATGGTGGGTCCGAAGTCACACTCGAACTGCAGCTTGCCGTAGCCAGCGCGCTGATAGTGCACTTCGTCAAACTTGCCTTCAGACTCGTCAACAGCAGCCAGAGCAGCCTTGGTGTCATCGCCGCCGGTGATGCCGGAGAGGATGTCGATCTGGCCAGTCTTGAACTGGTCGAGCTGAGTTTCCTGAACGATCTTGGTGTAAACGATGGTCTTGATGGAAGGCTTCTGACCCTCGAAGTTGCCAGTGAACTCGGGGTTGATGGTCAGAGTAGCGATCTTGGTGCTGTCGTCCCAGTCGGAGATGTAGTAGGGGCCGGAAACAGGATAGGTGTTCCAGTCGTAACGAGCAGCTTCCAGGTGAGCAGCCTTAACGAAAGCGCCCTCAGCGTCCTTCTCGTACCAAGCCTCGGTCAGGTAAGCGCCGTTGCCGTCGTCCTTAACCTCAACGCCTTCGCCCAGAACCAGGCCCAGAGCCTGGGGAGAGACAGCGCCGTAGGTGTTAGCGAAGTAGTAGGGGTAGTAATCGGGAGCCTTAACGGTCATAGAGAAGGTGTATTCGTCCAACAGACGGATACCGGCAAACTCCTTGGTTGCGCCCTCAGCTTCTTCGCCGTCGTAAGCATTGAAGCTGTCGAAGCCAACGAAAGCCTGGCCGGAACGGCCGGTGTGGCCAGCCTGTACGGAAACGTTGGTGCTGAATGCCAGGATGGAAGCGATGTAGTTCACAGCCTTGATCTCGGTGCCGTCGCTGAACTTCAGACCGGGGTTGATCTCAATGGTGATCACCAGGTTGCCGTTCTCGTCTTCGGTCTCGGAGTGAGCCTTAACTGCGGTGTCGTTCCATACGTATGCGCCACCCTGATTGGTTTCCATGGTGGCATAGCCGACGATCAGGCCGTTAACGTCCTGGTCAGCTGCGCCGGCGGAGCTGCCGCCGAAACCGGGCCAACGGAAGTCGCCAGCCAGGTCAGTAGTGCTACCGACAATAACCTTGTTCTCGTTCTTTACGGCGGGGGGATTGTTACCGGTGGTGCCGTCAGCAGGCTTATCAACCTTCTTGTCGCCACAACCAGCAAACACGCCAACGATCATCAGAACAGCCAGCAGCAATGCAAGTGTTTTCTTCATTTTCTTTTCCTCCATTTTTAATTTTATATACACAGCCTTTTATTTTTTGCTGTTGTATACCCATAGGAAGGTACTTTTGCCGCAGAAAACCCAACGAACAAAAGCCCCGAGATGTCCGCCACAGAAAAACATACGACTTTTCCGCACGGATTACCTTGATTTATACCATAAATGACGCAATATGTCAACATTATTTTTCATATTTGTGCTTTTCTACGGAAACATTCAAGGGTTTGAACTGCCGTTTTGTATACTTTGGGCGGGTCCCCTTCCGGAGGTATGGACGTGGTTTAAAAGCCCCGCACCGGATATCCGTTCAGCATTCTATGCCATTATAATATACATTATTATAATATAAATACGCAAGCGGCTCTGCATTAAAATATTCTTTGCAGCTTATAGCGCTCAAATAGCCAGTACAGGGCAATGCCCAGTGTAAGCATCACTGCCAGCTCCCCCAGCGCCACGTATGCGGCATTGAGCCAAAAGGCCAGACCGTAGGTGATATGCAGGGAAAGTCCCACCAGCAATCCGTTAAAAACGGCAGGCATCAACAGGCCCAAAACAGGGGTTTTGCAAATCCGGACCTTGCGCAGCAAATACATACTCCACGCCGCAAAAAGACTTCCCAGCGTACCAAACAGCAGATCCCAGGGCATCACCGCCCCATAGCCGATCAGGTTGAACAGCAAACAGCCCACCGACAGTCCGGAAATAGCCGCCGGTGTAAAAAACGCCAGCACGCACAGTGCCTCTGCCGCCCGATATTGAATGGCCATAGAGGTGGAGTTGGGGAAAATGGTATTTTGCAGAAGATTCAATATGACGTATACTGCGGCAATCAATGCCCCTTGTGTCAGAATTTTAGAATTTTTTCTCATCTCATCAAAATAGGGCGCAGATATTCTGCGCCCATCCTTTCCATAGTTTTATTCTGAGCCATATAAGGCTCGGACAGGATGGTTACGAACTGTCCTTTATTTATTTTTCCAAATGCACGTTCAAATGGGGATACGTCATCTCCACCCCCCGGGCCTTGAACACCTCCCGAATATTGCGGTGGATGGTGTGCTTGACCGGCCAGTACTTGTCTGCGGTGGTCCAGACCTGCAAAATGTATCCCACAGCGCTTTCTTTATACTCCCCCACTGCCACATAGGGGTCTCTGTCCTGCAAGATCCCGTCTACCCGGGCAGCCTCCAGCAGAGCTTCGAGCACCGCATCCGTATCTGCATCGTAGGACGCATCCACGGAAATGTCCACTCTGCGGATCCCCTCCACGGTATAATTGACCACATCTGCCGCCACAACTGTGCTGTTGGGCATTGAGACCGTCTTGCCGTCCGGGGTCAGAAGGCGGGTATAGGTCAGACCGATCTGCTTGACCGTGCCTGCCTGACTGCCGATCTCCACATAATCGTCAATACGGAAAGGCTTGGTGTGCAGCAGGGTGAAGCCGCCAAACAGATTGCCCAGTGCCGACTGCAGAGACAGGGAAATGGCCAAAGTCAGCACACTGGCCAGTGCGATCACACCGGTAACATCAATGCCCAGCCGCGAGGCCGTCATCAAAAACAGCAAAATCATCATCACTGTGCGCAGGACCGAGCTGATCAGCGACACAAAGGGCTGCTCCATTTTGGTCTTGCCCAGCAATTTTTTCAGCAATCTGACCACAAGACGGATCAGAAACCATCCGCACAAAAACAGCAGCAGTGCTCCAAGCAAATGATCGGACACATAAGTAGAGACGCGCTGCCACAGCGCCTCCAGTTTTTCTTCAAGCATTCCCGATTTGTTTCCTTCCCATAAAAGTAAAAGAATTATACCCCCATTTTTTCTTTTTTTCAAGATAAAAAGGAGACTGTTTAAAAAATGTTTACCGGTAGGCATAGAAATCCGGCACCGCTGAGCAAACGGTGCCGGACCCCACAAAAAGAGAGCGAAGAAAATGAAAAATAAGGTTATGATTTTTTGGCTGTCTGTATTATAGCACCGCTCTTCCTGAAAATCAATAGGGATTTTATATATTTTTACCTACAAATTAAAATTTTGTTTTTTATTTTTGTGTATATTGCACATTTTCCTTTTTGATGTTCGACTTTTTTCTCTTTACCACGGGAAAAATGTATGTTATAATTCCTTAAAATGCGAAAAGGAGCCTGTTACAATGAAGCTGAAATTGCCGCACATACTCATTGCCGCAGCCGTGTTGGTGGGCGCTGCGCTTTTGTGGATACTTTGGCCGTCAGGCGGTGCAAAAACCATAGGCATCGTTTACGCCGAGCAGAACAATCCGGAAAACACCCCCTATCGGCAAGCCTTGGAGCAAGCCCTGACGGATGCCGGATACACACCGGAAACTTATCACGCCGCCGCCAATCAGGAAACCCAGCTGCAGCAAATCAGCCGTTTATCTAAAAGTTGCGACGCCCTGATCGTTGAACCGGTGATGATCTCTGCCGGCGCAGAGCTCTCCCAAGCCCTAAAGCAGGCGGACCTGCCCACAGTTTTGATCGGCAGGCAGATGGAGGGGGATCATTTCGGGGCATCTGAGCAGGTATGTTTTGTGGGCAGTACCACCTCTTTCGGTGCCGCCCAAAGTGCTCTTTTGCAGGCACTTCCCCAGGGCGGCGATATCAACGGCAACGGAACCGTCTCTTATATGATCCTCACCGGCCCGGATACCAGCCCGGAGGCCCTTGCCCGTGCCGGCAGCCTGGAGCGCTATTTTGACGGGGAGCAGCTTACCCTGCAGCACACGGATTGGACTGCAGGAAGCGGCAAGGAGCTGTGTGCCGCAGGCATTTCCGCATACGGCAAGGATGTGGAAGTGATCTTCTGCTGCGGAGCCCTCATCACCCAGGGCGCGGCGCAAGCGGTGCAGGACAGCGGACGTGTTGCCGGCAAGGATGTCTATATCATCGGGTTTAGCACAGACGACGCGCTTTCAGAACAGATCGAAAACGAAACCGTTACCGCCGCCATCGTACAGGACAGTATCCGTCAGACCGATGGCATCATACAAGCCCTGGGCGCACTACTGGACGGAAAAACACCTGCGCCCGTAAGCTTTCCCTACGAAGAACGTACAAAATAATATGATGGTGGAGGGACAATACCCCTCCACCATTTTTTCGGCAAATTTCGACATTGTATTTGTGGTAAAATTTGCCGAATCCCTGTCATTTATCGTTAAAATGTTGGTTTTCGGGTTGCAATTGTGTCTATTTTGTGGTATAGTGTTTTCTGAT
Organism: Oscillospiraceae bacterium; assembly: GCA_017621795.1. GTDB lineage: Bacteria > Bacillota > Clostridia > Oscillospirales > Oscillospiraceae > Faecousia. The sequence continues at coordinate 3,070 of JAGASJ010000095.1, read as the reverse complement.
ATCATGGGTAGATATGGCTTTGCAAAGAATAGATCCACACAGGAGGTGGTACAATGGGCGAGCTTTTTGATTTTCACGGGCATTTTTTGCCCAATATGGACGACGGCTGTAAGGATCCCGCCGAAAGCCTGGAAGTACTGCGTCAATCCGCCGCGCAAGGTGTTCGTACCATGGTCGCCACACCCCACTTCTTTTCCTCCCGGGAAACCGTAGACAGCTTTTTAATGCGCCGGCAGGCATCCTATGACGCCCTTCTGCAAGCAATGGCTTCCAAGCCGGATGTCCCCTACCCCGAAATTCTGCTGGGTGCAGAGGTCGCTTACCGTCCAAATATCTCCCGCCTGCCGGATTTGGAAAAGCTCTGCATCGCAAACAGTAAATATTTGCTTTTGGAGCTTCCCTGGTCCGACTGGACCAATGAGATGATGCGGGAAATTCAAAACATCAGCGTTGTGCGCGGCCTGATTCCGATCTTGGCGCACCTTGACCGCTATATGGAACGGGCAAACCGGCAGAAGATCCAGGAGCTTTTCCGTATGGATCTGCTGGTGCAGGTCAATGCGGAGTGTTTCCTCTCCTTCTCCGGCCGCTGTACTGCCCGCAAGCTTCTGCGGTACGGCAGTATTGATCTGCTGGGCTCGGACTGTCACAATCTGACCTCCCGCAAGCCCAATTTGGAGGCAGGCTTTACCGCACTGCAAAAGCTCTCCCCTCAGGCATTTCATCACATAAAACACGCATCCGATGCGCTTTACGACGATCTGAAATAAGAGGTACGGAATATGAAGAAATTCAAGCTGGAGCACTGGCACAGAATTGCATTTATATTGGCCATTTATGACGCGGCGACCCTTTTTATCAGCTACTTTTTGGCCCTGTGGTTTTACACAGACTGCTCTTTCTCCGCGATCCACCCTTCCCACATGGATCATTTTATGAATTTTGCGCCCATCAATGTTCTGATTTGTCTGGGTGTATTCTATCTTTTGCGGCTGTATAAGAGCATTTGGCGTTTTGCCAGCTACAACGAGATGACGCGTATTATTGTGGCTGTAATGCTCACTACCTTCCTGCACTGGGTCATTTCCACCCATATTCTGAGATGGGGCGGTATGCCGCTGGTATACTATATCGTGGGCACGGCTCTGCACTTTACTTTTGCCGCCACCATTCGCTTTGCCTACCGTTTTGTGCTGGTCCTTCGTAAAAGCAGACGGCCTGTTTCCAGCGGACGGACCCAAAACGTGATGCTCATCGGCGGCGGCAACGCCGGGCAAATCATTTTGCGGGATGTAAATCACGGAAATCACAGCGGCGAGCTGCGCATCTGCTGTATTATTGACGACAACACCAATAAGTGGGGCCGTTATATCGACGGCGTGCCTATTGTAGGCGGTCGGGATCAGATCATGGCCTCCGTTTCCAAATACGCCATTGAGCATATTCTGCTGGCGATCCCCAGTGCCACCGCGCAGCAAAAAAAGGACATTTTGGACATCTGTAAGGAAACCAACTGCAAAATCAAGAGTCTGCCCGGTGTTTCCGATCTGGTGCACGGCAAGGTCTCTGCCAGCGATATGCGGGACGTAGCCGTGGAAGACCTGCTGGGCAGAGAGCCCATCCGGGTGGATATGCAGGAGATCTACGAATACATCACCGGCAAGGTCATTTTGGTCACCGGCGGCGGTGGCTCTATCGGCAGTGAGCTGTGCCGTCAGATTGCCGCCCATGACCCCAAGCTGCTGATCGTATTGGATGTTTATGAAAATAACGCTTACGATATCGAGCAGGAATTGCTGGAAAAGTATCCTGCCCTTCATTTGAAGGTGCTGATCGGCTCTGTCCGTGACAGCCGCCGTCTGACACAGATTTTTGAACAGTACCGTCCGGAGATCGTCTACCACGCCGCCGCCCACAAGCATGTTCCGCTGATGGAGACCAGTCCCTGCGAATCCATCAAAAACAACGTCATCGGCACCTACAAGACCGCCTACGCCGCTTTGATCTATGGCTGTAAGCGCTTTGTGCTCATCAGCACCGACAAGGCGGTCAATCCCACCAACATTATGGGCGCCAGCAAGCGGCTTTGTGAAATGGTGGTTCAGAGCTTTGACCACGCAGTAAAAACCGGCAAGGCCAAAGACCTGCCGATGCTGTTCACTCACCACGTTGAAAATGAGCAAATGCCCCACTCCGTGGTCATTCCCTCCTTCTGTACGGAATTTGTGGCGGTGCGGTTTGGTAATGTTTTGGGCAGTAACGGCTCGGTGATCCCTCTGTTTAAGAAGCAGATCGCCGCCGGCGGTCCTGTCAAGGTGACCCATCCGGATATTATCCGTTACTTTATGACCATCCCGGAAGCCGTCAGCCTGGTAATGCAGGCCGGTACTTATGCCAACGGCGGCGAGATTTTTGTGCTGGATATGGGCGTGCCGGTGAAGATCGACGACCTAGCACGGAATCTCATCAAGCTGTCCGGCTTTGAGCCGGATGTGGACATTCCCATCGTATATACCGGCTTGCGTCCCGGTGAAAAGCTCTACGAAGAAAAGCTGATGGCCGAAGAGGGCTTGCAAAAAACACCCAATTCCCTGATCCACATTGGCTGTCCCATTCCCTTCGACACGGATTCCTTCCTGGTCAGTCTGACACAGCTGATGAATGCCGCCTATGAAAACGATGAACGCATCGTGCAGATGGTGGCAGACATCGTTTCCACCTATCACCCCAATTTGGGCGCAGCAGGAAGCAAGGATGAGACCTTCAAAAAGCTTCACAAGGAAGCTGTGGCCGCACATTAAAAATACAGGCGTGTTGCAGAAGCAACACGCCTCAGAGTGTCAAAGAACCCCCAAACCGTCAAAATATAAATCTAAATATTTTGAATCATATCGTAGGGGACGGGTCTCCCGTCCCGAAAATATTTTTTAAAGGCTTGCTTCGCAAGATATTTTGACTTACTGCGCAACGCGCCCCGCTCGAGTATCTATATACACATCGGGGTCGCGTTGCTTGTCTTTGGCGCTTCTTTGACCTCTGCAGCCTGTCAAAAAATACTTTTTTGACAGGC
>JAGASJ010000094.1 GCA_017621795.1 Oscillospiraceae bacterium | reverse complement strand
TCCTTAGTACATAAGCGAAGATTTCTTACTGCATATTTTTCAGCCATAGTTATGCCCTCCCTTCCACTTTTTCAAATTTCCAACTGGGAACCTTACACACGGGACAAAGCTCTGGGGCTGTGTCGCCCACATAGACAAAACCACAGACCGTACAAACCCAGACACCGGTGCTTTCCAACATCTTATCTCCCTCAGATTCATAGCGGGTCAGCAGAGACTGGAGCATTCGGGTAACCTTTTCGCTCCACACCTGACAGCGCAAACCACCCCGATCCGGCTTTTCACCGGCTACTGCATTGCCGTAAGGATATCCCACTGAGAGATCCTGTTCGATGAGTTCCAGCAGCCTGGCAGTGCTGGCCTCCTCGACGGGTACAGCCTTGCTCCTGAAGAACTCTGCCAGTTTTCTGAAATCATCTGCCTGCTGGGGCAGATACTGCTTTTCGCAGCCACGGGCCAAGTTTGAGCAGATGACGCTCATTTCCATGGGAGAGAGCTCCTTGTCTACATGAGGCTTTTCGAGGATCTTCTGGGATGTTATTTTTTCTTCTTTGGGTTTGAAAGCGTCTTTGCCTGCTCCGCAGAGGGGACACTTCCAATCGGCAGGTAGGTCTTCCCACTTGCCACTGACAGCTTCATCGTGAACGTAGCCACAAATGCTGCAAACATATTGTTTCATAGATTTTACCGCCTCCTTTGTCTATATTTTACCAAATCACGACACAAATTCCGTGACTTTATCACCTATTCAGCCGCAGGAGTGATGATCGCAGCCGTGGGAACCGCAAGAGTGACCTTCCCCATGGTGGTCGTGATGATCACACCGGACATTGGGGTTGAAGTCCAGCTCACCTGCTGCCAGTGCTTCTGCTGCTGCATCAGCGCTGCCGGAAACACCACCGTAAAGCCGGATACCCGCATCGCTGAGTGCCATCTGCGCACCGCCACCGATGCCGCCGCAGATCAGGGCATCCACCTTCAGGGCGCTCAGAACTCCTGCCAGCGCACCATGGCCGCTGCCGCCCGCATCCACAATCTCAGACGAAATGATATTTCCATTTTCCACATCATAGATTTTGAACTGTTCGGTGTGACCGAAGTGCTGAAATACACTTCCGTTTTCGTAAGTTACTGCGATTCTCATAATATGATCTCCTTTCGGTTTTTCGTGCATCGGATGGATTTTTTGCTGATAGCAATTTCTGCACCCGTAGGCTGCGCTGTTTCCGCTGCAGAGCGCAAAATCCCCTCCTTCGATTCGCAGAGGAAGTCCCTCAACCAGCGCATCCGCCAGTTTTTTGCGGGCAGCTGCATAAATCTGCTGAACCGTTGTTCTGGCAATACGCATATATTCTCCGCATTGCTCCTGAGAAAAACCTTCACGGTCAATCAGGCGAATGGCTTCATACTCATCCACATTCAGGACAATGGGAGTCAGTTCCTCGCCGCCACGAACCGGAACAAAACCATCATTATCCGGCAGACAACATACTTTTCTACATTTTCTCGGTCTTGGCATAGATTCACCTCCATATTATTTGCGGCATATGCCATTTATACGATCATTGTACATCTCCCTTTCCCATATGTCAACGGAATTGTTGACATATGCTATAAATTATTTTATACTATGTGTATTCAAGGAGGTGTACCCATGGATTTTTCATCCTATTTTCCAATTTGGAACAAACTGACACCGACCCAGCAGCAGATTTTGGAGCGAAATGCAGTT
>JAGASJ010000093.1 GCA_017621795.1 Oscillospiraceae bacterium | reverse complement strand
TGTTACCGTTGTCAAGGTAGTATAGAAACAATTTGCAGGCAAATTCTTTCTATCTCCACCTTGACAAGAGTGGATAATACACTTACCACCGGCTTACCTATGTGCTGAGCCTATCGGCTTACCGATGTGCTGACCCGACCCGCCGATACCACAATTTTCCACTTTCCACTTTCATCTTTCAACTTTCAATTTATTTTAACAGGAAATACAGAAGCACCACGGCGCCCAGGATGATGCGGTAAACGCCGAAGGCGGCGAAGCTGTGCTTGCGCACATACTCCATCAGGCTCTTGATCACCAGCAGGCTCGTAAGGAAGCTGACCAGGCAGCCCACTGCCAAAAGCAGGATCTCCGTGCCGCCCAAGGCAGACTCGGTGAGAAATTTTACCAGCTTCAGGCCGCTGGCGCCCACCATGGTGGGAATGGCCAGGAAGAAGGAAAACTCTGCGCCTGCACTGCGGCTGACCCCCAGCAGGATTGCGCCTAAAATGGTGGCGCCGGAACGGGATGTACCGGGAATGATGCTTAGCACCTGAAATGCACCAATAAGCAGAGCTGTCTTATAGCTGATTTCGTTTGTGCTTTGAATCCGGAAGGTCTTGCCTTTGCTTCTCCGCTCCATCAGGATAAATGCCACGCCGTACAGGATCAGAGCGGCGGCTACCATCACGGTGTTCAGGCTGGTACCCAAAATAGTTACGGAGCGCAGAAAATTATCCAACCGTTCATCCAGCAGTAGACCAATGATGGCTGAGGGTAGCACAGCTACCACTACCTTAAACCACAACGACCAGGTGTCTTTTTTTTGTTTTTGATCTTTCTTAGGAGAGAAGGGGTTGAGCTTGTGAAAAAACAGCACAATGACTGCCATAATTGCACCAAGCTGGATCACGATCTCAAACAGGTCATAAAAAGTTTCTGAAATGTTCAGGGGTATAAAATCATTAAGCAAGATGATATGCCCGGTGGAGGAGATGGGCAGCCATTCCGTGATGCCCTCCACAATGCCGTACAGCACGGTTTTCAGAATTTCCAAAATCATTTAAAAACCTCACTTCATATCGAAAATAAGAGATAAAATCGGGTTTACTGTTTTTAATTGCCGAAAATATGATACAATATATTAAAAAAGAAAGCAAGGGGCAATATTCTTTACAAAATATTCACCCTATGCGCGGGAAAAGGTCTATAATAACAGTAAATAATCGGAAAAAATACAGATTCAGGAGGAATACACTATGGCCGTTTCAATTTTGATCGTAGAGGACGATCGGAACATTCGGGAGCTACTGCAGCTCTACCTGGAAAAGGAAGGCTACGCAGTCACCATTGCGGAGGACGGCGGACAGGGTATGACCAAATTCCGTGCCATTAAGCCGGATCTGGTGCTTTTGGACGTGATGATGCCGGTAATGGACGGCTGGACGGTTTGCAAAACCATCCGCAGTGAGAGCAATACCCCGGTGATCATGCTCACCGCAAAAGGGGAGACGGACGACAAGGTCAACGGCCTGCGCAGCGGTGCCGACGATTATGTGACCAAGCCCTTCGAGATGCGGGAGCTGATCGCCCGTATCGAGGCGGTTTTGCGCCGTACAGAAAACGGTGTGGCAGAGAAAAAGCCCCGCCGACTGGTGTTTGACAAGCTGGTAATCGATATGGAGGCTTTTGAGCTGCAGATCGACGGGAAAAAGGTGGATGCACCCCCCAAGGAGATGGAGCTGCTGTTTTATTTGGCCTCCTCACCCAACCGCGTGTATACCCGTAATCAGCTTTTGGATGAGGTTTGGGGTTTTGACTACTTCGGCGACTCCCGCACCGTGGACGTGCACGTCAAACGCCTGCGTGAAAAGCTGGAAAATGTGTCTGACCAGTGGTCCTTGCGCACCGTTTGGGGCGTGGGGTATAAATTTGAAGTACTGTAAGTACTTCAAATTTCAGTCTGTCAAAGAACCCCTGTTTTCGTTAGGTGAAAACAGGGGTTTTGGTGTATTTGGGTGTAAATATAAGTAATATTTGCGAGAAAAAGGAGTTATTCCAACTCCAATTTGCCAGCTTTTTCAGGTTCATGGCAG
>JAGASJ010000022.1 GCA_017621795.1 Oscillospiraceae bacterium | reverse complement strand
TGCCCGGGAAGATAGGTAACGCGAACACAACGAGCCAGGCAAACGCCTGGCTCATTTTTTATATCTAAAGCACACAAATTCTGTGCGTAATTGGTGCTGTAGTGTGGGCACAGGTGAACCGGTCCACCTGTTTCCTGTTGCGGTACCCGGCGAATGTCCTCGGTGACAAAGCACCTTCGTCCCTCGCCGACCGCTGCCACTCGCTCTGGTCGCTTTATCCGCCACAGGCGGCGCTCCCATCGCTCCCCATCCCGAACACAGAAGTTAAGCTCACTTGCGCCGACAATACTTGGCGGGCGACTGCCCGGGAAGATAGGTAACGCGAACACATCGAGCCAGGCAAACGCCTGGCTCTTTTTTTACCCTCCGTAAACGCCTGTCATTGCGAGGGTGCTAAAAGCACCCGTGGCAATCCGTTCCATATATAGACCAAAAGACCCCGTACTTTGCCCAAGTGTTCTAAAGGACACTTGGGCAGTTTTATTCGCCTTGCGGCGAGTGATATTGCTACGCAGTGATATTCGGCTAAAAGCCGAGTGATATTGCCTTCGGCAGTTTATGGGCGAATAAAATATCACTAAAACCGTAGGTTTTAATATCACGATTGCCGTCGGCAATCATATCACTCTTTGCGTAGCAAAGAATATCACTATATAAAAATTACTACCCGAAAAAGAGGTTTGTTTTCTCTTCTTCGGGTAGTTTTGTCTTATACTGTTGCAAGCAGGGAATTTGTGTGCCAAATTCCGTTTTTATTGAAGGTAACTGTCCTTAGGAACCCTACTCCTTTGGTACGGGGTGTTTTTATGATCACCGTAAATGCCTGTCATTGAAAGGGCATTTTTCAATAGGTGAAAATTTGAAATAAATATATTCAAATTACATTGCTGAGCTCAATTTATTTGTGACAGATTGGGCCGCATCCTCAACTTTTTGCGCCGCTTTTTCTGCCAGTTTTCTTGTGGGATTTCCGCTGGGCATCATCATAATTGCTACTGCTCCTGCGGCTGCGCCAACACCCATAGCAGCTAAAATTCCTTTAATGTTCATCTGTGTTCACTTCCTTTCAATATTATTATGCCCGCAAAAAGTTGCTGTATTTCTTGAAAGGTTTCCCATTGCAATAACAGGAAACTGTGTTATAATAACAAAAAAGGTGAATTTTGACACATAATAAAAGGAGGAATTTCAGATGTCTATGGATCGACTGCAGGAAAAGATCAGAAAAACAAAAAATGTTGCGGTGCTTGATTTTGATATAAAACCGGATCAGATTCCTCCACATATTTTACAGCAGGAAGTGCATTATACCAAAGCCTATGCCCGTTTTTGTGTGGAATTACTGGAGGGACTGAAGGGTCTTGTGCCTGCAGTACGCTTTAGCTTTTCTGCGTTCGCATTGCTGGGCAGCGATGGACTTAGTGCGCTGTCCTTTGTTTCGGAACAGGCGAGAAAAATGGGGTTTTACATTTTGATGGATGTGCCTGAGGCGCTGTCTGCCCAAAGAGCCCAATGCAATGCAGATCTGCTGTTTAGCGATGATGTTACCTGGGAATTTGACGGCCTGATTATCAGCTCCTTTATTGGCAGTGATGCGATTAAGCCTTATACGATTCCTCTTGAGACTGCGGAAAAATCACTTTTTGTGGCTGTACGTACTGGTAACCGCACAGCTCCTGAGTTGCAGGATCTGCTTAGCGGAGGACGCCATGTTTACGAGGCACAGGCGGATATTGTTAATCGTTTTAAAAATCAAAAAGCGACACGTAGCGGTTATGATCGGGTAGCGCTGATTGGTCCTGCGTCATCTGCTGCCATTTTGAGAAAGCTTCGGGAAAAGTACAAAAATCTGTTCATTTTAATTGATGGCTACGATTATCCCAACGGCAACGCTAAAAACTGTGCGGAAGCTGCTGATCAATTGGGCCATGGTATCGCGGTTTGCGTGGGCACATCTGTCACGGCTGCCTGGAAAATAGCGGAAAAGGATGGCATAGACTTTGTGGAGGACGCAAAAGAGGCTGTTCTTCGAATGAAAAACAACCTGAAGCGCTACTTTACCATTTTATGACCAAGATGTAGGGGACAAAGGCTGTCCCCGAACGATATTTGTATGTTTAGCGCCCATTGACAACACCGGTCAAGTCTTCAATAAGACCTTCCGGATCCAGATGGGTATCGTCCACGTGGGTATCGGGCACATTTGTACCCATGGTAGGATCAATAATAGGGGTAGTCACGTGGGGAACCGTGATCTGTGCGCCGTTATCGGTTGTGGTTTCGGAATCTTCGTTTTTGCCCATACGACAAGCACAGAGCGCCAGTGCCAAAGTTAATACCAGTGCGAAAATAGCGAATTTTTTCATAATATCCTCCTGTATTTGAAATACACTTTCAGTATTTCCGGGAAGAGAGGATTTATACATTTATCATCAAAATAATGAAATACCCATTGCTATTTTTTGAGTTATCCTGTATAATTGATTAGAAGCAACAGAAAGGGGAATTGTTTCCTATGAAAAAGTTAATGGTAAAGAAAACTGCAGAATGTATGGCGTGTTTGGAGTGTGTTCGCGCATGTTCCAACGCTTTTTTTAAGACCTTTGATCCTGATTTGAGCTGTATTAAAATCGTTGCCAAAGGCACAGGCGCAAAGCCCATGACTTGCATTCAGTGCGGCAAATGTGAAAAAGTATGTGAAGCCGGCGCAATTACTCAAAATCCCAAGACCGGTGTATATATGATTAACAAGAAGCTCTGCACTTCGTGCGGCAAGTGTGCTGAGGTGTGCCCGATGAAGGTGATGGTTTCTCCTGCGGAAGGTCCTACGGCCAAGTGTATTGCATGTGGCATTTGCGTAAAAGCTTGTCCCATGGAAATTTTGGAAATCGTAGAAAAGTAAGCTACATAAGTAAAGCCTGCTGCCAAAGTGCAGCAGGCTTTTTGCATGAAAAAAGTGTGATCAAAATGATGAATTTATACCATTTTTAATTGCATATTTGTAACCTTTGTGGTATACTGTTTAATATCATACACCCGGAGGCGTTTATGACTGAAATAACGGATTTTCAGAGGAAAATATCCACTTTATTGCCGGATTTTTCTCTTTCTTTTAACGAACCGCTAAAAGACCATACCTCTTTTCACATTGGAGGACCTGCAGAGGTGATGGTAACACCCAGAAGCGTACAGGAGCTGTGCCGTGTACTGGAAGTGTCCGCTGTATTGGACACAAAGCCCTATATATTAGGCGCAGGAACAAACATCCTAATGCCTGATGAAGGGCTTAAAGGATTGACTGTCTGCCTGAAAGACGGTTTAACTGCGCTTTCATTGCTGGATGAGACCCATATCGCAGTGGGCGCCGGTGTGACAATGACCAAAGCGGCAGTGTTTGCCGCAAACCACGGCCTTTCCGGAATGGAATTTGCCCACGGCATTCCGGGTACGGTGGGCGGCGGCGTGTATATGAACGCCGGTGCCTACGGCGGCGAGATTCAGGATATCTGCCATTGCGTGGATGTTGTGGATCTTGGGGGCACACTGCGTACCTTTACGAAGGAAGAAATGGCCTTCTCTTACCGGCACAGTCGGCTGGAGGAGGAAGGCGGCATTGTTGTGGGCGCCGTATTCGCGCTTACGAAGAAGCCGGTTGAGGAGATCAAAGCACGTATGCAGGAGCTGCTGGCAAAGCGTAAAGCCTCTCAGCCTTTGGATAAGCCTTCTGCCGGATCTGCATTTAAGCGTCCCATAGGCGGTTATGCGGCAGCCTTAATTGATGGCGCCGGGCTTCGAGGCTATCAGGTGGGCGGTGCGGCAGTTTCCGAAAAGCATGCCGGCTTCGTAGTCAATTTAAAGGATGCCACAGCGGCAGATGTGCGCAAGGTGCTGCAGGAGGTATCGGACATCGTGTTTGAAAAAACCGGTATTCGTCTGGAGCCGGAAGTTCGAATCTGGTAACAGATCATCATTTTACAGAAAGGAGGTCACCCGTATGGCAAGTTCATTTTCTGCGGGAGCAAAGGTGGAGCTTTGTAAGAATGTACCCCAAAAATCCTGTTGCGCACTGGCAGAATGTTTTGGCATTTTGCTGTTTTGCAACAGCTTTAGTGCGGATGGCATTCGGATCATTACCGAGAGCCAGGAATTTGCCCAAATGCTGCCCAAATTGTTTCGAAAAGCCTTTGGGGTGACCTTTGATGTTTATCCGGAAACTTTGGAGCAGGGCAAACGGGTATTTGCCGTGAACAACAGTGAAAAAATCCGTACAATTATGGACAGCTACGGTTTTGACGCTAAAAACACGGTTGCACTGCATATTAATTTGCCTGTTGTGGAAGAGGATTGCTGCAAGGCTGCATTTTTGCGTGGCGCTTTTTTGGCGGGCGGGTCTGTGACCGATCCTGGAAAGGCTTACCATTTAGAGCTGGCAACCATCCATCAGGGGGTATCCCGACAGGCTTATACCCTGATGCACGAGGTGTTGGGGTTTTATCCCAAAATTGCTAAGCGTGGCGGAGGACAGGTGCTTTACCTGAAGCAGAGCGATCAGATCTCCGATTGCTTGGCCTATTTGGGTGCTTCGGTGGCTTCTATGGGCATTATTGAAGCGAAGCTGGAAAAAGAGCTGAATAATAAGGTCAACCGTCGCTGCAATTGCGATGAGGCCAATACCTCCAAGGTGGTTGAAGCGGCACAGGAACAGCTTAATGCCATCCGCCTTTTGCGGGAGAAGGGCATTTTTGAGCAGCTGGCCCCAAAGCTACAGCAGGCATTTATTGCCCGGGAGCAAAATCCGGAGGCGTCTCTGACGGAATTGGCCGGTATGATGGAACCGCCGATTACAAAACCGGCAATGAATCACCGTCTGAAAAAACTGGTAGAACTTTCCAAGGAGGTTACCCAATGAGCTTTGTACATTTACACGTTCATACTGAGTACAGCCTTCTTGATGGCGCTTGCCGTATTGCGGGAATGATGGATCGGGTGAAGGAATTGGGGCAAACAGCCATTGCGATCACCGATCACGGCGTGATGTACGGCTGTATCGATTTTTACAAAGCGGCCAAGGCGGCCGGGGTGAAGCCGATCATCGGCTGTGAGGTATATGTATCCCGCCGCCGTATGGAGGACCGCGTCCACGGTATCGACAACGATGCCTACCATTTGGTGCTTCTGTGTAAGGATCGGCAGGGCTATGAAAATCTGTGCCTGTTGGTCTCTGAGGCGTTTGAAAGAGGCTTTTACGGCAAACCCCGTGTGGATTTGGATCTGCTTCGAAAGCATCACGAGGGCCTGATCGCCACTTCTGCCTGCCTTGCAGGCGCAATTCCCCAGGCACTTTTAAACGAAGATTATGACGCGGCAAAGGCCTATGCGTTAAGCCTGAGCGAGATTTTTGGACCGGACCACTTTTACCTGGAGCTTCAGGATCACGGCATTGCAGAGCAGCAGCCGGTCAATCAGGGCGTGTTGCGCATTGCAAGAGAGACCGGACTGCCTCTCGTTGCTACAAATGATGCCCACTACCTTCGCAGATCCGATGCCAAAATGCAGGACGTGTTGTTGTGCGTTCAAACCGGTAAGACCGTTGATGACCCCAACCGTATGCGCTTTGAAACAGAAGAATTTTACCTCAAGAGCGAGGAGGAAATGCGGGAGCTGTTTCCTACCTGTCCTGAGGCAATAGAAAATACGGCCAAAATAGCAGATCGGTGCAATGTGGAGTTTGTGTTCAACGAGTACCATCTGCCTTCCTTCCCGGTACCCGAGGGATATACCAATGAGGCGTATTTTCGGAAGCTCTGCGCAGATGGCTTTGCGGAGCGCTACCCGGATGCCCCTGAGAGCTATCGGGAGCGCCTTGAGTATGAGATCGGTGTTATTAGCCGTATGGGCTATGTGAACTATTACCTCATCGTATGGGATTTTATTCGCTACGCCAAAGAAAACGGGATCCCCGTCGGACCGGGACGTGGCTCCGGCGCCGCCTCCATTGTGGCATACTGTATGCACATCACGGAAGTGGACCCGATGAAATACGCGCTGATTTTTGAGCGCTTTTTGAACCCTGAACGGGTGAGTATGCCCGACTTTGATACAGACTTCTGCCAGGAGCGCCGCGGCGAGGTTATCGACTATGTGATGCGTAAATACGGCGCTGACCACGTGGCGCAGATTGCCACCTTTGGCACCATGGCGGCTCGCGGAGCGATCCGCGATGTGGGACGGGCTCTGAACTTTTCCTACGCACAAACCGATGTGGTGGCAAAGCTGGTGCCCACAACACTGCACATCACCTTAAAGGAAGCGTTGGAGGTTTCCCCCCAGCTGAAAGAGATGTACGAAGGGGACGAAAAGGTACGGGAGCTGATCGATACAGCCATGTCCCTGGAGGGGATGCCCCGCAATACTTCTACCCACGCTGCAGGTGTTGTGATCACAGCAGAACCGGTGCGGACGTATGTGCCGCTGTCAAAGAATGACGATACCATCGTCACCCAATATACGATGACCACCATCGAGGAATTGGGACTGCTAAAAATGGACTTTTTGGGTCTTCGTAACCTGACGGTGATCGAGGATGCACAGCAGCAGATTCGCCGCAAGCATCCCGATTTCGATATCAACAAGGTGCCGGATAACGACCCGGAAACCTTTAAAATGCTGGCAGAAGGCAAGACCCAGGGCGTTTTCCAGCTGGAATCTGCAGGCATTACCGGCGTGTGCGTTAATATGCGTCCTACCTCTATTGAAGATATGACCGCAATCGTGGCGCTGTACCGACCCGGCCCAATGGATTCCATTCCCAAATTCATTGCCAACAAGCTGGACAGCCGGAAGATTACTTATAAGACCCCGCTTTTGGAGCCGATTCTGAAGGTCACCTATGGCTGTATTGTCTATCAGGAGCAGGTTATTGAGATTTTCCGCAGTCTGGGCGGCTATACGATGGGGCAGGCAGACAATATTCGCCGTGCGATTTCCAAAAAGAAGATGAAGGTCATCGAATCTGAACGGAAGGTTTTTGTATACGGCGATGCGGAGCAGGGAATTCCCGGCTGTATTCATAAAGACATTCCGGAGGCGGTTGCCCAGTCCATTTACGACGAGATCGTGGATTTTGCCAACTATGCGTTTAACAAGGCACACGCGGTCTGCTATGCGGTAGTCTCCTACCAAACGGCGTATTTGAAGTGCCATTATCCCCACGAATATATGGCGGCACTGATGACCTCTGTGCTGGATAACGCAATGAAGGTGTCTGTATATATCAACGAATGCAAGGAGCTGGGTATTCAGACGCTACCCCCGGATATTAACCACTCCGAGGATAAGTTTACGGTAGAAGGGGACTGTATCCGATTTGGTATGGGCGCAGTAAAGAATGTGGGACGGGGATTGATCCGTTCTATGTCTGCTAACCGTGTCCAGGACGGCCCGTTCAAATCTCCGGAGGATTTCATCCAGCGTATGGGTGATGAGCTGAATAAGCGTGCGGTGGAAAATTTCATCAAATGCGGCGCAATGGATTGCTTCGGCTATCACCGCAGTCAGCTACTGGCGGTTTATGAGACCATGATGGATTCCATTTCTTCATCCAAAAAGAAGAATTTGGATGGGCAGATGGGGTTGTTTGGAATGCTGGACGAAGACCCGGCTGCAGCCATTCCCATTCCGGATATGGCGGAATTGAGCAAGCCGGAATTGATGCTGATGGAAAAGGAGACCACCGGTATCTACCTGTCCGGTCATCCGATGGACGATTATCGCGCCTATCTGAAAAACACCCACGTTGTTCCCATAGCAGACCTGATGAGCGAAGAATCAGTCTACACCGACGATCAGGTCGTCAGCGTGGCAGGCGTGGTACAGGCGGTAAAAATGAAGACCACCCGCAATAATTCCATGATGGCGTACGTCACCCTGGAGGACGATACCGGCTCTGTTGAAATGCTGGTGTTTTCCAATGTGATCAGCCAGTATGGCAGTTATTTACGGGAAAATGAACCGGTTGTGGTAACGGGCCGATTCTCTGTACGGGATGATAAAGACCCCCAAATTGTTGTAAACCGTGCCCGTCCTATGTCTGATTTTGCGAAGGGGAACGTGATGGAGGAAGGCCCTGTAATTGAAAAGGGTACATTGTATTTGCGTTTACCCGATGCGGCAGACAAACGGCTCAACAAGATAAAAGCCATCTGTGGAATGTTCCCCGGTGAAAACAGCGTGGTGATTTATTTTGCGGATACCGGCAAACGGATGGGAAGCCGTTGCGCCCTTTATCGCACAATGCTCAAGGAATTGCAAAGCGTGCTGGGCGAGGAGAATGTGATCGTAAAATAGAAAACACAGCAGGAGGAAGTGGCGATGCTTCGAAAATTCATTTCAATATTGGTCGTAGCGGCAACACTTCTGTTGTGCGGATGTGAATTGGGCACGATCGATAAGCTTTATCATGTGCCCAAGCGCTCTGAAGATGATAATAAGCTCCAGGCGGCGATCAGCGGCGCAATGTCGGAGATGGAGTATTGCGCTCCGATTTCCGGCGAAAATCAGCAGATCGTCCAGTCTGTAGACCTGACCGGTAACGGCGTAAAAGAATGCCTGGTTTTCGCTAAAGACAGTGGGAGTCTACCGCTGCACATTTTGGTATTCGCCCTGAAACAGGGCGCTTACGTCCATATTGATACGGTAGATTTGGCAGGTTCTGCCTTTGACAAGGTGGAATACGCGCAGATCGACGGTATGGGGGGCGCGGAAATCATTGTGGGCACCCAGGTTTCTGAGCAGCTTTCCGGTGCTGTCTTTATGTATAGCTTCTCTGACGGAGAAGCCCGTCAACTGGTCAATACGGATTACCGATACTGGCGAACGGTGGATTTAGACAGAAACGGTATGAGTGAGCTGTTTGTGCTGACATCCGGGCCGACTGAATCCGATCGAGGTGTGGTGGCACTTTACAGTGTCCGATCAGGCATAGTGGAGCGATCTGTGGAGGTAGCAATGTCTGAGCCTGCCGAGAATCTGAAGCGCGTACTGGTTGGAAAGCTTCAAAACGGCGTACCTGCGGTTTTTGTGGCAGGTGCCATTGGTGATAACGCGCTGATTACAGATATTTATGCCATTTCCGACGGAGTCTTTACCAATGTGACCCTTTCCTCCGAGTCAGGAAGCAGTGTGCAAACTATGCGCAATCATTTTGTTTATGCAGATGATATTGATGGCGACGGTATTATCGAGCTTCCAAAGCTGATGCCTATGCGGGCCATAGATATGACCAATCCGGAGCAAACGGAAGACCTGCTCAACTGGTACGCCATCACGCTGAACGGCGAAAATGTGCATAAGCTGTATACCTATCACAATTTTCTTGGCGGCTGGTACTTTGAGGTGCATGATGCACTGGCAGAAAATATCAGTGTGATCGATTTGGGTACGGTGTGCGATTTTTACATTTGGCAGGGCAATCAGCCGGTCAAGGCTTTTTCGATCTACACCCTGACAGGGCAAAGCAGGGAGGCGCAAAGCACTCAGGGAAGCAGATTTGTGCTGCATAAAACAGAAACAGTGATTTATTCTGCACAGCTTTACGAAGGCGGCGCGCAGGGAAATATCACCCAGCAGGATCTTCTGAGCTGTTTCCATTTGGTGAAACAGCAATGGAACACGGGCGAAACATAAGAGGTGTGCTATGAAAAAAGTATTGATTTTGGAAGATGAAGAGAATATCCGCAGTTTTGTGGTAATCAATTTAAAGCGTGCAGGCTACGAGGCGATCGAGGCAGCCACGGGTATGGAGGCACTGGAAAAATTGCGTGAGCACCCGGATGTGGGTGTGGCGATTTTGGATATTATGCTGCCGGATATTGATGGCTTTGAGGTATGTCGCCGTATTCGGGCCACCACCAAGCAGATCGGCATTATTATGCTCACAGCCCGCACCCAGGAGATGGATAAGATCACGGGTCTGATGACCGGTGCGGATGACTATGTAACAAAGCCTTTTTCTCCCGCAGAGCTTACTGCCCGCATAGACGCGCTGTACCGTCGTATCGGTGGAGAGAGCGGAATGACCTCCGACTTTTTGACCCAGGGACCGTTTGTAATGAATTTGCGCAATCACACTCTGGAAAAGTCCGGCAGTTTTATTAAGCTGACTCAGGTGGAATACGCCATTATGAAGCTGTTTATGCAAAATCCGGGCCGTGCACTTTCCAGAGAGGATATCCTGTCCAGTGTGTGGGGCAAGGATTATGACGGAGAACTTAAAATCGTGGACGTGAATATTCGCCGTCTGCGCATTAAAATTGAGGACGACACGACCAATCCCAGCTTCATTACAACCGTATGGGGCTTTGGATACAAATGGGGGGCATAATGGATGTCCGTATTAAAGGGTAAAGGTCTGCGCAGACGATGGCTGCTGAACACGGTGGGTGTGGTCACTGCGCTGGGTCTTGTGTGTGTACTGGGCATTACCGTTGCTTTTGCCACCAACTATTATTCGGCTATGGAATCGGATATGCGCTACCGCGCAAAGACCACCACCACATTTTTCGCCGATTACCAAAATATGAATTATAACGACTATTACCAGTCCTGCATCACCTATGCTCATACCTTTGAGGAGAAAAACAACATTGAGCTCCAGTTTGTCAACACCAAGGGAGATTTAGTGGCATCCTCATACGGAGAATGGGCGGTGTCGGCGATGACGACGGAGGAAATTCAGCGGGCCATCACCACCCGGGGTGTATGTACATTTCGGGGGAGCAATCCCCAAACCGGTGAGCGCATTATGGCGGTGTCCAGTCCGATCATTTATAAAAATGGCGAAGTGATCGGTGTTTTGCGCTATGTCACCTCTACAAGGCTGATGGATCGGCAGATCATCTATGTTGGGCTGATCAGTCTGACGGTGTTTGCGGTGGTTGTGGCAATCGTGCTGCTAAGCAGCAACTACTACATTCGTTCGATCTTACGGCCACTGAACGAGATCATAGACAAAGCAAAAATGATTTCCGGCGGCAGCTATGGCATTCAGCTTCAAAAGCATTACGACGATGAGATCGGTGATTTAGCGGATGCCATCAATGAAATGTCCATTAAAATCAGTCAGAATGAAAAAATGCAGACGGATTTTATATCCTCTCTGTCTCACGAATTGCGCACACCCCTTACAGCGATCACAGGCTGGAGCGAAACGATCCTCAATAGTGAGGATGTGGACGAGGATACCCGCCGCGGCGTGAAAATCATCCACGGAGAAACAAACCGTCTGACAGAAATGGTGCTGGATCTTCTGGATTTCACCCGTATTCAGGACGGGCGTATGAACCTAAATATTGAAACGGCGGATATCCGCAGTGAATTTGAGGATACGGTGTATATGTACACCAATCGGCTCCGTCAGGAGGGGATCAGCCTGCATTATGACGAGACCGACGAGGATATTCCCGAAATATCCTGCGATCCCAAGCGTATGCGGCAGGTATTTTTGAATCTTTTGGACAATGCCGCCAAGCACGGCGGTGAAGGGAAGCGGGTGGATGCCTCTATTTCCCGGGAAAACGGGAATGTGGTCATCTGTATTCGGGATTACGGCGCAGGCATTCCCGAAGATGAGATCCCGCTTGTGAAAAAGAAATTTTATAAGGGAAGCTCCAAGGCTCGCGGCTCGGGTATCGGGCTGGCGGTATGTGACGAGATCGTGCAGATGCACGGCGGCACATTGACACTAGAAAATGCTTCGGGCGGCGGCACCCTTGTTACAGTACTTTTACCGGAAGTCCGGTGAGAAAGAGGAATATAACCATGGCAAATACACAAGAAAAATTCAAGACAATGATTGGCGGGCAAGCGCTGATTGAAGGCATTATGATGCGCGGTCCGGAAAAGGATGCCATTGTTTGTCGGACTGCGGAGGGCCTGCAGATTGATGTTTCTCCCCGCAAGCTGCCCAAAAAGGGGAGCATTGCCAAATGGCCGCTGATCCGTGGTGTAGTCAATTTTTTTGATTCTCAGGTCACAGGCGTGAAGGCGCTGATGAAGTCTGCGGATTTTGCCCCTGAGGAGGAGCAGGAAAAGCCTTCTAAGCTGGATATTTGGCTGGAAAAGAAAATGGGCAATAAAAAGTTCCAAAGCTTTATCGTGGGATTTGCGGTGTTTTTGGGATTGGCAATGTCCATTGGGCTGTTTTTCCTGCTTCCAATGCTGGTCAGCTCTGTGCTTACCAACTGGATCCACAGCAATTTGCTTCTGAATCTGATCGAAGGACTGGTCCGAATCATTCTTTTTACAACCTATATTATCTTGGTCTCCAAAATGAAGGATATGAAGCGGGTGTTTTCCTACCACGGCGCAGAGCATAAAACCATTCGATGTTATGAGGCTGGACTGCCTTTGACGGTAGAAAACATTCAGAAGCAGACAAGACTGCACCCCCGTTGCGGAACGAGCTTTTTGCTGGTGGTGATGATCCTGTCCATATTGGTGTTTTCCGTGTCCTCTGCGGCATTCCTCAGTGTGGCGCCCAAGCTGGCACTGATGCGGGGAAGCTTTCTGTACAGCCTGATCATGGTATGCTTTAAGCTTTTGTTGTTACCCCTTGTTGTGGCGATCAGCTACGAGATCAACCGTTTTGTAGGCCGTCACGACAATTGGTTCAGCCGTATCATTACTGCGCCGGGTATGTGGTTTCAAAACTTTACCACCAACGAGCCGGACGACAGTATGATCGAAGTGGCAGTGGCGGCAGTGGAGGCGGTGCTTCCTCAGGAAGAGGGGGCAGACCGTTGGTAAAAAAACTGTCGGACCTGTATATGGAGGGACGAAAGGCATTTTCGCAGCGGGAGGATCTGCAAACCGCGGGACTGCTCTCCCGTAATCTGCTGTGTCACATCACCGGTAAGACCAAGGAACAGCTGATCGCAGACGGTCAAATGTACGCAGGTGATCAGGTGTGCGCCGAAATGGAGCAGGCGGTGGAAAGGGTGCTCAGCGGAGAACCGCTTGCCTATGTTTTAGGACAATGGGACTTCTATGGCCTGACCCTGACGGTTACAAAGGACGTACTGATTCCCCGGGATGATACCTGTGCCGTTACCGACCTTGCTATTAAGCAGGCGTTGTTTTTGGAGTCTTCACCCCGCATATTGGACTTGTGCACCGGTTCGGGGTGTATCGGCATTGCTGTTGCGTCCCGTGTAAAGGATGCCAGGGTCACCTGCGCCGATATTTCCAAAGAGGCCATAGCAGTGGCGAAAAAGAATATTACCGCCCACAAGCTGACAGGACGCGTCTCCTGTGTGCAGGCAGACGCCTTGGGGATGCCCGCACCGTTCTTAGGGAAGTTTGATATGATCGTCTCCAATCCGCCATATATCACGGCACAGGAAATGACGGAACTTGACGACAGTGTAAAAAATTACGAACCCCATTTGGCGCTTTACGGCGGCACAGACGGGCTGGACTTTTACAGAAGCATTGCAAAAAATTACAAAGCGGCGCTAAAACCCGGTGGATACCTGTGCTTTGAATTTGGTATGGGGCAGGGAGACGATGTGTGCCGTATTATGGAAGAAAACGGATATACCATCCTGGAACGTTCCAGAGATTACAGCAATATTGAACGTGCCGTGATTGGCCGTTATGACAGAAAGGAAGATTGACTATGGCTACAAAAAAGACCTCTTATGAAGCACCTGTGCCTGCATCCGACAAGAAAAAGGCGTTGCAGACCGCGCTTTCTCAGATCGAGAAAAACTTCGGAAAGGGTGCGGTAATGCGTTTGGGTGACCGTCCCGAGATGAGTGTGGACGCCATTCCCACCGGCTCTTTGGCGCTGGATGCGGCGCTGGGCATTGGTGGCGTACCCAAGGGTAGAATTATTGAAATCTACGGACCGGAATCCTCCGGTAAGACCACTCTGGCACTGCACATTTTGGCAGAGGCGCAGAAGCTGGGCGGTGAGGTAGCCTTTGTGGATGCGGAGCACGCACTGGATCCTGTTTATGCCGCCGCGTTGGGTGTGGATATTGATAATATGCTGGTCTCTCAGCCCGATACCGGTGAGCAGGCGTTGGAGATCACCGATGCGCTGGTGCGTTCCGGCGCAGTGGACGCAGTGGTTGTAGACTCTGTTGCCGCCCTGGTACCCAAGCAGGAAATCGAGGGCGAAATGGGTGATACCTTTGTAGGTCTGCAGGCGCGTTTGATGTCGCAGGCATTGCGGAAGCTGGCAGGTACCATCTCTAAAACCAATTGTGTGGTCATTTTCATCAACCAGCTTCGTATGAAGATCGGTGTGATGTACGGCAATCCCGAAACCACCACCGGCGGTAATGCACTGAAATTCTATTCCTCTGTCCGTTTGGATGTGCGCCGTGTGGAATCCTTGAAGGATGGCGGCAACGTCATCGGCAATAAGACCCGTGTAAAGGTTGTTAAAAACAAGGTCGCACCTCCTTTCCGTGAGGCTGTTTTTGATATTATGTATGGTCAGGGCATCAGCAAGTGGAGCGAGCTGGTGGATATGGCAGTGCAGATGGATATCATTCAGAAAAGCGGCTCCTGGTTTGGTATGGGGGATGAGCGCATCGGTCAAGGTAAGGAGAGCGTGAAAACCTACCTGCAGGAGAATCCTGAAATCGCACAGCAGGTGGAAGCGCAGGTTCGTGAAAATCTTTGGAAGATGAATAACGCCGCCAAAGCCCCTGCACGGGCCGCAGAGCGCCCTGTAGCTGTCAGCGCGGACGATTTTGATGATGAGGCTTGATTCTATTGCCGCCCAGCCGGATCGTGTTGGGCGGCACAGAGCCGTTTTCTCCGATGGAACAGTGCTTCGCCTGTACCGTCAAACGGTGCAGGATTTCGGCCTTTATGAAGGACGGGAGCTGACAGATGAGGAATACCGACAGCTGCAGCTTTCCCATGGGGAGATGTCTGCCAAAATGCGGGCGGTGCGTATTGTTTCGGCCAGCAGTGTTTCCAAAAAGGATCTGGAGCAGAGATTGATCCAAAAGGGCGAGAACCCTGAAAGTGCCAAAAATGCGGTCTCCTGGCTCAGTGAAATGGACCTTGTGGACGACCGCAAGACTGCACAGCAGGTGGTATCCCGCTGCATTGCAAAGGGATACGGCGTGGCACGGGCAAAGCAAATGCTCTATGAGAAGCGTATTCCCAAAGAATACTGGGAGGAAGCCCTGGCGGATTACCCGGATCAGGTGGAATTTATACAAAATTACGTTGAAAGTCACCTTCCGGAGCAGGCAAATGTAAAAGAAATTAAAAAGGTTGTCGACGCACTCTTGCGAAAAGGTCACAGTTATGGTATGATTCGCCATGTAATGGATTTGCAGGACGCGTTGGAGGACGAGTAATGGCAAGAATCGGATTTATATCCCTGGGCTGTGCCAAAAATCAGGTCGACTGTGAACGGATGATGTTCCGTGTGCAGGAGGTAGGCTTTGAAGTGCAGGGGGATGTAGTGGGCAGTGATGTGGTGATCATCAATACCTGTGGCTTTATCGACTCGGCAAAATCGGAGGCGATAGACCATATCCTGCAAGTGGCCCAGTTAAAAGAGCAGGGCCTGGTCGGTAAGATTTTGGTTACCGGCTGTCTTTCCCAGCGGTATCAAACGGAGATCATGCAGGAAATGCCGGAGGTTGACGGCGTACTGGGCACCGGCAGCTACGATCGTGTCGTGGAGGCGGTAGAGGCTCTTTTACAGGATCAAAGTGTGGAGCGCTTCGACAGTATTGACGCCCCGGAGGTTGAGACCGGCCGTATTTTGACCACCCCTGAGCATTATGCTTTTATTAAAATTGCAGAGGGCTGTGACAATCGCTGTAGCTACTGCATCATTCCCTATCTGCGGGGCAAGTTCCGCAGTCGGGATATGGACGATGTGCTGTATGAAGCACGGCTGCTGGCCCACAGCGGCGCGAAGGAATTGATCGTGGTGGCGCAGGATACCAGCCGATACGGCACGGATCTTCCTGAGCACAAGCGGTTACTGCCGGAGCTTCTGCGTCAGCTTTGCGCTATCGACGGTTTTCAGTGGATTCGCATTCACTATGTTTACCCGGACGAGATTGACGACGCACTGATCGAGGTCATTGCCACAGAGCCGAAGATCGTTAAATATTTGGATATTCCCATTCAGCACTGTAACGATGGAATCTTGAAGCTGATGAATCGCCGTGGCGACAAAGCGTTGCTCGAGGAGCTGTTTGCCAAGCTGCGCAGCAAAATCCCCGGGCTTGTGTTGCGTACCAGTGTGATTACCGGTCTGCCCGGTGAGGGAGAGGAAGAATTTACAGAGCTGTGCGCGTTTTTGAAAAAGCACCGCCTGGAACGTGTGGGTGCGTTCCCGTTCTCTCCTGAAGAAGGCACACCTGCGGCGCAGATGCCCCATCCCGACCAGGAAACCGCACAGCAGCGGGCACAGATGATCGAGATGATTCAATCGGCTGTGATGGACGACTATAATGCCTCTATGCTGGGGAAAATTGTGGACGTTTTGGTGGACGGCTATGACGAGACTTATGAGCAGTATTATGGCCGCACCTATGCCGACTCGCCGGAGATCGATGGCAGAGTTTGGATCGCCTCCGAGGAGCCTGTCTCCGAGGGGTCTTTTGTAAAGATTTGTATTGATGCAATTATTGACGGCGACTTGTCCGGCTATATTTGGGAGGAATAAAAAGATGACATTAGCAAGCAAAATTACGTGTGTGCGGGTGCTTTTAATACCTGCGGTAATGGTATTTATGTACTTATTCGGCAACACCCAAATAGATTTGTACCGCTGGATTGCATTTGCGGTGTTTATCATTGCCAGTCTTTCCGACTATGTGGACGGGCAGATCGCCAGAAAGTGTAATCAGGTGACTGATTTCGGAAAATTCCTGGATCCCCTTGCAGATAAGCTGCTGGTGATCGCAGTAATGTGTGTATTCTGTGAGTGGAATTTGATGCCTGCTTGGGCATTGATGGTTGTCCTGACCCGTGAATTTGCCGTTACCGGTCTGCGTCTGGTGGCTGTGGGCAAAGGCAATGTGATCGCCGCCGGTTGGAGTGGTAAGGTCAAGACTGCCAGCACGATGATCGGTCTGTGCTGTATGATGGCATTTCCCACAGTGGAGTGGCTGGGCATCACCGTGAACGTGGTGATCGTTGCGACTACCGTCTATTCCGGTGTAGAATACTTTGTCAAAAATGGCAAGTGCCTATTAGATCAATAA
This sequence comes from Oscillospiraceae bacterium, assembly GCA_017621795.1. Taxonomy (GTDB): domain Bacteria; phylum Bacillota; class Clostridia; order Oscillospirales; family Oscillospiraceae; genus Faecousia. The sequence continues at coordinate 1,362 of JAGASJ010000022.1, read as the reverse complement.
TTTAGTATGCGCCGGTGCAATGCACCGGCGCAAATCAGGAGAGCAGAATGAACGAGAAGGAAATTGGCGAGCTTCGCCGCAGAACACGGCGGGATCGCAGCAATATGACATCCATATACGGATGCTATGTGAATGCACAGAAGGAAATTGTGTCGGAATTTCGGCAAAGTGTAGGTATGATGCCGGAAAACGAGGCGGAAAAGTACTTTGCGCTTTTAAAGAAGACCCTAAGCGGCGGCATTGGGAAGAACCTGATCGATATCAGCTTCCGCACCGCCCAGGTGGCAGACAGTCCGGAGCATCGCTTTTTGATGGATCTGCGGAGCAGTGGTCTGAAGGACGAGCAGCTGCGCCTGGAGCTGTATCAAAAGATCATCGATCACGTTACATTTGACGACAGCTATTTGATCCTGCTGGGCTTAGACAGCTACGATGTGCCTTTTAAAAGTAAGGATGGCGACACACAGAATGATGCCTCCTCAGAGGTTTATACCTATATTCAATGCGCGGTCTGTCCTGTAAAGCAGACCAACGCGAAGCTGCGCTATGATACAGAAAACAAGGCGTTTCACGACGGCGCCCCGGAGCAGATCGCCTGTGCCCCCGAGCTGGGCTTTTTGTTCCCTGCATTCGATGACCGTCAGACGAATATTTACGGCGCACTGTTCTATACAAGAAGCACGAAGCGCATATACGAGGACATTATCGACACCCTGTTTCACGTAACGCCCCCCAAACCTGCCGCGGAGCAGAAGACCACTTTTGAAGCGCTTTTGACCCGTACAGTAGGGGAGGAGTGCAGTATGGAAGTGGTGCAAAACGTCCACGGACAGATCTGCCAGTGTATTGAGATCCATAAAGAGAGTAAGGTAGCAGAGCCGCTTTTGATCAATAAAGAGCAGGTGAAGCAGGCTTTAACTGCCGCAGGCGTAGGGGAGCAGAAGCTTGCCAAGTTCTCGGTGGAATATGATGAGGTTTTCGGTACGGATGCACTGCTTCATCCCAAGAACATCATCAATAATCGCCGTTTCGAGATCAAGACCCCTGATGTGACCATAAACGTCAATCCCCAATGCGCGGATCTGATCGAAACACGGATCATTGGCGGCGTGAAATACATTCTTATATGTGCCGATGAAAATGTAGAAGTAAACGGCGTCAATATCCATATTCACGAAGAATAAAGAACCGGCGTGCCAGATCGGCACGCCGGTTTTCAGCCTGTCAAAAAACTTGTTTTTTGACAGACTGCAGAGGTCAAAGAAGCGCCAAAGACAAGCAACGCGCCCCCGATGTGTATACAGATACTCGAGCGGGGCGCGTTGTGCCGTAAGTCAAAATATCTTGCGCAGCAAGCCATTT
>JAGASJ010000092.1 GCA_017621795.1 Oscillospiraceae bacterium | reverse complement strand
TAGGCGGGGTGCAGGGTGCCCTTTTCAAAGGGCGGCCCTGCTGGGGGAGGCAACCGCAGTTGCCGGGGGCAAAGCCCCCACACCACCCCGTAGGGCGCAAATGCGCTTTTGATGGCCGTCAGGCTGTCAAAAGTGCTTTTGCGTTACTTTCGCAGAAAGTAACAAAGGCTCGCCGCTTGCGCGGCGGAAAAGGGAGGAGGGATTGATTTGAAAAGGACAATCAGCGCCATGGTGGGCCAAGGATCGGTGAACCATAACAGTAGAAAATTCCACGCCAAGAACACTGACCCGGAACGCTCCCACTTGAATATAACCTACTGCCAGGAGAATATCAAGGCGGTGTACCATGAACTCTTTGACGAGGCTCTGGAACGGTACAACGCTAAACAAACCAGGGCCGACAGAAGGATAGAGGATTACTATGAGAAGATCCGCTCCGGCAAGCAGGAAAAGCCGTTCCATGAAATCATCCTGCAAGTGGGCAATCGAGATGATATGAGCGCCGACAGCGAGGAGGGACAGCTTGCGGCAGCGGTTTTGGACGAGTACATGAAGGGCTTTCAAGAGCGCAACCCCCAACTCCGGGTGTTCTCTGCCCACCTCCACATGGACGAGGCTACGCCCCATCTGCACATTGACTTTGTACCATTCACCACCGGGAGCAAGCGAGGGCTGGACACGAGGGTATCTTTGAAACAGGCGTTAGCGGCCCAGGGTTTCCAGGGCGGCACCAGAGGGGACACAGAGTGGAGCCAGTGGGTGCGCTCGGAAAAGGAGCAGCTTTCCCTGGTCATGGAGCGCCACGGGATTGAGTGGGAGGACAAAGGCACCCACGACAAGCACTTGTCTGTGCTGGACTACAAGAAAGAGCAGCGGGCAAAGGAGATCGCCGTTCTGGAGACGGTCAAGGCGGAGAAAGAAAACCAGGTGGAGAGCCAGGAACGGCGGCTCAAAGAACTTGCCCCGGCGGTGAAAAATATGGAGCGGTTGGCAGCGGATTTCTCCGCCAATCCGGAGGAGATTTTGCCGGAGCCGGGAACGCTGGAAACAGGCCGGGCCTACCGAGAGAAAAAGGCAAAGCCCCTGCTGGCCCAAATCGTCAAGGTGCTGCGCTCCCTGTATCTGGCCTATGTGGAGCTGCGGGGGAAATTTGAGCGTCTGCAAGGGGACTATGGCCGGGTGAGGGAGAGCAACATCCGCCTGTCTGATCGATTGCAGGAGGTCAAGTTGGAAAACAAGGCCATGCGGCAAGTCTCCGCTGACTATGAGCGGGTCAAAAGGGCCTTTGGCCCAGAACAAGTGGACAGAATATTAGAGGCAGCTTACCAGCAGGAACATGCCGAAAAGGAACGGAAACGGGCCGCAAAGTCAAAAATTCGGATAGACGCACGATAATCACCAAAACCGGAGGGTATTCCAGTGAATACCCTCCGATTTTATTTGTGGAATCGGTAAAATGATTTCTTGTTTTTTAGAGCGTACTATGATATACTGCTATTATCCTGATTTGAGGAGTCTATCAAATATGCGGCAAGGTATTCTTAAATAAAATTTGATAATGGGCGCAAAAATGATTGCCCCTTGCAGGGGCTTGGTTTTTGTACCCAATTTTAAGAATACTTTTGCCTTTTTAGTAAATATCGTGACGGACCGCGGCTTATGTAAGTCGTGTATGTTTCTGTGTGTCCGAAGTCATGATCCCCAGCGGTAAAAGTATTAGCCGCTGGGGATTTTTGCGCCCATTCGGGCCTTGTATGGAGGATAGACATGAACATTATCAATATCGGGATTCTTGCCCATGTAGATGCGGGCAAGACGACACTGACAGAAAGCCTGCTGTATGCCAGCGGAACCATTTCAGAGCCGGGGAGCGTCGAAAAAGGGACAACGAGAACGGACACTATGTTTTTGGAGCGGCAGCGTGGAATTACCATTCAAACGGCAGTCACTTCTTTCCAGTGGCACAGTTGTAAAGTCAATATTGTGGATACTCCCGGCCACATGGATTTCTTGGCAGAGGTATACCGCTCTCTGGCTGTTTTGGACGGGGCCATCTTGGTGCTCTCCGCTAAAGATGGCGTGCAGGCCCAGACCCGTGTTCTGTTCCATGCCCTACGGAAATTGAACATCCCCACCATTATCTTTATCAACAAGATCGACCAGGTTGGCATTGATTTGGAGAGCGTATATCAGTCTGTTCGGGATAAGCTCTCCGCTGATATTATCATCAAGCAGACAGTGTCGCTGTCCTCGAAAATAACTCTGACAGAAAACACTAGTGCAGAGGTGTGGGATTCGGTCATCCAAAATAACGATGAGTTATTGGCAAAGTATATCGCAGGAGAATCAATCAGTCAGAAAGAACTTGCGCAAGAAGAACAGCGGCGAGTTCAAGACGCCTCCCTGCTCCCGGTCTATCATGGTAGCGCCAAAAACGGCCTTGGCATTCAACAGTTGATGGATGCGGTGATAGGGCTGTTCCAATCGACCAAGGAACAGGGGAGCGCCGCCCTGTGCGGTAGAGTTTTTAAGGTGGAGTATACAGATTGCGGCCAGAGGCTTGTCTATCTGCGGCTATACAGCGGAACGCTGCGTCTGCGGGATACGGTGGCCCTAGCCGGGAGAGAAAAGCTGAAAATCACAGAGATGCGTATTCCATCCAAAGGGGAGATTGTTCGGACAGATACCGCCCATAAGGGCGAAATTGTCATCCTTCCCAGCGACAGCTTGAGATTAAACGATATATTGGGGGACAAAACCCAACTTCCTCGTGAAATGTGGAGTGATGTTCCCTTCCCTATGCTGCGGACGACGATTACGCCAAAAACGGCAGAGCAAAGAGACCGGTTGCTGGACGCTCTTACGCAAATTGCGGATACTGACCCGCTTTTGCACTACGAGGTGGATTCCACCACCCATGAGATCATTCTTTCTTTTTTGGGTCGGATGCAGTTGGAGGTTGTTTCCGCTTTGCTGACGGAAAAATACAAGATTGAAACAGCAGTGAAGGAACCCACCGTCATTTATTTAGAGCGGCCGCTCAAAGTGGCCAGTCACACCATCCATATCGAGGTGCCGCCTAACCCGTTTTGGGCATCTATCGGACTGTCTGTTACACCGCTCCCGCTTGGCTCCGGTGTAAAATACGAGAGCCGGGTTTCCCTGGGATACCTGAACCAGAGTTTTCAAAACGCTGTCATGGATGGTATCCGTTACGGTTTGGGGCAAGGCTTGTGTGGCTGGAACGTAACGGACTGTAAGATTTGCTTTGAATACGGACTTTACTATAGCCCGGTCAGTACGCCGGCGGACTTCCGCTCATTGGCCCCGATTGTATTGGAACAGGCATTGAAGAAATCTGGGACGCAGTTGCTGGAACCTTATCTCTCCTTCACCCTCTATGCGCCCCAGGAATACCTTTCCAGGGCTTATCATGATGCGCCGAAATACTGTGCCACCATCGAAACGGCCCAGATAAAAAAGGATGAAGTTGTCTTTACTGGCGAGATTCCCGCCCGTTGCATACAGGCATACCGTACTGATTTGGCCTTTTACACCAACGGGCGGAGTGTGTGCCTGACGGAACTGAAAGGGTATCAGGCCACTGTCGGCGAGCCAATCATCCAGCCCCGTCGTCCAAACAGCCGTTTGGATAAGGTGCGCCATATGTTCAGTAAGATTCCTTGATACGCCACAGCAAGGATGGTTATTGCATTTCCCTGCCTTTCGTGGTAAAATGTAGTTGTAAACCACCAGAGAAAACAACAACCCTGCTACCCCCCGTTATCACCACCGATAACAATTTGATAACAGCCCATCGTATAGGGCTGGATAATATGGACACATCAAATAATCAAAAAAATGAGGTATCAAATTTATGAAGCAAAATCCGTTAAATATGATGCCCAACAACGATTTTGAATAATGTACTTGATGGCTACTCAAACGAGCAGCCATCTTTTTTTAATATGCCGGAATACCGTATCCGTAGATAACTGAGCTACCAACCGTGTATGTTTTGGTTCTGCAAGTGTCGCCTGAGTTGCCCTCAACGGTATAGACTGTACCGTTCTCGCATTTCTGAACGATACCGGTGTGGTCTGTCACACCGTCGCCCTCCCAGTCAAAGAAGATGATTGTACCGGGCGAAGGTTCATACGAACCGTCTGCCCATTGTCCTCGGTCTCTGAACCATTGAACGCCGTTTACACAGCCGGCATATTTCGGAATAATACCGGCGTCGATATATCCGCACTCGTTGGCACACCAAGAAACGAAGCAGGCACACCATTCAACCCTTGAGCCGAAGCCGTACCAACTCCAATAAGGATCTCCGCCAACGTTGCCAATCTGCGTAAGAGCTACCGTTACAATTTGGTCATCAGAATAGTTGATACCATATAGAGCCGCCGCCCATAGCGAATTGTTTTCGGGTTTTAGCAGTTCTGTCAGGTAGTCTTTCTGTTCCTGATTAAAGCTGTATTGCGAAGCCATTTCATCAACGGTCTTGTGAGTAACCGTGATATACAGATAGGTTCTCGTTACAGTCGTTTCCGTCTGCACGATATTTCCGTTTCCGTCATCGGTTTCGGTTATCACGGTTTCCGACACACTCTCTGTTCGGGAGCTGACTTCATTCATTTCCCAAAACAAGTTTTTGAGCAGTTGCTTCTTGTTATCGTCCATTGTAGCAACCTCTTGAGGGTTGTCAGGATCGGTGTTTGTCTTGACCGCATACACGGCAAGAACATCTTTCCAAACTGCACGACTACCACTCATTTCAAGCACATCGTAGGTCGTTCCGTTCCTGATCTCCAAGAGCTTATTGTCGTATTCGGTATTGATTTCCTGAACGGCAGTCTGCATAGTCTGTCCCGTTCCTGAGTCCTCTCCTGAGAAGAAGATACCAAACACCGAGCATAGAATAAGGGCGATAAGACAAATGACAATGATAATAACAACGGCAACCCAACCGCC
>JAGASJ010000021.1 GCA_017621795.1 Oscillospiraceae bacterium | reverse complement strand
TGTTAGCGCCGGGCGGAATTAGCCATTCCGGGCCGGGCGGAAATCGCCAATTATGGCCGGATGAAAATAGCCAATCATGATTTCATGAAATCCTTTACACTTAGAGGGTAGCCAGCCCTCGGTGAAAGGAGGAATCATGAAGAAGCCTAATTTTGCAGCTATGAATCCAGTAGTAGCGGAAGCTATAAAACAGATGATGGCCGAACAGGGAGACAAGTTCTCGATGGAGAAAATCAACCTTGCAGACCTTGGGCGTCGTACGGGAATTTCCCGCGCCAAACTGCGCCGCATGAAAGAACATGACTTTGAGGATGTCCAACACGCATTGAAGGGCCGCAAGGCGACAACTACACTCCTGAGTGGCTACACCGGCATTCTGGATAGCCTGCTCAAAGCAGGCGTTGTAAACTCTGTCGTGTGCCTTGATAAACTTCGTAAGAGTGGATTCACTGGCGGTAAAACCATCGTCAAGGACTACATCTCTGCCCACCATCATCTTGTTCCCGTCCCTCGTCATGCAGTTGAATCGCAGGGAAACCGTGGGCGACGGTACTCTACCGGTCCCGGAGAGGCATTTCAGATGGACTGGGGCTTTACGAAGGTACAAGCTTACGATGGAAGTGAATACAGCGCTGCCTGCTTTGCTATGATTTGCCACCACTGCGGGCAGCGGTATGTAGAGTTCTTCCCCAATGCAAAGCAGGAAAATCTGTTCATTGGGATGATCCACGCTTTCCGCTACATGGGCGTTCCTCAATACGTCCTGACGGATAATATGAAGAGCGTAGTCATTCGGCGTGACCTGGATGGCAATCCAATCTGGCAGAAGGACTATGAGCAGTTCATGAAGACCGTTGGATTCCAGACGAAGCTCTGCAAGCCCCGGCATCCCTTTACGAAGGGCAAGGTGGAACGTCTGGTACGGTTCGTAAAGGAAAACTTCCTCGTTGGGCGCGTGTTCTGGAATGTGACCGATTTGAATTATGCAGCTTTGGATTGGTGCAATGAACAGAACGCAGCTTACCACAGGGGGATTGGCATTCCCCAGGATATCCATTCAGAGCGCTGTCTCAAAGTGGTATCCATTCTGGATGACAGCTATGAACTGCTGTTTTATCTCTGCCCGGAGCGCCGGATTTCTTTTGACGGGTTTGTAAGCTATGAGGGACGTCGTTTTGGGGTCCCCTATAGCTACCATGGCAAGACTGCCCGTGTGCTGCGCGACGGTGATACGCTGTACATCTATTCATCCGATATGGCCTTTCTCCTGACCACGCACAATGTGACATGGGCGCGCCGGGACAGCTTTTGTGAGAACCAGTATGCTCTGCCTGAACAGCCGGAAGAGTTCCCCACCATGCCGGTAAAGACGGTGATTAAACAGCTCCCAGAGCCGGTCCGTGACCTCTCCTTTGAGAAGTTCAACTTCAGCAAGGAGGATGGTTGGGATGAATAATACGCTGTTAGACACTGTGGCCGCTTGCAGCAAGGATCTGATGAAGTTTGGGTTCTCGGTGGAAGAGTTTGCTACTCTGGTACAGGAGAACAACATGACTGACGCAGAAGTCCTTGCAGTGGCTAAGGTCTTTGAACATCTAAAAGCGAAGAAAGACAGCTCCACTGTTGACTTCTTACTGCGTACAAGCCGACTGCCGCTGAAGGTTCCGAAAACCTTTGACAACTTCGATTTCAGCCGCATCACTGGGAAGAACATTGACAAGTTGCGTAACCTCTCTACGCTGTCCGCCCTCTACGCCCACAAAAACCTCGCCTTCATTGGGAAACCGGGAACCGGAAAAACTCATTTGGCGCAGGCTTTTGGCCGCGCCTGTTGCGAGCACGGCATGAAAGCATACTTCATTAAGATGACTGAGCTGCGTGACCGAATGACGGATGCCCGACGTGCTGGCCGTGAAAGTACGCTCCTCGCAGCTCTCGTTCGGCCTTCCTGCCTGATTATTGATGAAGTGGGGCATTGCGAGTTTGACAAGGAAAGCACACGGCTGTTTTTTGATATGGTGGACCGCCGCTACCAGAAGGACGGCTACTACAACATGGTTTTTACCAGTAACCGTGACCCTGCACAGTGGCAGGAGAATTTCTGTGAGAATGACTCCCTCCTATGTGCGCTCGACCGCATCTTTGATGATGCGATTGTGTTTTCGATTAAGGGCGAGAGCTTCCGCGGCCGCCGTCTTGAGACGGTTTCCCTGCGGTCGTCCGCAGCGTCTCCGACCGCCGCCCCCAGCCAAAAGAGCGGCATTTAAAACCTACATTCAAACCGGGGCTGGCTACACCCTCCCGGCACGGATTGGCGATTTCTGCCCGGCTGAAATTGGTTGTTTTCTCCCGGCTCAAAATGGCGATTTTCTCCCGGCGCTAACA
>JAGASJ010000091.1 GCA_017621795.1 Oscillospiraceae bacterium | reverse complement strand
TTCCTTTCCTCTTTACCTATGCAAAGGCCTCGGAGTAAATCCGAGGCCTTTGCTCTGTCTGTCAAAAAAATATTTTTTTGACAGACAGAGCAAAGGCCTCGGATTTACTCCGAGGCCTTTGCATAGGTAAAGAGGAAAGGAAAATGAAATGAAGATTTATTACCTATATAATAGAAGAAAGATTTTAAATAAAAAAGCGTATAAGTTTTAAGAAAGTATTAAGTTGAAAATGTTTTTTATCGGTCCAAAAAGCGGCAGGCGGCCATGGCGGCAATAGCGCCGTCGGCAGAGGCAGTCACCACCTGACGGATGTGCTTGCTGCGGCAGTCGCCGGCCACAAAAAGTCCCTGTGTTTGGGTGGTACAGCCCTCGTCACTGTCAAAATAGCCCCAGTCATTTAATTTTGCAAGGGATGCAAAAGCGTCATTTTCCGGCTGAAGACCTACCGCCAGGAACACGCCGTCTACCTGCAGTCGGGAGATGGCGCCGGTCAGGTCGTTGCGCAGGTCGATGCTGACCAAATTTCCCTCCCGGGTGTTGTAGCCTGCCACCAGGGTGCTGTAGAGGATCTCCACATTCTTTTTTTGTGCCAGGGCATCGGTAAGCTTCTTTTCTCCGGTCAAAAACGCCAAATTCTGCACAATGGTCACTTTTTCGCACACCTCGCTGAGCAGCAGAGCCTCCTGCAGTGCAGAATTGCCGCCGCCGATCATGGCGACCTGCTGACCGGTGTAGAATGCGCCGTCGCACACGGCACAGAAGGAAATGCCGTTGCCGATCAGCTCCTCTTCTCCCGGCAGTCCCAGGGTGCGGTGCTTTACGCCCACAGCCAAAATTACAGTGCGGCCGTTAAAACAGCTGCCTTCCTCGGTGGATACCGCAAAGCCCTCGGCGGTTTTTTCCACAGTTGTCACGTTTTCCAGCTCCACGTCAGCGCCTAAGTTCATCGCCTGATCTACAAACTTCTCCGCAAACTCCGCGCCGCTGATGGTGGCAAAGCCGGGGATGTTTTCCACCTTGGGGGAAAAGGCGATCTGCCCGCCAAAGCCGTTTTTTTCAATGATCAGGACGGTTTTGCCGGCCCGCAGACCGTAAACCGCCGCAGTCAGTCCCGCAGGACCGCCGCCAACAATAATGATATCGTACATTGTGTATTCCTTTCGTTTTTCGTCCCTGTGCGGACTTCGGGGCTGTCTCAAAAGGAATGAGACAGCCCTCGAAAATCAATATTTCCGTAGGGAACGGCCTGTGTGCCGTTCCTTATTGCATATTTTTGTGGAATGACACATAGGTCATTCCCTACGCGCCCATTTTGAGACGCCCCAGCCTTATTACAGGGATGCTAAGTATTTCTTGATTTCGGGGACGGAATAGTAGCTGTTGTAGTTTTCTCCGTCGGTGATGATCAAGGTGGGTGCACCCTTTACACCATAGGCCTTGCACTGATCCAGGTTTTCATCCGCGATCAGCTTTTCGTAGGCAATTCCGGCCTTGCTCAGCAGGCCCTCTGCCACACGGCAGTTGGGGCAGGTCATACGGGAAAAGAGGATCGCCTTGCCGGTAACTGCCGGTGCAGGTGCCGCTTTTTCCTCGCAGGGAGCTTCACATACGGAAGCAGGTGCTTCCTTCTTCAGCACAGAAGTGCCGATGTTGTAGGTCTTGCGGTCGTTGTATTCCTGGGTCTTACCGTCGTTCCAGTTCTGTACCGGGCGGTAATAGCCGGTAATACGGCTGTAAACCTCGGTCTTCTTGCCGCAGACGGGGCAGGTAAACTGCTCGCCGACCAAATAGCCGTGCTCTGCACAGACGGAGTAGGTGGGGGACAGGGTATAGTAGGGAAGCTTGTGGTTTTCTGCGATCTTCCGTACCAGAGATGCGGCGGCCTTCCAGTCCGGCAGCTTCTCGCCCAGGAAGGCGTGGAATACGGTGCCGGAGGTGTAGCGGGTCTGCAGCTCGTCCTGAATCTCCAAAGCAGTGAAGATGTCCTCCGTGAAGCCCACAGGCAGGTGGGAGGAGTTGGTGTAGTAGGGAGTGCCGTTTTCATTGGCGGTGATGATATCGGGATAGAGCTCCTTGTCGTGCTTTGCGAAGCGGTAGGTGGTGGATTCTGCAGGGGTCGCTTCCAGATTGTACAGGTCGCCATAGGCCTCCTGATAGTCGGAGAGGCGTTCCCGCATGTGATCCAGTACTTCCCGGGCAAACAGCTGTACCTTTTCGTGGGTCAGGTCTGCGCGGAGCCACTTGGCGTTCAAGCCCACTTCGTTCATACCGATCAGACCGATGGTAGAGAAGTGGTTGGAGAAGGTGCCCAAATAGCGCTTGGTGTAGGGATACAGGCCGGATTCCATCAGCTGGGTAATTACGGTGCGCTTGGTCTTCAGGCTGCGGGCGGCAATGTCCATCAGCTTGTCCAGCCGCTTATAGAAATCCGCCTCGTCTTCTGCCAGGTATGCAATACGGGGCAGGTTGATGGTGACCACGCCGATAGAGCCGGTGGATTCGCCGGAGCCGAAGAAGCCGCCGGACTTCTTCCGCAGCTCACGCAGGTCCAAACGCAGACGGCAGCACATAGAGCGCACATCGGAGGGCTCCATATCGGAGTTGATGTAGTTGGAGAAGTAGGGGGTGCCGTATTTTGCGGTCATCTCAAACAGGAGCTTGTTGTTCTCCGTCTCGCTCCAGTCGAAGTTGCGGGTGATGGAGTAGGTGGGGATGGGATACTGGAAGCCACGGCCATTGGCGTCGCCTTCGATCATGATCTCGATGAAGGCCTTATTGACCATATCCATTTCCTTCTTGCAGTCGCCGTAGGTGAAATCCATCTCCTTGCCGCCAACGATGGCAGGCTGATCCTTCAGATCGGGGGGTACAGTCCAGTCCAGCGTAATGTTGGAGAAGGGCGCCTGTGTGCCCCAGCGGGAGGGGGTATTTACGCCGTAGATGAAGGACTGCACACACTGCTTGACTTCCTTTTGGGTCAGGTTATCCACCTTGACAAAGGGGGCCAGATATGTATCAAAGGAAGAGAAGGCCTGTGCGCCTGCCCATTCGTTCTGCATAATACCCAAAAAGTTTACCATCTGATTACACAGGGTGGATAAGTGCCCGGCAGGAGAGGAGGTGATCTTACCCACTACGCCGCCGAGACCTTCCTGGATCAGCTGCTTCAAGCTCCAGCCGGCGCAGTAGCCGGTGAGCATAGACAGGTCGTGCAGGTGCATAGCCGCACTGCGGTGTGCCTCTGCCACTTCCTCATCATAGATCTCGCTGAGCCAGTAGTTTGCGGTGATGGCGCCGGAGTTGGAAAGGATCAGACCGCCTACAGAGTAGGTGACGGTGGAGTTTTCCTTTACCCGCCAGTCGTTGATCTTCAGGTAGTTGTCTACCAGGTCCTTGTAGTTCAGCAGGGCAGAATTGACGTTGCGCACCTTCTCCCGCTGCTTGCGGTACAGAATGTAGGCCTTCGCCACATCGGAATAACCGCACTCAGACAGCACCTGTTCCACGCTGTCCTGAATATCCTCCACAGAGATGCTTCCGTCCTTGATCTTCATTTCAAAGGCGGAGGTGACCTGTAAAGAGAGCATATTGATCACACTGGGGTGATGATTGCGGCCCACGGCATCAAATGCCTTGACCATGGCGGCACTGATCTTCGAGATGTCAAACTCAGCGGTGGTGCCGTCTCGCTTCAATACATTATACATATATAATCCTCCTTATAAGAAATACAGGCGCTGCCCGTAAAAACTGCAACGCCTGTATTATATGAGGGGAATGGATATTTGTCAACATATTGTGTCAAAAAAAGTTGCACAAACACAATATATTGTGTTTTACAGTTCTACGCCCCGTATCTCTGCCCTGTGGACAAAAGGTGCGACTGTGTCCAAAAAAAGCATCAGCTTTTCCTTTTCGGGGGCAGTAAGCCCCTCCTGCAGTACGCTGTCCCGCCCTGTAAATTGTTGAATAAAGTAGGCTTTTGGGGTGTTTTTGGATATTTTCTGCAGCCATTGGGCAATTTCCACAAAGGCCTTTTCATCGTGGTATTCTGCCACCGCGGTGGTGCGAAATTCATAGCCGACCCGTTCCTCGGTCAGAAAGGAAATACTTTCCTCAATGCCGGTCAGATCCAAATGGGGCAGACCCACCGTTTCGGCGTAACGATCGGGGCAGTTTTTGATATCCATGGCCACATAGTCCACCAGGCCATCGGTGACCACCTGCTCCAGCACATCGGGACAAAAGCCGTTGGTATCCAGCTTGACACTGTAGCCCAGGTCCTTGATTTTCTTCAGGAAGTCTGGCAGGTCCTTTTGCACTGTGGGCTCACCGCCTGTGACGCAGACCCCGTCCAACAGACCTCTGCGCTTGCGCAGAAACGCCCAAAATTCCTCCTCGTCTACCGAATAGGGGCCTTCGCGATCTAATAGATCCCGATTGTGACAGAAGGGACAGCGAAAATTGCACCCCTGTAAAAATACGGTACACGCCACCTTCCCGGGGTAGTCCAGCAAGGTCATTTTCTGTAATCCGGTAATGCGCATTTTGCTTGTCTCCTTTCTTTTTCTTGCCGCAAGGCATATCGAGTGCGTTAGCACATATCGAGCGCGTTAGCGCATATCGAAAATTTCTTCAGGAATTTATATCGACGAATTTTATTCTATTCCCTTCGCAGTGGTAATGGAAGCAATGAGT
>JAGASJ010000020.1 GCA_017621795.1 Oscillospiraceae bacterium | reverse complement strand
CGCTGTCGTGCTGACGGAGAACTTACCGTCAACATCCGTAACGGTACCCGTCTTGCTGCCCTTGATCATCACGGACGCGCCAATCACTGGCTCGCCGTGCTCGTCAACGACAGTACCGCTGATGCGGCTGCCCTGACCGAATGCAGGGGCCGACAGCAGCAGGATGCAGACGAATGCCGTCAAGAATTTCTTTATAAGCATTTCTTTTGTCTTTAATTTAAATATTTAATAATATTTTTCGTTACAACTTGCAAAGTTAAGGATAATTTTCTTTTTGCACAACTTTGCCAATCAAAAAAAGCCTTTTTTGCTCATTAATTTAACACAAATGGCAATTTTCTATATTACAGAATGCAACAAAATAACTATTTCGGGCTAAAAAATATCATTCTGTAAGAAATGCGATGCTTATAAAACGTGTATAAATTTGCAGTTTTCGACGCATATTTTGCATACCTATGCATGTAAAATGAATGCCGGATGATGGGGCGGATGGCGGGTTTCGGGCTGCCGTGATGCCGGCGGATGTGGTGTCATGCACTCGCGCGCGTATATATAATAAGGTGTGTCGGATTTCGGGATAGGCGGTAAGGTGATTCTGCCGGCACGGTGCGTGAGAGCGTTGTCCGGAATGAAAAGTTGCATCCGGATATGCTTCGGGGAGATTCTGCCGGTGTTACGAGGCGCGCGTAAGAGTGTTACGTGCCACGCGTAACGATGTTACACGCCACGCGTCACACTGTTACGCGTGGCACGTAACATCGTTACGGGGCGGTGGTAACAGATAAGGGAAGAGCCTGCAAGGATGCGGCGGTGGTGCAGGGCCCTGCCCGGAACCGCGGGAGGGGCGGAGGAAAGGGATGGAAAGGGATGGGAAGAGATGGGAGGAGATAGGAAAAACTGGGAATACTGGGAGTGATGGGGGAAACTGGGAAGCAGCGGAGGAGAAAGCGCCGTCCATGCAATTGAATGTGCGCGTTAGCGCAATCGGATGTGCCGGTCCACGCGGTTGGATGCACCGGTTCACGCGGTTGTAGGGCCATAGCCTCGTCTTTGGCCGTAGCCCGTGAGGGCTTTTGGCATCACCATGGTGGTATCGGTCAATGCAAATCCACGAGGGCGGCATGGGATGTCCGAATGGCGGATGTCCGTGTCAAAAGCCCTTACGGGCTGCGGCCAAAGACGAGGCTCTGGCCCTACAGGCGCGAGGGAAGCACAATGGCTTTATGTCCCCTGCCATCCTTAATGCTTTATTAATCACCTTTCGCGTCATTAGTTATTTAAATTAAAGACAAAAGAAATGCTTATAAAGAAATTCTTGACGGCATTCGTCTGCATCCTGCTGCTGTCGGCCCCTGCGTTCGGTCAGGGCAGCCGCATCAGCGGTACTGTCGTTGACGAGCACGGCGAGCCAGTGATTGGCGCGTCCGTGATGATCAAGGGCAGCAAGACGGGTACCGTTACGGATGTTGACGGTAAGTTCTCCGTCAGCACGACAGCG
>JAGASJ010000090.1 GCA_017621795.1 Oscillospiraceae bacterium | reverse complement strand
TCGTACAGATCCCGTTCCTCACCGGACGTACCCGCAACCGCCTGGAACGTCTGCTGAGCGTGTTCGACCAGGAATACCGGCAGCCCGACAGCGAGCATTATCTGGAAATAAACGATGAGTACATGGACGAGGAAGTGAAGTATGTGGTGCACCGCCTGCTGAAGGCCGCTGCCGCACCCGCCGTTCGCCGTGCCATGGAGATAGAGGACGAGATTCTTTCGGAAATAGAGGACAGGGATACGACAATAATGCTCAAGAATAAGGTGATAGAGGAAAAAGAGCAGATGATTGAGCAGAAAGAGCAGATGATTGAGCAGAACAAGCAGGTCATTGAGCAGAAAGAGCAGATGATTCGCTCCATGGTTAAGATGCTCTGTAACAATGGAGCATCAATGGACGAGATATCCGAACAATTAGGAATACCTATGGAACAAATCAAACAATATATCGATTCATGATACGATTGTAATGTTCCCGAAAAAAATACAGATATGATGGATTGACTTTCGAGGTTGTGTCCAAACGCTAATCATGCTGCTATTTTGCCGGTAGGGGCGGGGATAGATCTTTTGAATGTCTTGTTCTTTCATACAACCTCTTTTTCACATCCATATTTTCACTGTTTCATATTTCCATGAATACACCTTCTCCCGGATACCGGATAAACAGACACCCGCTTCCGCCATAAGGAATGGAAATAAAACAGGTCTTAAACCACCCTAGGCTGAAGAGAAAGAATCGCATAAAAAAAATGCATCTATCCCCTTGAATATCATTTATTTTTTTTCTATCTTTGGGCAAAACCAACTTTTAAATCAATACTGCGTATGGAAACGTATCTATTCTGGATTGTGCCCATTGCCTCCCTCTTGGCATTGGCACTCGCATGGTATTTCTACAAACAAATGATGCTCGAAAGCGAAGGAACCACTACAATGGAAAAAATCGCTCTCTATGTGCGCCAAGGCGCCATGTCCTATCTGAAACAACAATATAAGGTAGTAGGATGGGTATTCTTGGGGCTGGTTCTCCTGTTCTCTATCATGGCATACGGATTTAACCTGCAAAACCCGTGGGTGCCTGTCGCCTTTCTTACCGGCGGCTTCTTCTCCGGACTGTCCGGCTTTCTAGGAATGAAAACGGCTACATACGCTTCAGCCCGTACCGCCAATGCCGCCCGGAACTCCCTGAACAAAGGGCTGCGTGTAGCCTTCCGCAGCGGAGCTGTTATGGGCCTGGTCGTTGTCGGCTTGGGACTGCTCGATATTTCTTTCTGGTACATCTTATTGGATTATTGCATTCCGGCAGACGCCATGAACCCTTCCGCCAAATTATGTGTCATCACAACCACCATGCTTACCTTTGGCATGGGAGCCAGCACGCAAGCGCTTTTCGCCCGTGTGGGAGGTGGAATCTATACCAAAGCAGCCGATGTAGGCGCTGACCTGGTAGGTAAAGTGGAAGCCGGCATTCCGGAGGATGACCCCCGCAACCCCGCCACCATTGCCGACAATGTAGGTGACAATGTAGGTGACGTAGCCGGAATGGGCGCCGACCTCTACGAGTCCTATTGCGGCTCTATCCTGGCTACCGCCGCTTTAGGTGCCGCAGCCTTTATCGGTTCGGATGATACCGTGATGCAGTTTAAAGCGGTCATCGCACCGATGCTGATTGCGGCAGTGGGTATCGTCCTCTCTATCATCGGCATTTTTGCCGTCCGCACCAAAGAAGATGCGGGGATGAAGGAATTACTCGGATCACTGGCCACAGGAACCAATTTAAGCTCGGTACTGATTGTTGTCGCCACCTTCCTTATCCTTTGGATATTAGGTCTGGAAAATTGGGTAAACATATCCTTTGCTGTGGTAGTGGGATTAATAGTAGGCATCGTTATCGGCCGTTCCACCGAATATTATACTTCCCAGTCGTATAAACCCACCCAACGGTTGGCCGAAAGTGGAAAGACCGGTCCGGCCACCGTGATCATTTCCGGTATCGGACTGGGTATGATTTCCACCACCATCCCTGTACTGGCTGTAGTGGCAGGCATCATTTTATCCTACTGGCTGGCATCCGGTTTCGATTTTGCCAATATCTCGATGGGACTTTATGGCATCGGAATTGCTGCCGTAGGTATGCTTTCCACTCTCGGCATCACTTTGGCTACCGATGCTTACGGACCGATTGCCGATAATGCCGGCGGTAACGCCGAGATGAGCGGACTGGGCAAAGAAGTGCGCAAACGTACCGATGCCCTCGACTCGTTGGGTAACACGACTGCCGCTACCGGCAAAGGTTTTGCCATCGGCTCCGCCGCATTGACCGGACTGGCTTTATTGGCATCCTACGTGGAAGAAATCCGTATCGGACTGACCCGATTGGGGCAAACCCTCCTGGAATTGCCCAACGGCATCACTGTAGATGTGCATAACGCCAGTTTCACCGACTACATGCTTTATTACGATGTAACCCTGATGAACCCCAAAGTATTGAGCGGTATGTTCTTGGGCAGTATGATGGCATTCCTGTTCTGCGGCCTGACCATGAATGCCGTAGGACGTGCGGCCGCCCACATGGTAGAAGAGGTGCGCCGCCAGTTCCGTGAGATAAAAGGGATTCTGACAGGAGAGGCCGAGCCCGACTATGCCCGTTGCGTACAAATATCCACCAAAGGAGCGCAGCGTGAAATGGTATTCCCCTCCCTACTGGCTATCATCGCCCCTATCGCTACCGGATTGATTTTCGGCGTACCCGGTGTTATCGGTCTGCTGATAGGTGGTCTGTCCTCGGGCTTCGTTCTCGCCATTTTTATGGCCAATGCGGGAGGCGCATGGGATAATGCGAAAAAATTTATAGAAGAAGGTAATTTCGGAGGTAAAGGAAGCGAAGTACACAAAGCAACGGTTACCGGTGACACTGTAGGTGATCCGTTCAAAGATACATCCGGACCCAGTTTGAACATTCTGATTAAACTGATGAGTATGGTCGCCATTGTAATGGCCGGACTGACAGTTGCTTGGAGTTTGTTCTGATAGAAAAACGGAAGGAGGTGTGTCAAAATGCGCACCTTCTTTTTTTATGCACAAAGCCCCGACTTTCACAAGCAGGGGCTTTGTTATTACCTAAAGATTTTGTATCTTTAGGCATAACATTTTATACTATGACAAAGATACATTTTCGTCCTTAC
>JAGASJ010000089.1 GCA_017621795.1 Oscillospiraceae bacterium | reverse complement strand
TTCTTCGACTTCGTGACTTCCGATAAGGCAAACGAAATCATCAGTGCAGCCGGTGTGGTTCCTGCCAACTAAAAAATAAGGAAGCAATGCGGCGGTGCAAATCGCCGCTTGTTCCGCGTCAATGGTGAAAAGTATGAAAAAAAACAAACAATTTGAGCGGGCCGTACACGGACTCTTCCTAATCCTGGGCCTTGTTACTGTTGCCAGTGTGCTGGTTATCACCGTCTATCTGGTGATCTCCGGTATCCCGGCGATCCTGGAGATCGGTCTGTGGGATTTTCTCTTCGGAGATACCTGGGATCCTGCTTCCTCTGAACCGAAGTTTGGTATTCTTCCCTTCATTCTGTCCAGCATTTACGGTACCGCCGGTGCGCTGGTCCTGGGCGTGCCCATCGGTTTCCTGACGGCAGTTTTTCTCTCCAAGAAAGCTTCTCCTAAGGTAAAAGAGATCATGTCCGGTGCAGTTAGTCTGCTTGCAGGCATTCCCTCTGTGGTGTACGGCCTTGTTGGCATGATGGTGCTGGTGCCCGGTATCCGGGATCTGTTTGGTCTGCCGGACGGTGCAAGCCTGCTGGCTGCCATCGTTGTACTGGCCATTATGATCCTGCCCTCCATCATTAAGGTTTCCATTACCGCTTTGGACGCTGTTCCCAAGGAATATGAGGATGCATCCCTGGCTCTGGGCGCAACACCTACCGAAACATGGTTCCGGGTGTCAGTCCCGGCTGCTAAGAGCGGTATCGCTACCGCTGTGGTGCTGGGTATAGGACGGGCTATCGGTGAGGCTATGGCGGTGATGATGGTTTCCGGCAATGTGGCCAATATGCCCAGTCTGTTCCAGAGTGTCCGCTTCCTGACCACCGCGGTTTCCAGTGGTATGGGCTATGCCGACGGATTGTACCGGGAAGCTCTGTTTTCCATCGCACTGGTGCTGTTCCTGTTTATCATGATGATCAACGCTGTATTGAATTTCTTCCTGAAAGGAGAAAAGCATGAATAAACGAAATATCTATAATTGGACCATGCAAGTGCTTATGTGGCTTGCCGCCGGAATCACTGCCGGTTTAACCCTGTTTCTGTTGGGCTATGTTCTCTATAAGGGTCTTCCCAATATCACCTGGGAGCTACTTTCTACCAAGCCCAGTTACCTGACAGAACGGATCGGCATTCTGCCGGATATTCTCAACACAGTCTACATCATTCTGACTACACTGGTTTTCGTGATCCCCCTGGGTGTGGGAGCGGCCATCTATCTGACGGAGTATGCCTCCAACAAGCGTGTTGTGGCCATGATCGAGTATGCGGCCGAAACTCTTTCCGGCATTCCCTCGATCATTTACGGTCTGTTCGGCTCGCTGTTCTTCTGTCAGTTTATGGATCTGGATAAAAGCCTGCTTGCAGGTGCCCTGACCCTGGTGATTATGAATCTGCCTACGGTGATGCGAACCACCCAGGAAAGCTTAAAGACCGTACCCCAATCCTACAGAGAGGGCGCGTTCGGGCTGGGTGCAGGCAAATGGCGTATGATCCGCACCGTGGTACTGCCCGGTTGTGTAGATGGTGTGGTCACCGGCTGCATCCTGTCCATCGGCAGAATCGTAGGCGAATCCGCTGCACTGCTGTTCACTGCAGGCTTTGCCCATGCACTCAACGGTTTTGTGGACGCACTGTTCACTTCCGGCTCTACTTTGACAGTTGCTTTGTATATGTACGCCACCGAAGGCGGCGAGTTTGGTGTGGCCTTTGCCATTGCCGCAATCCTCATGATCCTGACGCTGATCATTAACCTCAGCGCCAGCCTGATCGGAAAATATTTTGAAAGGAAAAAGAATGCATGAGTATCATTACCGCAAAAGACCTGTGTTTGTGGTACGGCGCTACCAAGGCACTGAAAAATATCAATATTAAGATCCCCGAGCGCAGCATCACCGCCCTCATCGGCCCTTCCGGCTGCGGCAAGTCTACCTTCCTGAAGACACTGAACCGGATGAATGACCTAATCCCTACCGTTCGGATCGAAGGAACAGTAACCTACGGCGGGCAGGACATCTTTGCCCCCGGTGTGGATGTGAATGATCTTCGCAAGGAGATCGGCATGGTGTTCCAGAAGCCCAATCCTTTCCCCATGAGCATCTACGACAACATTGCCTACGGTCCCCGTACCCACGGTATCAAGAACAAGATCCAGTTGGATGATATTGTGGAGGAAGCACTGCAGAGTGCTGCTATCTGGGACGAAGTAAAAGATCGGTTAAAGAAGTCCGCACTAGGTTTGTCCGGCGGTCAGCAGCAGCGGCTTTGCATCGCAAGAGCCCTGGCTGTGAAACCGAAAGTACTGCTGATGGACGAACCCACTTCCGCACTGGACCCCATTTCCACATCCAAAATCGAGGACTTGACGCAACAGCTGAAGAAGGATTATACTATTATCATGGTCACCCATAATATGCAGCAGGCTGTCCGAATTTCTGACAACACCGCTTTCTTCCTTCTTGGTGAACTGGTCGAGTTTGGCGATACAGAGCAAATGTTCTCTCAGCCGCAGGATAAGCGTACAGAAGATTACATCACCGGGAGGTTCGGATAATGCGTAATTTGTTTGATAGCCAACTGAACACGCTGCATAGAAAACTCATTGAGATGGGCTCCGCTTGTGAGACCGCCATCGATCTTGCTGTAAAGGCGTTGCTGGAGGGCAATGCGGATATTGCCCACGAAGCCGCTTCCCATGACCGGGAGATCGACCAGATGGAACGGGATATCGAGGCCATCTGTCTGAAGATGCTGCTTCAGCAGCAGCCCGTAGCCCGGGATCTGCGTCAGATTTCCGCTGCCATGAAGATCATCACCGACATGGAACGAATTGGCGACCAGGCAGAGGATATCGGCGAGATCGTGCCGTTCCTGAATGGCCGCACCGGTGTGGAGTGTGAGGATATCCGCCTGATGGCAGAAACCGCACAGCAGATGGTCCGCTCTTCCATTGACGCCTACGTCAACCAAGATATGGCTTTGGTGAAGAGGGTGATCTCCATGGACGATGTCGTGGACGATGCCTTTGACCGCACCAAGGAGACCCTGATCCATATGATCAGCAGCAATCGAGAGGACGGTCAGTACTGCCTGGATCTTCTGATGATCGCAAAGTACCTGGAGCGGATCGGTGACCATGCCACCAATATTGCCGAGTGGGTAGCGTTTTCTATCACAGGGCAGCATGCGAAAGAGGAATAAATTATGATTTGGATCGTCGATGACGACAGCACGATCCGGGATATTGAGGTGTATACCCTCAATTCCACAGGGTTCGAGGCAAAGAGCTTTGCCAGCGGCGCACCCATGTTTGAAGCTCTGAAGACGGAGCGTCCGGACCTGATCGTGCTGGACATTATGATGCCGGGAGATGACGGCATTACCATACTGAAAAAGCTGAGAGGAAATCCCACTACAAAGGATATCCCAATCATCATGGCAACTGCCAAGGGTACCGAAATGGATATGATTACCGGTTTGGATACCGG
>JAGASJ010000088.1 GCA_017621795.1 Oscillospiraceae bacterium | reverse complement strand
TTACCATCATAGTGAAGTTTTCACCGGCATTGAAGGCAGTCAGGTCAACCTCAAAGGTGCAAGCGCCATCTACGAAGCTATCGGCGCTGACGCAGATTTCACCGTCGCTCCAATCGTCTTCGCCGTACCAGATCTGAGCACTGCCCAGATCGCCGGTCAGGGTGACCTTCAGGGCGGAATATCCCTGTGCAATCAGATCCTGGGTAGTAGCCAGACGGAGCTTGTAGTCGCTTGCGGCACTCCAGCGAATGGTCTGTGCGTCCACATAGGAAATAGCCAGAGAGCTATTCCACGAGTTGCGGTTAGATACCCAATCCAGCAGCTTGAAGCGAGCTGTGCCAGCCTTATCCAGGTGGAGACTGAATGCATTGTGGTCGGCAGATACATTGTTATTCCATGCCCAGCCGCCGTTTACATCACCGCATACGGTATTCACAGCACTGCCCCAACCCCACAGCATAGAGCGGGTGTTATCGCGCTGGGAAATATAGTCGGTGTACATCAGCCATGTACGCTGACCGGCATCATCACTTACCATATATTTCTGAACCCAGGATGCAGGAGAAGTTACGCCAAAGTCATTGCCACGGGTCTCCAGCACATAGTAGCCATCCTCAATAGCAAAGTAACAGTTGGTGCTGCTCTTTGTCCACATCAATGTTTCTGCGCTCTTATAGGCACGGGGATTGGATACGGTCATATTGCCTGCATTGAAGCTTACGTTGTACCAGGTATCGCCATTATGGAACTCATTCAGGTCAATACGAATATCCACATCGGCAGCTGCAGCAAAGGTTGCCCAGTACTGACTCCAGGAGCCACCATGGGTATAGTTGGTATTGTTGTCAGATGCAGCCTCTGCATTGACAGTAAAGACCAGGTGGGTGTAGCCTGCTTCCCAAAGCTGCTTCATGGCAGAGCCGGTGAGCTGGCTGTTGGCACCAGTAGTCAGGCTGCCGTTTTCATTGATGGAAGATGCAGATGTCCAGTTAGAGGTATTCAGTACCACATTCTCCGGAGCAAACAGGTGGGCTTCCACACTGATCGTCAGGTTTTCGGAAACATTTTCCACTAAATAGGTATTCTCACTGACAGGCGCAAGAACGACACCGTTTACAGATACCGTCAAGGTGGTGCTGTCTGCAAAAGGAATCACGGTGAAGGAATAGTCGCAGTCTTCCTCTACAGTAGCAGCACCTTCGAAAATAAAGTCATTGCCACTGGGGGCAGTAACGCTGAATACTTTCTTGGGAATTTCCTTTTGTACGGGCTCGATCTTAATCAGCAGATCGGCAAAGCTGGCAGCATTTGCCATCATAGTAAAGGTTTCACCGGCATTGAAGGCAGTCAGGTCAACCTCAAAGGTGCAAGCGCCATCTACGAAGCTATCGGCGCTGACGCAGATTTCACCGTCGCTCCAATCGTCTTCGCCGTACCAGATCTGAGCACTGCCCAGATTGCCGGTAAGGGTGACATTCAGATGGGTGTAACCGGCAGCGATCAGATCCTGAGTAGTAGCAAGACGGAGCTTGTATTCGCTTGCGGCACTCCAACGGATGGTCTGTGCGTCCACATAGGAAATAGCCAAATCGTTATTCCACGAGTTGCGGTTAGATACCCAATCCAGCAGCTTAAAGCGGGCTGTGCCAGCCTTATCCAGGTGGAGACTGAATGCATTGTGGTCGGCAGATACATTGTTATTCCATGCCCAGCCGCCGTTTACATCACCAATGATGGTATTCACGGGACTGCCCCAGCCCCACAGCATAGAACGGGTGTTATCGCGCTGGGAAATATAGTCGGTGTACATCAGCCATGTACGCTGACCGGCATCATCTACTACCATATACTTCTGAATCCAGGAGGCAGGAGAAGTTACGCCAAAGTCGTTGCCCCGGGTCTCCAGCACATAG
>JAGASJ010000087.1 GCA_017621795.1 Oscillospiraceae bacterium | reverse complement strand
TTTCTATCTTCCGAAGAAGATGATCTTGAGGTACTAATGCCTCTAAATCCACAATAATTGCTTCACTTCTCGCATCTTTTCTCCATTGTTCCATAATTACACCCCCGTTTCCTTTATTATACCAGAAACGGAGGCTTATTGGAAGTTTTTTGACAGACTGCGGCGCGGTGCTTCATTGGAAGCACCGCGCCTTGTTTTTAATAATTGGCTGCGTGGATCTCAAAGTAGGCCTGGGGATGATTGCAGGTGGGGCAGATCTGGGGGGCGTTGGTACCAACCACGATGTGACCGCAGTTGCGGCACTCCCACACCTTGACCTCGCTCTTTTCAAATACCTGGGCAGTCTCCACATTGTGCAGCAGAGCGCGGTAACGCTCCTCGTGGTGCTTTTCCACAGCGGCAACCAGGCGGAAACGCTCGGCCAGCTCGTGGAAGCCCTCTTCATCGGCAGTTTTGGCAAAGCCGGCGTACATATCGGTCCACTCGTAGTTTTCACCGTTGGCGGCAGAAACCAGGTTTTCAGCGGTGTTGCCGATGCCTTCTAATTCCTTAAACCACAGCTTTGCGTGTTCCTTCTCGTTATCAGCGGTCCTCAGGAAC
The DNA here is from genome assembly GCA_017621795.1 of Oscillospiraceae bacterium. Classification (GTDB taxonomy): domain Bacteria; phylum Bacillota; class Clostridia; order Oscillospirales; family Oscillospiraceae; genus Faecousia. The sequence goes on along the minus strand of JAGASJ010000087.1, from coordinate 93,577 downwards.
AGGGCGGCAATCTGCTCATAGCCCTCTTTCTTTGCCTTGGAGGCGAAGTAGGTATACTTATTCCGCGCCTCGGATTCGCCGGAGAAGGCGGCCATCAGATTCTTTTCGGTTTGGGTGCCTGCGTATTTAGAAGCCATAATGATTCCATCCTTTCGTTTTTTAATGCGTTCTTATTATAACACATTTTTTCATTCTGAAAAGAGGTTTTGGAAAAATTTAGTTTAAAAAATATACGCCTATATTCAAATATCCTGCAAAAGTGACCCACAGAATGTAGGGAATGAGCAAATCGGAGGCTGTTTCGTCCAGCGGGGCAAAGGCCCGCATCGTGAGAAAAATGGCAAACCACAGCAAAAGCAGCACAAAAAACGCCAACAGATAGGCGTCAAAGCCGAAAAATAAAATAGGCCATATAAAATTCAGCGCAAGCTGTACGCCATACAGCTTCAGGGCACGGTTTACCTGCACCTGCGGTTTTCCACTGCTGTATACCCGATAGGCGCTGTAGCCCATCAGCAGATATAAAATGCTCCATACAACAGGAAACACCCATCCCGGCGGAGACAACGGCGGCTGCTGCAGCTGTTTAAAATCTCCCATACCGCCGCTGAGCAGTGTGGCAAGACCGCCTACTGCTAAAGGCAGCGCCAGCGAAAGCAAAAACTTCTTCGGTTTTTTGATCATATACATCCCTCCTACTGCTATTGTATGATTTTGGATGAGGCTTATCCATCGAAAAAGGTTGCGTGTATACCCAAAAACGGTTATACTTAAAGAAACAACAAATGCAGGGAGGGAGAATATGGCCCAATGTAACGGAGACTGCGCCCATTGCGGCGGCTGTGGTGGAGAACTGGTGCTCAGTCTGCCGGAGCTCCGGCTTTTGAACCAACTGGGAGAAAATGCCTTTTTGCCTGTGGCGCGGAGAGCAGACACTCAAGCGCCCATTTATCGGGAGGACGAAGAAGAAACCCAGGAGCGCTACAGTCTGATCTTGCAGTGCTTAGAGAAAAAAGGGCTTATCAGCATCGACTTCGACAAGCCCTTATTGGGTGCGGATATGTCCCGATATGAAGATTGCCCCATTTGGGGGAGCTTTGCCCTGACTGCCCGCGGGCAGGAAGTGCTGGATATTTTGGATAAGCAAGGTGCAAAAGAATAGTCAAATGCAGAAAACAGGCGGTCTCAAAATGTATATGTAGGGAATGACCTATGTGTCATTCCACAGAATAAGGAACGGCACACAGGCCGTTCCCTACAGTTGGAATTGGATAAATATTTTTTCGGGGTGTCTCAAAATGTATGAGACACCCTCTTTTTTAACTGAGATTCAAAAACGCTTCCGGGTCCATCGGCTTTCCGTCACAGGTGACGCTAAAGTGGAGATGGTCTCCGATAGCCGTCTCTAAAAGGGCGGTGTTGCCCACCTTGCCAATGACTGTGCCGGACTTCACCTGCTGTCCCACGGTCACCGCTACCTCCTTGTCCAGGCTGGCATACTTGGTCACGTAGCCGCCATCGTGACGCAAAACCACAGTGGTGCCCATGGTGTCGTCCTCAAAAACAGTATAAACCGTGCCGTCAGCGGCGGCAAGCACATCCGTACCTGCCTGCGCGGCAATATCAATGCCGTTGTGCACCCGCCAATCTCTGGTGGTTTGGTTGTACTGCAGCACCTCCATCGCATAGCCTGCCACCGTGTCACCGCTGACAGGACGGGTAGGCTTCAGCTTCGCAGTGTCCTGCTGAGGCTTTGTTGCGTCAGGAGGGGTGGTGGCAGAGGGTACATCCTCTGTGATGTTGGGTGTGGTGACAGATACCTGGATTTTGGGGTCATCTGCCTCGTTATTGGTGTTTTGATAATACAAATAGCCGGATATCCCGATTGCGACAGCGCACAGGCCCAGGGCTATGTAGTAGCCCTTACCCTTCAGACTGTCTAAAAATTTATTGTTGCGCATATTAGCACCTCCACTATCCATTCTTTCCAAAAACTGCATTTATATACCTTTTCCGCAAAAAAGAAAAAAGATATGGAAAACTTCAGGCAGCAAGCGTAAAATGCCGTTGACATTTAGGGAAATATAGGGTACAAATATACTTGTCAAACTTTGACGATTTAGATAAAGAAACGGGGGAGGATAATGTCCAAAGAACTCATCAGACTCCAAAATCTTACGATGGAGTTCGACGGGGAAAAGGTCCTTGATGGGATCAATCTCTATTTTAACGACAAGGAATTTCTCACGCTGCTCGGCCCTTCCGGTTGCGGCAAAACCACCACACTGCGGATCATCGGCGGTTTCCAAAATCCCACATCCGGCGATGTGCTTTTTGACGGAAAACGCATCAACGACGTTCCGCCCTATGAACGGCAGATCAATACCGTATTCCAGCGGTATGCGCTGTTCCCCCATTTGGATGTATACGACAATATTGCCTTCGGCCTGAAGGTGGCTAAGCTTCCCAAGGACGAAATTCAGCAGCGTGTACACGAAATACTGGAAGTGGTGGGACTCAAGGGCTATGGCCATCGCTCTGTAGACTCTCTCTCCGGCGGTCAGCAACAGCGTGTTGCCATTGCTCGGGCACTGGTAAACAGACCCAAGGTACTGTTATTGGATGAGCCTTTAGCGGCTCTTGACCTGCGTCTGCGTAAGGATATGCAGAACGAGCTGAAGCGGATCCAGCAGGCTATGGGCATTACCTTTATCTATGTGACCCACGACCAGGAGGAAGCGCTTTCCATGTCTGATACCGTAGTGGTAATGGACAAGGGCCGTATTCAGCAGGTGGGCAGACCCGAGGATATATATAACGAGCCGAAGAATGCTTTTGTGGCAGACTTTATCGGCGAGAGTAACATTTTGGATGGCGTGATGCTATCCGACTACAAGGTAAAATTCTTCGGAAGAACCTTCAAATGCCTGGATGCAGGCTTCGCGCCCAACGAACCGGTGGACGTGGTCATTCGCCCCGAGGATATCGACTTTGTACCGCCCGAGGAGGGTCATTTGGTAGGCACAGTGACCTCTGTCACCTTCAAGGGCCTCAACTACGATATCATTGTGGACTTCAAGGGCTTCAAGTGGCTGATTCAGACCACAGATTTTCAGGGCGTTGGCTCTACTGTCGGTATCCGCCTGAACCCGGAGGATATCCATATTATGCATAAGAGCGCGTATTCCGGCCTGTTCGGTGACTACAGCTCCTACTCTGCCGAGTATGACGAGCTGACGGAGGATGCCGCCGATGAAGAAGAATAAGTCACTGCTCCTCAGCGCGCCCTATATTCTGTGGATGTTGCTCTTTACCCTCATCCCCCTGGGCGTGATGGGGTATTATGCCTTTACCGATCCGGATACCGGCCGCTTTACCTTCTCCAATATGACGGATCTAAGCGCCTATTTGCCCACACTGGGCATCTCTGCCTGGTATTCCCTGCTGTCTGCAGTGATCTGCCTGATCTTGGGCTATCCCGTTGCCTATTTTATTGCCCACCGCAAGCCGGTAACCCAGAAGATCCTGTATATGCTGGTGATGCTCCCCATGTGTATGAGCTTTTTGCTTCGTACCCTGGCCTGGGTAGGGCTCTTGGAAACCAACGGTATTTTAAACAATCTGCTGGGCCTTTTGGGTATTGGTCCGGTGGAGATGATCGGCACCCCCGGCGCGGTCATTTTGGGTATGGTATACAACTACCTGCCTTATATGATCTTGCCGCTGTATGCCATCATTGTGAAAATCGATGGCCGTTTGATCGAGGCTGCGGAGGATTTGGGCTGTAACAGCCGTCAGGTGTTTACCCGTGTGGTATTCCCCCTGTCTATGCCCGGTATTATTTCGGGACTAACGATGGTGTTTGTGCCGGCGGTCTCCACCTTCTACATCTCCCAAAAGCTGGGCGGTGCAGAAACGATGCTGATCGGCGACGTTATCGAAAAACAATTTAAAACCAGTCATAATCCCAACTTGGGCGCAGCTTTGAGCCTGCTTTTAATGCTTTTGGTGCTGGGCTGTACCAATATGATGAGCCGCTTCGGCGGTGACGAGGACGGGGAAGGGGGCGTGGTGGTATGAAAAAGACTTCCCGCGTGCTCACCATCCTGATGTTCGTCTTCCTGTATATCCCCATGCTGGTGCTGATCGTAGCATCCTTCAACACAGGCAAGGATCTGACCCATATAGAGGGCTTTACCTTCAGCCAGTACAAGGAGCTGTTCAAGGACGAGGATCTGCTGACACTGCTTGGTAATTCTCTGCTGATCTCTCTGCTGTCCACCGCCATTGCCACTGCATTTGGCACCTTTGCGGCAGTGGGGATCCACAATATGCGCCCCAAAATGCGGAAGCTGGTGATGAACCTCACCAACATCCCTATGACCAATCCGGATATTGTGACCGGTATTTCCCTTTCGCTGCTGTTTGTGTTTGTGGGCACCAGTATGCTCCATCAGCGGGAGAGTCTGAATTTCTGGACACTTTTGGTGGCGCACATCACCTTTAGCCTGCCCTACGTCATTTTGAACGTGATGCCCAAGCTGCGGCAGATGGATCCTGCGCTGCAGGATGCGGCAATGGATCTGGGCTGTACGCCTTTGCAGTCCTTCTTTAAGGTGACCATTCACGAGATCATGCCCGGTATCATCTCCGGTGCGATCATGGCCTTTACCATGAGTTTGGACGATTTTGTGATCAGCTACTTTGTCACCGGCTCCGGCTTTTCCACCTTGCCGGTGGAGATCTACTCCTACACCAAAAAGCCGATGTCCCCCAAGATCTACGCCATGTTTACCCTGCTGTTCCTGCTGATCTTCGCACTGATGATCACCATGAACATTCTGCAGATCCGGGGAGAAAAGCGGAAGGACCAAAAGCGCAAAACCGTAGACAGTCACGGCAAAAAAGTATTTCGCCGTGTGTGCGCCGCAGTGTGCAGTGTGGCAGTGTTGGGCACAGCCGGCCTGCTGATCTTCGGCACCCGCTCCGGCAAGGTGACCCTGAATGTGATGAACTGGGGTCAGAATATTGCCGACGGCACCGATGAAACACTGGATATCATTGAGGAATTTGAACGGCGCCATCCCAATATTCGGGTGAACTACACCACCTACGATTCCAACGAATCTCTGTATGCCAAGCTGTCCGGCGGCGGTCTGTCGGTGGATGTGATCATCCCCTCCGACTATATGATCGCCCGTCTGATTCAGGAGGATATGCTCCAAAAGCTGGACTTTTCCAACATTCCCAACTACGAGTATGTACAGCAGACCTTTAAAAATACCGACTACGACCCGCTGAACGAATACTCTGTCCCCTATACCTGGGGTACGGTGGGCATCATCTACAACGAAAAGTTTGTAGACCCTGAGGATGTGACCGGCTGGGAACTGCTGTGGAACGAAAAGTACAAGGGTAAGATCCTGATGTTCGACAATTCCCGCGATGCCTTCGGTATTGCCCAATATATGCTGGGCTACGATGTGAATACCGAAGATCCCCAGGAGCTTGCCGACTGCGCCAAGCTGCTTAAGGAGCAGAATCCCCTGGTGCGGCAATATGTAATGGATCAGATCTATGCCGCTATGGAGGGTGAAAACGCCTGGATCGCCCCCTATTATGCAGGCGACTGTATGATGATGATGGATGCCAATCCCAATCTGGCGTTCTACCTGCCGAAAAATCAGGGCTTTAATCTGTTTATCGACGCCATGTGTGTTCCCACCTGCGCCAAGAACAAAACCGAGGCAGAGCTGTTCATCAACTTCCTGTGCGACCCCGAGATCTCCGGCGCCAATATGGACTATATCTGCTACGGCTCCCCCATTGAGGGCGCAAGAGACTACATGGAAGAGTATTTGGCAGAAAGTGACGTGATCTATCCCAGCGATGAGGTACTGAAAAACGGCACCAGCTACAGCTATCTGCCTGCAGAGGTCTCCCGCAGTATGGACGAGCAGTTTATGGCGGTCCGTTTGGTGGGCGGCAGCACAGAAGGCGGCAGCTCTACCGTTATTCTGATCGGCATCATTGTATTGCTGGTGGCATTTGCGGCACTTCCCTTTTTACCCAAGCGGAAAAAGAAAAAATAAGTAAAGGGCCCTGTGCGGTTTTCGCACAGGGCCTTTCAGTCTGTCAAAAAAGTACCTTTCCCCTTGGCCCCCTCTGACGAGGGTAAGCGAAGCGCAGTCGCGGTAGTGAATGGCTGTCCGGGGGACAGCCAGAGCCGCGACCGGGCCGCCCGCAGGCGGCTGTCAGCCGAACAGGCTGACTGGGGGAGAGAAGGCCTGAAAAGTTCAGAAAAGTCTATACAATATGGTTAGACTTTTCTGTTTTTTCTCTCCCTCAGTCTAATTGCCTAAAATCGGCAATTAGCCAGCTCCCTCGTCAGAGGGAGCCGTATTTGCGCATTTATAGGGTTCTTTGACACTCTAAAGGGCCCTGTGCGATTTTCGCACAGGGCCTTTGCCACATATCGCAGGATTTCGACCGAGGAGGAGGATTTAGTAGACATTTGACCCCTTAATGTGTATAATTGGAGTAGGAAATTTACATGAGAGGGCTTTTTATGGATAAAGTGATCACAATTGAAAATCTGCACAAGTCCTTTGGGTCGATCCACGCCGTGAACGATCTGAGCTTTCAGGTCAAAAAGGGGGAGCTGTTTGCCTTTTTGGGAGAAAACGGCGCAGGCAAATCCACCACCATTTCCATTATGTGCGGTCAGCTTTCTCAGGACAGCGGCCGTGTGACGGTGTGTGGCGAAGATCCCCAAAAAAGCAAGAAAAAGCTGGGCGTGGTGTTCCAGTCCTCGGTGCTGGACGGTGCACTGACGGTCAAGGACAATCTGCAAAGCCGCGCCGCCCTGTACGGCATTGGGGGAAAAGATTTTCAAAAGCGGATACAGGAGCTGTCGGAGCTGCTGCATTTGGAGGAAATAATGGATCGGACGGTGGGGAAGCTCTCCGGCGGTCAGCGCCGTCGGGCAGACATTGCCCGGGCACTTTTGCACAAGCCGGAAATTTTGATCCTGGACGAGCCCACCACCGGCTTAGACCCGCAGACCCGTAAAATGCTTTGGGATGTTTTGGCCCATCTGCGCCGGGAGGAGCATCTGACGGTGTTTCTCACCACCCACTATATGGAGGAAGCGGCCGATGCGGATTTCGTGGTCATTTTAGACCGGGGCAGATCCGTGGCAGAGGGCACCCCCCTGCAGCTGAAAAACGCCTATACCGGCGACTTTATTACCCTTTACGGGGTAACACAGGAGCAGGTACAGAAGTTCGGAAAGCCTTTTATTTCCGTGCGGGACGGCTACAAGGTACAAGTGGAAAACACCGCACAGGCCACCGCCCTGATCGGTAAATTCCCGGATATTTTTGTGGACTACGAGATCACCAAGGGAAAAATGGACGACGTCTTTCTGGCGGTCACCGGCAAGAAAATAGAGGGAGGTGCAGAGCAATGATGGAGCTTCGTGCACTGACGAAACGCAACTGCAAGCTGTTTTTCAAGGACAAAGGGCTGTTCTTTACCTCGATGATCACGCCGCTGATTCTATTAGTGCTGTATGCCACCTTCCTTGCACGGGTGTATAAGGATGCATTTCTCTCCGCAATGCCGGAGGGCATCGCTTTGGATGGGCGGCTTATTAACGCAATGGTGGGCGGCCAGCTGCTGTCCTCACTGCTGGCCGTGAGCTGTGTAACGGTGGCTTTTTGCTCCAATATGCTGATGGTGCAGGATAAGATCACCGGCGCATATAAGGATCTGACCATGACCCCGGTGAAAAACACCACCATGGCCCTGAGCTACTTCCTCTCCACCGCGGCGGCAACCCTGCTGATCTGCTTTGTGGCGCTGGGCGTGGGGCTTGTATATCTTGCCTGCATCGGCTGGTATTTTACCGTCACAGACGTGCTGTACCTGATGGCAGATGTGCTGCTTTTGGGGCTGTTTGGAACGGCCCTGTCCTCTGCGGTGAACTGCAAGCTGTCCACCCAGGGGCACGTATCGGCAGTAGGCTCTATCGTCAGCTCCTGCTACGGCTTTATCTGCGGCGCTTATATGCCCATTTCCAGCTTTGGCAGCGGACTGCAAAAGGCGCTCTCCTTCCTGCCGGGCACTTATGCCACTTCCCTGATGCGCAATCACTGTATGGGCGGCGTTTTCCGTCAGATGGATGCAGAGGGCATACCCCAACAGGTGGTGGAAAGCCTGCGGGACAGCGTGGACTGCAACATTTACTTCTTCGGAAGCAAAGTAGGCATTCCTGTAATGTACGGCGTTTTGGTCGCCTCTATTTCCCTCACCGTGGCAATCTACACCGTAATCAGCCGCCGAAAAAGCAAATAGGGGCGGATATGTAGTACCTTGTTCAGACTAAAACTATACGTTACTGTTATGAAGGAGCGCCACCAACGCCTCCCCTTGCAGGGGAGGTGGCTCGCCGCAAGGCGAGACGGAGGGGTTAACGGAGTTTCCGTTTATCACAAGCCCGCAGCAAAGAATCCCCTCTGTAAACCCCTCAGTCATATTGCCTAATATCGGCAATATGACAGCTCCCCTACAGGGGAGCCGTAAACGGTCTTCCCTGCAGGGGAAGGAGAAAATAAACTTTAAGCTTTAACAAGGCACTGCAATAACATTGCCGTCCTCGGATGCCCGAGATACAAAAACAGCACAAAATCTGCAAGCAGATTTTGTGCTGTTTTTACGTGTTGACCGCGGTCACCTCAAGAGAGGTGACCCTACAGATCGTTTTAAGACAGACTTTTTAGCAAAGCTTTGCGCCCGCGGGGATATCGTCACTGACCATCAGAAGGTTCAGTTTTTCCTCGCCCTTTTCCTTGTGCACAGCGCTGATCAGCATACCGCAGGAATCTCTGCCCATCATCTTACGGGGCGGCAGGTTGGTGATGGCCACCAGGGTCTTACCGATCAGCTCCTCGGGCTTATAGAACTTGGCGATGCCGGAGAGGATCTGACGGTCTGTGCCTGTGCCGTCATCCAGTGTGAACTGCAGCAGCTTATCGCTCTTTTTTACCGGCTGGCAGTCCTTGACCTTTACCGCACGGAAATCGGACTTGCAGAAGGTGTCAAAATCCACCTGCTCCTGGCTGTATTCCTCAATTTCAATGGGAGGCAATGCGGCCTTCGCCTTTTCTGCGTTCATTGCGTTGATTTCTTCCATTTTCTTCTCCATATCCAATCTTGCAAACAAAATCTCACCGGGGCCTACCTTCTTACCGGCCTGCAAAACACCAAAGCCGGTCAGGCTTTCCAGACCACCGTTTTCGGCGTTGATCTGCGACAGGATCTTACCAGTGGTCTCCGGCAGGAAGGGCTCCAGCGCAATGGCGGCAAAACGGATCGCCTCCAACAGGTTATACAGCACCGTGCCCAAACGGGGACGGTTGCTTTCGTCCTTTGCCAGCGCCCAGGGTGCAGTTTCGTCAATATACTTGTTGGCACGGCGCAGCAGCACAAAGACCTCGTCGATGGCATCTGCCACCTTCAGCTCGTCCATCTTCTGCTCCACCTTTTTGGGCATTGCCAGTGCCACCGCCTTCAGCTCTTCATCCAGACTGTCGGGGGTGTTGGGAGTCTGGATTTCACCGTCAAAGTACTTGTTGGTCATTGCCACCGTACGGTTGACCAAATTGCCCAAAATGTTTGCCAGCTCACTGTTGATACGCTCGATCATCAGCTCGTAGGTCATAATGCCGTCGGAGGCATAGGGGATCTCGTGCAAAACGTAGTAACGCACCGCGTCCACGCCGAACAGCTTCACCAAATCGTCTGCATAGATGACGTTGCCCATACTCTTGGACATCTTGCCGCCCTGTACCAGCAGCCAGGGATGGCCGAATACCTGCTTGGGCAGCTCCTCGCCCATACTCATCAGGAAGATGGGCCAGTAGATGGTGTGGAAACGGACAATATCCTTGCCGATCAGGTGCAGATCCGCAGGCCAGAACTTCTTATACCGATCCTCGTGGTTGCCATCGGGGTCATAGCCGCAGAAGGTGATATAGTTGCTCAGGGCATCCAGCCACACATAGGTCACGTGACCGGGATCAAAGTCCACGGGGATGCCCCAGGTAAAGCTGGTACGGCTGACGCACAGGTCCTGCAGGCCCGGCTTCAGGAAGTTGTTGATCATCTCGTTTTTACGGCTCTCGGGCTGGATGAAGCCGGGGTTTTCCTCGATGTGCTTCATCAGGCGGTCGGCATACTTGCTCATTTTGAAGAAGTAAGCCTCCTCCTGCGCATCCACACATTCACGGCCACAGTCGGGGCATTTGCCGTCTACCAGCTGACTCTCTGTCCAAAAGGACTCGCAGGGGGTGCAGTATTTTCCCTGATAGGTGCCCTTATAAATATCGCCCTTTTCATACATTTTCTTGAAGATCTTTTGGATCTTCTCCTTATGCATAGGGTCGGTGGTGCGGACAAAGCGGTCGTAGGTGGTGTTCATCAAGTCCCAAATGCCCTTGATCTGGGTGCTGACATTGTCCACATACTCCTGGGGGGAGATGCCTGCGGCCTCTGCCTTCTGCTGGATCTTCTGACCGTGCTCATCCGTGCCGGTCTGGAAATACACATCGTAGCCTGCCTGCCGCTTATAACGGGCAATGGCATCGGCCAATACGATCTCGTAAGTATTGCCGATATGGGGCTTTGCCGAAGTGTAGGCAATAGCGGTTGTAATATAATAGGGTTTCTTCTGGCTCATATTCGTTCCTCCTAAACTTTTGCGGTGGAAATAAAAAATCGCCCTTGATAAAAATCAAGGGCGACAATAATGACTACTGACGCGGTACCACCTTGTTTCGCACAAAATGTGCCTCTATGCGCGTTCACGGGCGCACCCGAAAATGCCTACCTATCGACATTTCAGCTCCCAAGCCATCTTCTGCAAGCTTCCTGCGTACCTCTTTGCACCGACCGAGGCTCTCTGACCGTTTCTGCCTGCTTACTCTCTTGTTCACAGCCTTTATTGGGCTATTATAGCTACAAAGCAGGGGTTTTGTCAACATTTATTTCCGTTTTTTGTCAAAAGCAGTGCTACAAAAATCGCACTGACCCCCCCTGCCACCTTCCCTGCGATCATTGCAGGCAGCATTTCCGGCGCAAAGCCTGCGGTAAAGCCCAAATGGTCTCCAAATACAAACGCCGCCGACACCGCAAATGCGATATTGACCACCTTCCCCCGCGTATCCATCTTCTCCACCATATCGAAGGTGGCAATGGAATTTGCCAGGGTGGCTACCAGCCCCGCGGCGGCAGTATCGTTGATCTTCAGCACTTTTCCAAAGGCCATCAGGGGTTTTTTCAGCACCCGTGTGATCACATATACCAGTGGAAACGCCCCTGCCAGCACAATGGCAATGGTGCCCACCGTTTGAAAGCCCTCGGAAATAGGTGCCATTCCTTTAATGATGGCAAAGCCGGTCAGCCCCTCCACAATGGCACAGGCAAGCCCCACTGTGATCAGCGCCACAATGCCTTTTCCGAAAACACTGAAGCCTTTGATCATCCATTTTTCGGCCTTCCACAGACCAATGGCAATGAAAAGGGCGATCAGCGCAATGGGGATCAGGTTGCGCAAAACCATCAGCACGGGAAAGCCTGCCACCAGGCCGCCCACCAAAATACCCACCGGTATGGTCACCACACCGCACAGGATGCCCTTTGCCAAAAAGGGTCTGTCCTTTTCGGTCAAGATCCCCAGTGCCACGGGAATGGTAAATACAATGGTGGCCCCCAGCATCGAGCCGCACAGCACGCCGCCCAAAAGCGCCGCCTGGGGATCTTCGGTCATTGCCTGTGCCAGTGCGCCGCCGCCCATATCGCAGGCTAAGATCGTGCCTGCAAACATCGCCGGATCTGCCCCCAAAAAGGTAAAGACCGGTTCTGCCACAGGTCGGAGCACCCTGGCAAGCACCGGGGCTAAGGTGATCACACCTACCATTGCCAGCGCCAGTGAGCCCATGGCCATAATGCCGTTTTCAAATTCCTTTCCCAAGCCCACGCGTCCGCCAAAAATGCGGTCCAGTGCGCCCAAGACTGCAAATATCCCCATCACGGCAATCAAAATCTCGTGCACGGACATTACTTTTCCCCCTGATCCAAAATTGCCACCACCGCCGCATCCACCGGCGACTCCATACAAAACCGCGCCGCCGCTGTGCCGGTGACGAGTAGCACCTTATCACCGTTGCCCGCGCCCACCTGATCGGCGGCCACGATTTCCCCGGTAGGTGTCTGAACCACCAAAAAAGTCTGTCCGGACAGGCAGGCGGCCTTTCGGGTCGCCCAAACCACCCCTGTTACCGTTCCAATTTTCATCTTATCTGCTCCCTTTTCCTTCTAAAATCTCCCGCGCCAAGGGGGTCAGCACCGCACCTGCCCCAGGTTGCTCACCTGCATCGTGCATTCGCTGTGCCTCCTTTGCCGTGATCAGTCTTTTCTGCATCCCATCGGTAAACACCACGCCCCAGTTTTTCAGCTCCCGTTTTTTACTTGCGACCGATGCCGCCAACGCCCTGTTCTTTGGCATCGGAGGCAGTCCCGGTGTATACAGCACCACCGTTTTCCCCTCCGAAAGCGCCTGCAGTGCCTCCTCCACAGAAAAGCACAGCAGCATCGAAAGGGTCAGGCTGCCCAGCACCACCGCCTCATAAGGAGGCTGGGCCACATATTCATACCCCTGCAAAGGGGGGGCTTCCCCGATGAGCAACGCCCTCATAATAAAATCCTCCCCAAATCTCCCTTTTGAAAGCCGCAGGCGTTTGCCTCGTCATAGTCCAAATGCACGTAGGTTTCAAAGTTCGGACTGACACGCACCGCCACATCTTCAAATACCACCGGGCGCCGGGTATAGGTTTTCAGGCGCACGATCTGCTTGTCCTTCACCCCTAAAAGCTGCGCCTTTTCCGGTGTGATATGAATATGCCGCTGGGCGCAGATCACACCGCTGGGGATGGACACCTGCCCCAAAGGACCGATGATGGTCGCCCCCGGCGTGTTTTCCACATCTCCCGACAGGCGCACCGGGGACGCAATGCCCAGCACCCTGCTGTCTGTCAGGGAGATCTCCACCTGCGCCTGCGGTCTTTCAGGGCCTAAAACCGCCACCTGTTCAAAACGGCCCTTAGGCCCTACCACCGTCACCCGTTCCTGTGCTAAAAATTGTCCGGGCTGAGAGAGGGGGCGTTGCGGAGTCAGCCCATGTCCAAACAGGGTCTTGCACTGATTTTCTGTCAGGTGCACGTGCCGCCCCGACGCCTCCAACTCCACAAAAATACGGTCGATGACCTTCTGAATCAGCTTTTCCTTCATTTTTCTACCTCTGCACCATACCGGACTTTTCTTCCAGCATTAAAACGTATAGCATACTGCTCATTCTGTTAAGCGCCTGCAGTAGATCCTGCCGTGTGCAAAGCCCTTTTTCATCCTCAAAAGCCCTTGCCGCCATCAATTCCACCCGCCGGCACACCGTCCGCACCCGATTGAGCTCCAATACCGCAATAGAATCTTCCATTCCGGGCATAAAATGGGCAATGCCGTAATACTTTTGGGGAAAATGACTGCGGTGGTGCAGGTTTTCCTGTGTATAGCCGCACAGGGGCGCTTCCTTCAGCGGCTCATCCATTACTTCACAGCTTAAAATTTTTCTTGTCAGCTCCAGGATCTCCTGCAGCTTTCCCGCCTGATGGGGCAGGCGCTTGCCGCAAAGCAGCAACACACCCTCCAATTCATCCAGCGCGCCCCGAAAAGCGATCCGCGGATGGGTTTTGGATACCAGAATATTCCCCTGTAAATGGGTCATACTTTCAGGCTTTTTTTCCAGTGTCGCTCCATTTTGAAGCACATAATATTGGGGCTTTGCCTGCTCGGAAGGCAATATCTCCACCCCCCGATCACGCAGATAATCCCGAGCCTCCTGGGTGATCCGATCCTCTGCGCCCAGGTAGAACACCCGCTTACCGTCCCGGTTGCGGATGTTCTGCTGTACCTGCTGCTTCGTGTAGATCATTATTTCGCGGCAGTGGTGCCGGGCATCTGCTTGCTATTGGGCAAAATGTGATCCACCTCCGTATGGGGACGGGCAATGACATGGACGGAGATCAGCTCCCCCACCTTCTCAGCGGCAGCGGCACCGGCATCGGTGGCGGCCTTTACCGCACCCACATCCCCACGCACCATCACGGTCACCAGTCCGCCGCCAACCTGCTCTTTTCCCACAAGCTGAACGTTTGCGGATTTGACCATGGCATCTGCCGCCTCAATGGCACCTACAAGACCCTTTGTTTCAATCATTCCCAATGCATTTGTGTTCATTTTTTACTGTTCCTTTCATTTTAAATGTTCCAAAATTTTAGCCGCTAAGGCTTCTACCAATGCGTCGTCCACAGAGGGACTTTTGCTTTCCTCCTGCCCCCAGGCTACCCGTCGGATATTGATCAGATCCAAGGGGGAAATATTATTGGAGGAAGAACTTCCACCCACCGCCCCGCAGCCCAGAGTCAGCGCCGGAAACAGGGCCGTAGTTGCTCCAATACCCCCCAGCGCCGCCGGTGTATTCACCAGAAAACGGGATACGGGAATTTCCAGGGCAAATCTTTCCACCACCTTCCGTTCGGTGGCGTGGAGGGCAAAGGTATGACCACTGCCCTCGTGGCTGAGCACCTCCACTGCCTTTTTCAGCACCGCATCCTCGCTCTCCATTACAAAAAACGCCAGCACCGGGCACAGCTTTTCCATGGAATAAGGTCGCGTCGGACCTGCCTCCTGCTCCCGTGCCACCAATACCTGTACCCCCTTGGGTACGGAGAAGCCCGCCTTTTGCGCCAACTCCTGGGCGCTTCTGCCCACGATCTCCGGATTCAGCGCACCGTTTGGTCGAAATAGAATCTTTGCCAAGCATCCTGCCTGCTCCTTATCCATAAAATAATAGCCCAGCTTTGCGGCAGTATAACACACCTGCTCCTCCATCGCCTTTTCCACAATGATGCTCTGCTCCGAAGCGCAAACTGTGCCGTAATCGAAGGTTTTGGAGCGCAAAATATCCCTCAGTGCCTGCTCTACATTGGCAGAATGGTGGATATACGCAGGGCCGTTGCCTGCGCCTACGCCGATGGCCGGCTTGCCGGAGGAATAGGCCGCCCGCACCATTGCCGGACCGCCTGTTGCCAAGATCAGCCGCACCTGATCTGCCCCCATCAGCTCCTGACAGCCTGCCATCGAGGGAATCGACAGACACGCCACGCTTCCCTTTGGCGCACCGGCACGCTCTGCGGCACGGCTGACGATCTCGGAGGCCTTCATCGTGCAGGAAATGGCCTTGGGATGGGGCGAAAACACAATGCTGCACCCGGCCTTTAATGCGATCAGCGCCTTATAGCACACCGTAGAGGTGGGATTGGTGCTGGGCACGATGGCCGCGATCACGCCTACAGGCACACCAATTTCCCATAGCTTTTCCGCCGGCTTCTCTTTTAATACGCCCACTGTTTTTAAATCCTTAATGGCCTCGTATACCCGTTGGGAGGCAAAAAGGTTTTTTGTCTTCTTATCCTCCGGATTTCCAAAGCCGGTCTCCTTGCACGCCAGCGCTCCCAGCTCCTGTGCGTGGAGGGCAAATTCCTCCGCTACCGCCTTGCAAATTCCGTTTAGTTGCTCCTGACTCATTTTTCCAAGCAGACTTTGTGCCAGCTCTGCCTGCTTTGCCAGTGCACGCGCCTCCTGACGCGCCTGTAAATCCTGATCCAGTTCCATAACACCCTTCCTTACTGTTCATAAAGTAACCGATGATTAAATCCTCTGCGGTTACTAAAGCGGTCTTTCCGCCACTTCCCGTACGCCCTGCGCAAAGGCGGCACAGGCGGCACTGCAGGCCGCTTGTGTGCCTGTGAGCAATCCACCGCCGAAATTGGTCTCGCTGGGGGGACTGTATAGTTTACATAACACTGTATCTGATGCCTTCAATGCCCCATCCAGGGCATACATACTCTCCAGGGGCGGCGCGATCAGATAGGCCAGTGCCGAGCCCTCCTGTACCCCCGCCTCTTTTGCCAGGAAGCTGCCGCAGCGGCTTACGGTGTGCGCCAAAAACGGCACATCCCCCACACTGTCAAAGCCAATATGGTTCAGTGCCTCCAGCGCCGCCTCCATACCGCTTCGTACTGCCCCCGGCGTCGGCCCTGCCAAAATACCGATGACCTCCCCTGCATAAGGCGCAGACGCATTGGCCGCACCGGCATAAAAGCTGTGGCTGTAGCACACCTGCACCTGAGATGCCTTGGTTGCCTCATCCAACGCAATATAGGTGGCGTCGTCACAATCGGTAGTCAAAAGGCCCAGGCAGGGATACCCCTCCGGTGCTCCTAACGCCTTACACATGGCATCCGTGGCGGCATTGAGATACCGTACCGCCAAAACTTTTACGGCGATCATATCAGCCCTCCAAATGCAGACCCACACCGGAGACCTGCTTTTTCAAAATGGTATCCAGCAGCTCCGCAATATATGCGCCTGCCTCCACTGCCGGCGTGCCCTGGGGATGGATATTGGATACCACCGTGCGGCTGGATTCCGACACCCCCGTGTGAGGCTTATAAGTGATATAGGCAGACATACTTTGGTCTGTCACCAGTCCCGGTCGTTCCCCTACCAGCATACACACCACCTGACAGTCGGTTACATCACCGATGGCATCGCCTGCACCTACACGGCAGTAACGGACAAACAGCACCTCTCCCGTTTCAATACCCTTCAGTTTCAGACCGTCCCGAATGGCCGCCAGGCAGTCGGCGGCATTGGCTAAGATCGCCGCCGAGGACAGTCCGTCCCCCACCACCAGCTGTACCTTCGGTGCATTGGGAACCGCTTTGCGAATCACCGCCTGATTGCTTTCGTCAAAGCATCGACCCAAGTCCGGACGGGTCAAGTATTCCTCCTTATCCCTGCATTTGGTCTGCACAGGAATAAAGCCGTGCTTTTGGGCATAGTCCTCCGGCACCTGGGAAAATACCGCATCCTGTGCCGCCGCGTGGTCTGCCCGAAAGCGGAGCATACTCAGGGTCTTATAACGCGGGCCTGCCCGTCCTACACCTAAGCGGGCAGGTGTTTTTTCCTTCAGCCTGCGGAATTTTTCCCCGTTTGCGGGGTCTTCCACCATATAAAGCTTCCGCAGGTCCAGCGCTGACACGTCCTGCACAAAATCCCCGTCTGCATAATCCCCGGGTGCAGGGGCAGGGCCGGGATCCCGGGGCTTATATTCGCTCCCTTTCACCTGAGGCTGTCCGTCCATCTGCTGTAAAAGATCGGAAATCAGCTGTGTTAATTCCTCTTTGTTCATTCTTTCTCCTCCTTTGCCGCCTAAAACAGCAAACAAGAGCCGTCTCCGGCTTTTTTCGTCAGCTTGCCGTTTTCCACAAAGCCCATCTTTTCCAGCCATTTCTGAAACTCAGGGATGGCCGTCTTGCCGGTAATCTCACGCAGTGCGGCGGTCTCCCGAAAGCCGGTGGTTTGATAGTTGAGCATAATGTCATCCCCGTGGGGAATGCCCATAAAGTAGTTACAGCCTGCCATGGTCAGCAACGAGGCCAAATTCTCTATGTCATTTTGGTCTGCCTTCATGTGGTTGGTGTAACAGCAGTCACAGCCCATGGAAATGCCGGTGAGCTTGCCCATAAAGTGGTCTTCCAGGCCCGCACGGGTCACCTGACGGGCATCGTATAAATACTCCGGACCGATAAAGCCCACCACAGTGTTTACCAGGAAGGGCTGAAACCGTTTGGCAAAACCGTAGCACCGCGCCTCCATCGTCACCTGATCTGTGTCATAGTGGGCGTTGCTGGAAAGCTCAGACCCCTGACCTGTTTCAAAATACATCACGTTGGGTCCTTCTGCCGTGCCCTCTGTGCGCAACAATTGCTGTGCCTCCTCCAGTGTTGCGGCGCTGAAGCCGAAGGCCTCGTTGCCCTTTTGAGAGCCTGCGATGGATTGGAAGATCAGATCCGCAGGGGCACCTGCCTTCACCGCCTTGATTTGGGCGGTCACGTGGGCAAGAACGCAGATCTGGGTTGGAATTTCCCAATGCTCCTTGATCTCCTGAAAACGGCGCAGCACCTTTCCCACCTGCTCCGGGGAATCGGTTACGGGATTGAGTCCGATCACTGCATCGCCTGCGCCGAAGGTCAGGCCCTCCAAGGTAGAGGCGGTGATGCCGTCCGGGTCATCGGTGGTATGGTTGGGCTGCAGACGGCAGGAAAGGGTGTTGGGCAGACCGATGGTGGTATTACAGTGGGCGGTAACGGTGATTTTATTGGCGCAGTAGATCAGATCCAGATTGCTCATCAGCTTTGCCACCGCCGCTACCATCTCCGAGGTAAGACCGCGGCTGAGCTTGCGGATATCCGCGCCGGTGGTCTTTTCATCCAGCAGCCACTCCCGCAGCTCTGCCACCGTCCAGTTGCGGATGCGGCGATATACCTGCTCATTCACATCGTCCTGAATAATGCGGGTGACCTCATCCAGTTCGTAGGGCACTGCGGGATTTTCCCGCAGATCCCCCAGGGTCACTGCCGACAGCACCACCTTCGCCGCCACCCGCTGCCGGGCACTTTCCGCCGCCAGGCCTGCCAGCTTATCGCCTGTTTTTTCCTCATTGGCCATAGCCAATACCTGCTTCAAATCTTTAAAAATATAGGTTTTTCCTAAAAGTGTCGTTTTTAATAACAAGAGTACGTTCCTCCCGCTTCCTATTCATTTTTTTGCAAAACAAGGGTTTTCATCACCACGCTGTAGCACGGCCCTACAGGGCTGCCCACATCCAAATAGCTCTGCCCTTCAAACAGCAGTCCGTCTAAGCATAAAATCGGTTTATGGGGATATTGCAGGCTGATTTTCTGCCCCAAAGCCTTCCCAAAATCCCGTTCCATACAGATCATCAGCGGCTCTTGGGGCAGTGCCCCCAGCCCGGACGCCACAGCCGTCAAAAGTGCATAATCCATTTGGGGAAGCCCCTCCAAATACAGCACGCCGTTGGCGCTGTCCACCCGATGAAGCTGCGCACGCACCACCTCCGAAAAATCCGCATCCAGGCATTTTTCGTAAGGAATGTGCACCACCGGCAGGTTTTTAAGGGGCAAATTGACATTTTTGCGGTAAACGGTACTGCCCGAAAGGGCTGTGCTGTGACAGCCTGCGCCGATGACTGTGGCGCGAATGGTCTGACTGCCGATGCGATAATTTGACGCACACAGGCTGCTTTTTCGGATGGCTTTTCCCAACAGCACCCCTAAATCGCCGTAGGCAAAAGGGTCTTTTTCCCCCTCGATGCAGTCGGCAACGCCGCCGGAAAAGGATACAGTCAGCGCCCCCTCAGGCACTGCCCAGGGTTTTTGGCTCTCCTTGGTTTCCAGCTGCCGCAAAAGCGCGGTTTCCGGTTTTCGTCCCGAGGCCATTTCCAGCGCACTGCACAGCATTTCTGCCAAAGCCGTCAGCTCCTGCAGCGTGGGGCTATCCCCGATCTTTAAGGAAGTCAGCCCCTCCAAAACCGGGGATCTATACAGTATTTTTCCGCTTTCATCCAGCTTCAGCAGTCGGCCACCCACGTTGAAGCAGCCGGTAGACACCACCTGTCCATTTTCTATCAGTGCCATATTGGACGTGCCGCCGCCAATGTCTATATGCAAGATCCGCTGCCCCGACTGTCGGGAAAACTCCGTTGCACCTGCCCCTTTTGCCGCTAAAATGCTTTCCAGATCCGGGCCTGCGGTTGCCACCACAAACGATCCTGCCGCACCGGATAGATTGCTCAGAACCTGATGGGCATTTTCCTTGCGGGAGGTCTCCCCGGTGACGATCACCGCACCGGTGTCGATCTGCGCTTTTTGCAGTCCTGCGGCTTCGTACTGTGCCTCCATAAAAGCGATAATGGCTTTGCCATCCACCAGATGATTTTCCACAGGGGTAAAGATCACCGGGCTTTCGTACACCACTTCCCGATCTCCGATCACCATCTGCGGCACGGTAAAGCCGGAGGATCGGTTTTCCACCTGCAGACGGGAGATCACCATTTGGGTGGTGGTCGTTCCCACATCCAATCCCACAGAATATAATGTTTTAGACTGCACCGGACACCTCTTTCAGAATCCCTCGAATCAGCTGTTCGTCCACCGGGCGGGGATTTGTGCTGCAGCAGGGATCGCTTAACGTCCCTCGGATGATGGCAGGGGTATCCGTCCGCAGCCGGGCGGCAGACACACCTGCCTGGGTTAAGGTAGATGGCAGTCTCAGCCGCTTTCTCAGGGAAATCAGTCCGCTTTTCAGGCTCCGTACCGCCATTGCGTCTGCCGCACCGCCCATAGCGCTGCTTCGTGCGATCGGGGCATAATTTCCCCAACCACTGTTTGCGCCGATCACCGCAGGCAATAAAATGGCATTGAGTCGCCCGTGGGGAATATGGTACAGCCCCCCTAAGCTGTGTGACAGGGCGTGGCACAGTCCCAAGCCTGCACTGCTGAAGGCCATCGCCGCCGCAGTAGCTGCCTGGTGCATCCCCAGCCTTGCGGACAAGTCCCCCTCAAAGGATCGGGGCAGCATTTCACAGCCGGTGGAAAAGGCCCACTGGGCCAACGCACCGCTGATGCCGCCTGCATTCTTTGCCACCGCCGCCTCCAAGGCGTGGGCAAGCACATCAAAGCCCGCATCCGCGATCAAGCTTTTGGGCAAATTCTGTAGCAGTGCCCCATCCAAAATCGCCATATCCGGTTGCAGAGCATCATCCACCAGCGGCGTTTTGACCCCATCGTGGGTGATCACCGCAAAATTTGTCACCTCCGAGCCTGCGCCGGAGGTGGTGGGAATGGCCACGAAAAACACCTGCAGCCCTGAAAAATACACCATTGCCTTGGCACAGTCGATGGCACTGCCCCCGCCTATAGCCACCACTGTATCCGGAGCAAATGCCTTCAGCTGTGCCGTCCCCTTTGCCACCAAATGGGCTGAGGGGTCCGGCTCCACACCGGTATAAATACAGCTTTGGGACGGCTGTGCCAGCGTTACCACCTGATCCAGCGTCCCGTTTTTCTGAAAATACGGGTCCCCCACCACCATCAGCCGTTTACAGCAAAGCTCTTTAAGGCTTTGGAGCGCGCCTGTGCCTGAAATAATTTTAGTTTTGCAGAAAAATTGTTCCACATCATCACCACCTTTATCTACAGTTTTTCCCAATCCGCGCTTTATATACCAAAAAAGAGTGTGTTCGTTTTGAACACACTCTTTTTAATCGATCAGCTATGAAATTAACGTTCCTCTGCGTTTTCTTCCTCGGTGCCTTCCTTCTCAAAGGCCTCCACCGCCTCCTGCATCTCCCGACAGATCCGCACGCGGTTCACAAACAGATTTTCCTTGCGGTGCTTCTTGAACGCCATCACCACCAGCACCACCACTGCCGCAAAGCAGCTGACTGCCGCCAACAGCTGGCTGGCGCGGAAGGGGCCCCAGTAGAGGCTGTCCATACGCAGGCCCTCGATAATGGCCCGTCCCAGGCCGTACCAAGCCACATAGCCCAAGGCGATCTGCCCGTCATACTGCCGCTTTTTGCTCAAAAAGTGCAGTGCCACGAAGCCTACAACATTCCACAACGATTCATATAGGAATGTGGGATGTACCTGAATATAGCCTTCATAGCCGCCGGCAATAGCATTTTGCCGTAATACATCCACCTGCTCCAAAAATTTTGCAGAAGCATCGTGGGGCACAGTCAGGTTGGCTTCTGCCACCCGCATCGCAAACAATCCGTCAGAATAGCAGCCAAATGCCTCCCGATTGATGAAATTCCCCCAACGGCCCACTGCCTGACCGATCAAAAAGCCCAATGCCACCAGATCCAGCAATGCAGGCAGGCTGATTTTTTTAATTTTGCAGTGAATCACCACGCAAATCGCCGCACCGATCACTGCGCCGTAAATGGCCAGTCCGCCACCGCGGATATTGATGATCTCCTTCAGGTTACTGCCGTAATAGTCCCACTGTGACAGCACATAGTACAAGCGGGCACAGATCACCGACACCGGCACGACCCACAGCACGCCGTCCAAAATATCATCCTGTCGGAAGCCGAACTGATTACAGCGGCGCAACGCATAAACCACCGCCAGCACCAGCCCCAACGCAATGATCATACCGTAAAAATACAGGGTAAAGCTTTCTGAAATGTGAATGCCATCCGGCGGATTGAGTTCTAATCCTCCGATGTTGGGAAAAATGATTTTGTCTGTCATACGCGATCCTCCTTGGGTTCGATCAGGGATAAACTACAGCGCTCGGGCGTCACCACACGGGCAATAAATGCCTGCACATCCTCCGAACGCACCTGTTCATAAATTTCCGGGAATGCAAAATAGTCAAAGCCTGTAAAGTAGTAGGCGCACAGTCGGAAGCACACCGAGTCAAATTGGTCCAGCGCCCGAATGCGACTGCCTAAAGCACTGCGCTTCATACGCAAAAAGTCCTCTTCGCCAATGCCCTGGGCGGCAATGCGGGCTCCCTCCTGCAAAATGGCATCCCGCACCGCAAACGGATCATCGCTGTCACCGATGGCGTTCAGGGTCACATAATCCTGCAGGCTGTCCAGTCCGCCGCCGAAGGACGGGTCGATCAGCCCCTCCTCGTAAAGCTTCAGATATAAGGGAGAGGATTCACCGAACAGCGCCTCTGCCGCCAGCTCCCCTACAAATTCCTCATAAACACCCTGCGCCCCTGTGTGAAAGGGCTCGCATTTAAATGCCACCTGGAAGATGGGCCGTGCCACCTCCATACGATCCCGGATGACCGGTGTAGGGCAGGTCATTTCCTCCTGCCAGCAGCTTTCAAATTCCACCCGGGGCTGCTCCATACAGGCCGTGTAGGTCTGCGCCAGCTGCCGCACCTGCTCCGGGTCGGTATCCGTCACCACGCAAAGCAGCATATTTTGAGGATTATAGCCCGCCCTGTGGCAATCATAAAGCACCTGGGGCGTAATGCAGGCAATGGTCTGCTTCGTGCCCAAGATCGGCTCCCGCACCGGGTGCTTTTCATACATCGCCTTGGAGAGATTTTCAAAAATACGGGTCTCCGGACTGTCTAAGTTCATATCGATTTCCTGCCCGATGATGCCCTGCTCCTTTTGCACCGTCTCGTCGGTAAAATAGGGCTTTGTCACCATCTCCAAAAGCAGCTGCAAACACTTTTCAAAATGCTCGGTAGCAGAAAAATAGTAGGCAGTCATATCATAGCTGGTAAAGGCATTGACACTTGCGCCCAATGCCGCAAATTCCCCGGAGATATCCCGCTCGGGCATATCAAACAGCTTGTGCTCCAAAAAATGGGCCACGCCCATAGGCGCCTCGTAATCCTTGCCGTCCATCCGAAAACGGCGGTGCACCGCACCCATTCCGGTGGCGAAATACGCGGTTTTTCTGGAAAAGCCTTTTTTAGGCACAATGGCCAGTGTCAATCCGTTGGGCAGCTTGTCCCAGTAGACCGTTTCATTCAATCGGGGGTATTCCCGCTTTTCCATCACTGCACCCCCTTCAAAATAAACACGCTGTGCAGCTGCAGTCTCTTCGCCAAATCCGAAATCTGCTCCACCGTGGTTTCCCGCACACGGCGTATATATTCCTCAATACTCAGTGACAGGCCGCTTAATGCACCTGTTCCGTAGTAATTTTCAATGCCTCCGGGGCTGTCGTGCACCGTGCGCAGGCTGCTGTACAGGGTCTGCTTGGCGCTTTCCAGCTCCTCGGGGGTGATCTCTCCCCGACAGCAGTCTTCTATCTCCCCCAAAACGCCCTGCTCCACCTTTTCCGCATCGGCGCAGTCCATTCCCGCCGACACCGCCAGTACCCCCTTACAGCCCTGGTATACCGAGCCAATGTCATAGCACAGAGATTGCTTCTCCCGAATATTCATAAACAGTTTGCCGGTCATACCGCCTAAAACATTGTTCAGGACCTGCATCGGCACGAAATCCCCATTGTCAGCCGCGGTATCCAACAAAAATCCCATTTGCAGCTTCGCCTGAGTGACATCCATCTGCTGAATATTGCGGGTTTTTCCCCCATCGCAGAAGGGTGTTTGGGCAGGCAGGTTTACATAACATCTATTTACATCCTGAAACAGCGATTTTACCAGCCGAAAAACCGTCTCCGGCTGACAGCCGCCCACATAAAACAGCTCTATTTTGCTCTCCCGCAATATGCGCTGATAATGTTCATAAAGCGCCTGCGGGGTGATCTGAGCCACCTTTTCCGGCTCACCCATACGGGAGATGCCCAGGGTATCGGCCTTGCCCATATACTTCATCAGCTGGTCTGCGGCATAGATCCGCTTATCATTGCGCTGTGCTTCAATGGCGCTGAGTAGATTTTTCTTCTCGCTCTCTACAAATTCCCGGCAAAAAGCGCCGTCCTCTGTCCGCGGGCGCAACATGAGCTCCCTTAGAAAATCAATGACCGAGGAGAAAAAGCCCGCGCCTTCCACCGTATAGCGGTCGTCAATAAAACCGCAATACAGCCCCGTGGTCTGGTAATCTCCGATCTTGCGCACCTGTGTGCCCACTGTTGTGCCGTACAGGTCGTCCAGGCGCAATGTGATGCTCCGCAGGTCGGGGTAACGGGCACTGCCCCGCAGCAGCACCGCAGGCAGCAGGGCATTCATCGCCGCCTCGCCCACAGTAATGGGACGCACCAGCTGAACGGTCAGGCAACCGGTTTTAAATCTTGTATCAGTGCAGCAGTGCAGTGTGATACCCTCCTGCACCTGTGTGGTCTGAATCATAAATCGCTCCTTATTTTTGGAAACTACCCTTTATTATATACCGCACCGATAAAAATAGCAAGAAGTTCGGTGATAAATCGAAACTTTTACGCAAAATCCATTGACGGAACATATAACATTGGCTATAATATAAATGATGACACTTGTTATATTGAACAAGGAGGCTTATTATGCAAAAGCTGATAAAGTCTATAAGAGATTATCTGGGACTAAGCCAGGCGGACTTTGCGGAAAAGCTGGGCGTGAACTTTGCCACAGTCAACCGTTGGGAAAACGGCAGGGCTATTCCCACCAAGCTTGCTCAGGCGAAGCTGTACGACTATTGCAAGGAGCAGAGTGTCCCGGTCTGCAGGTTCGTACTGGATAAAATCGCAAACGAAGCCGCGTCTGTGAACTTGGAGGATGGACGGATCCTTCTGTACCACGGCTCCAAGTCCGGCATCGTGGGAGATATTGCACCCAAGAGCCGTGAGATGTGCGACTTCGGCAGGGGCTTCTATATGGGCACCGAGCCGGGCCAGCCGCTGACGCTGATCTGCGACTTTGAAAAGTCCAAGTTTTACATTGTGTCTATTGACGCAAAAGAACTTGATGCCGTGGAGATCAAGGCCGACCTGGATTGGGCAATGCTGGTTGCTTTCCACAGAGGTAGAATGGATAAGATCACGGGCACATCCTTCTATGAGAAGTACAGCCGTATCGATGCCGGCAAGGATCTTGTGATCGGCAGTATCGCCAACGACAGAATGTTTTACGTGCTGGATAATTTCTTTATGGGAAATATTACGGATATGGCGCTGGTGAACAGTCTGTCCGCCCTGAAGCTGGGCAAACAGTACGTGGCGACTACAGAAAAGGCCTGCGCCGCTGTCCGTATTGAACGGGAGATTCCGCTGTCGATGATGGAACGCCGTTTCCTGCAGGACGAAAGCGACCGGAACCGCCAAAAGGGCATCGCCCTTGCCAATGATATTTGCAAGAATTACCGCCGTGAAGGAAACTTCTTTGATGAGATTTTGGAGAAGCAGTATGAATGAACTGGAACTGAAACTGTGTGATATTCAGGGCAGACTGTTTGAACTGTCGGGCAAGAAGGGTTACGACAGCGCCACCTTTATCAAGGCGTTTATGGCATCCCCGGTTGCCAGGGGGCTGGATTCCAAGTTTAACCGTATGCAGTGGGCGGGTGAAGAATACCTCCTTGCCGAGCTGGCAGAGACGGTTGCGCTGACCAAGACCGGCAACGTGTTTGATAGAGAGACCCTCTATTGGAGCGGCTATCTGTATCGCTTCTGGCACTTTACCACCGGCGAGGACAGCAAGGAAATCTACAAACAAGCCCCCGCCGAAACCATGAACCGCAACTGGCTCATCTTCCACACCCTCGCCCCCGAGGTAGCAATCGAGGATTTGAAAGAAATATACCGCCAACGAAACGAAGATTAAAATCCCAAAGTGTCAACTATGGGATTCCACAGTATCAATTTGACACTTTGGGGCTATCGGTGCGAAATTTGTAGATACTTGAAAAAAATAAAGGAGCATTTTAATGGCTAATAAGGTAAATACAGCCGATATCGGCTTTGAAAAACAAATATGGGATGCTGCATGTGTGTTACGCGGTAACATCGACGCATCCGAATATAAATCCGTCGTTTTGGGATTGATTTTCCTCAAATATATATCCGATCGTTTCGATGAAAAATATCAGGCACTTGTTGCTGAAGGTGACGGATTCGAAGAAGATGTAGACGAATACATTTCCGAAGGCATCTTCTTTGTTCCCGAAAATGCTCGTTGGAGCGTTATTGCGTCCAAGGCGCATACCGCGGAGATCGGTACTGTGATCGACGATGCCATGAGAGCAATTGAAAAGGAAAACAAGCGACTCAAAGACATTCTTCCCAAGAATTTTGCTCGTCCCGAACTGGACAAGCGCCGTTTGGGCGATGTGGTTGACCTCTTTACGAACATTAAGATGGTAGAAGCAGGCTCTAGCCGTGATATACTGGGCAGAACATATGAATACTGCTTGTCGAAATTTGCTGAGCAGGAAGGTAAATTGGCGGGTGAATTCTATACACCTGCCTGTGTGGTACGCACGTTGGTCGAAGTACTACAGCCCTACAATGGCCGCGTGTATGATCCTTGCTGTGGATCGGGCGGTATGTTCGTACAGAGTGCGAAGTTTATCGAAAACCATGCTGGTAATCTAAGTGACATTTCCGTATTCGGTCAGGACTCTAACCCGACTACATGGAAGATGGCTCAAATGAACCTTGCCATTCGTGGCATTGAAGCCAACCTTGGCAGCTATAATGCAGATACTTTCTTTAACGATTGCCACCCGACACTTCGTGCCGATTTCATTATGGCAAACCCGCCCTTCAATCTTTCTGATTGGGGCGCAGATAAACTGAAGGATGATGTGCGTTGGAAGTATGGTATGCCTCCTGCAGGAAATGCCAACTTTGCATGGCTGCAGCACATGATCCACCACCTGGCACCCAACGGTAAGATCGGTATGGTGCTGGCAAACGGCTCCCTTTCCTCCCAGTCTGGCGGTGAGGGCGAAATACGCAGAAATATCATCAATGCGGATCTGGTGGAGTGCATTGTAGCAATGCCTACCCAGCTGTTCTATACCACCCAGATTCCAGTTTCTCTCTGGTTCCTGGCAAAGAACAAAAAGCAGAAGGGCAAGACGCTGTTCATTGATGCCCGGAAGATGGGTACTATGGTTAGCCGGAAACTGCGGGAACTGACCGAAGAGGATATTGCTAAAATTGCAGATACCTATAATGCTTATGCTGACGGCACATTGGAGGATCAGAAGGGCTTCTGTGCTGTAGTAACTACAGAAGAAATCGCAAAGCAAGACTATATCCTCACCCCCGGTCGTTATGTCGGCATTGAGGAACAGCAGGATGACGGTGAGCCCTTTGAAGAGAAAATGGCACGATTGACCGGCGAACTCTCTGAACTGTTTGACCAGTCCCATAAGCTGGAAGCTGAAATCCAGCAGAAACTGGGGGCGATGGGATATAATATCTAAAAAACCAGTATAGGAAAGATGCAACACATAGGATGGTGATAGGTATGATAGAACGAGTTCGAATGGACGAAATCGCAGATGTTACCAAACTGGCAGGATTTGAGTTTACAAAATACATGGAGTATATACCGGACGGAGAGATTATCACGGTTCGTGCACTTAATCTTAAAAATGGAAGTTTGGTTTTGGATGATGTGCGAAGAATTGAGCGATCCGTTTCAGACAGTCTTACACGCAGCAAGTTATACGTAAATGATATTGTTCTCTCCTACACAGGCACAATTGGAGAAACGGCACAAATAACTGAAAATAATAGATACCACTTGGCACCCAATGTTGCCAAAATTGCTCCGGATATCTCAAAAATTAATCCACAATACCTGTTTCTCTATATCCGTAGCGATGAATTTAAACAGCAAATGCTGAACCATGCTCACGGCAGTACACAGATGACTGTTCCTATGAAAGTTATTCGTGAACTAACTGTGCCAATTTGCGAACGATCAACACAAGATAAAATTGCAAGCATTTTAGTTTCAATCGATAGGAAAATAGAAAATAACAAGCGTATAAACGATAATTTACAGCAGCAGGCGCAGGCAATCTATGCCTCAATGTTCATTACCAATGCTGATCCTGCATGGACGCAAGGACATTTATCCGACCTCATCACTGTCAAATATGGCAAAGACCACAAAAAGTTAGCAGACGGTGTGTATCCCGTGTTCGGATCGGGTGGCATTATGCGCTATGTTGAGCGTCCTTTGTACACGGGTGAATCCGTTCTGATCCCCAGAAAAGGAACGCTTAACAATGTCATGTATGTGAATGAGCCGTTCTGGTCAGTTGACACCATGTTCTACACCGAGATGAAGGTTCCGAATGTAGCAAAATTCGTGTTCCATTTTGTGAAGGCCAAGGATCTTGCTTCCATGAATGCCGGTTCTGCTGTGCCAAGCATGACCACTGACATACTTAACGCACTGGAACTTGCCATTCCTCCTGCCGAGCGCCTTGCCGAGTTCGAATCGGTGGTCGCTCCAATGTATCAAGCAATGCAGGCGAACAGCCGCGAAGCCGCAAAATTGGCTGAGTTGAGGGATACACTCTTGCCGAGGCTCATGTCCGGCGAGATTGATGTCTCTGACATTCAAATATAAAATAAACATAAAGGGGATAATGAAATGGCTATTATTATGACACTAGAAAATGCAAAAGCAATTTTAAAAAAATCAAATTTCAAGATTTCTTCCGAAACACGATCTGGAAATGATTTAGGAACGGTTTTAAAATTAGAAAATGGTTGTGTTATTAATTGTTGGGACAAAGGAACCGTAAATTGTCAAGGTAAAAACAAAGATATTATAGAGCAATTATTTAGCAATACATCTGCTAATACTACCCCTCAAAATAATAAAGTGTTTGTTGTATACGGACATAATAAATATGCGCGCACACAATTAGAAGCTATGCTCCGTCGTTGGGATTTAGAGCCTCTGATACTAGATCAGTTACCTTCTGCAGGTGCAACTATTATTGAGAAATTGGAAGAATATACTGCACAGGCTGATTTCGGTATAGTTCTTGCCACTCCCGATGATATCGGATATGCAAAAGATAATGAAGCCAATAAAAAATATCGTGTTCGTCAAAATGTAGTTTTAGAACTCGGTATGTTACTTGCTTCAAAAGGACGAGAAAAAGTAGCAATTCTATTATCACAAGCAGAAGATATGGAATCTCCTTCGGATATACATGGGCTTATATACATACCCTTTAAGGATAATGTAGAAGACGCCAAACTTTCGCTTGCAAAGGAAATGCAGAAAAACGGATATTCCATTGATTTGTCAAAATTGTAATATGGAGAATGTATGGAAGAATTAATTAAAGCAATTGAAGAATTAGGAAATCCTAGCTGGATTGATTATGTACAGTTAGGATTGACTATTATTACAATTTTAATTTCTGCTTTCGCGTTATTTTACGCAATAAGAGTTCCTAAGAAGATTGCCGAAGAGCAGAACAAGATTGCATTGTTCGACAAGCGGTATGAAGTCTTTCAGTTATTTGAACGTTGTGTTTCGTTCAATAAAGCTTTGCAAAAAAGTGAAACTGTAGAAGATATGCGCAAGGACTGTATGCTATTTTTTGACGAACTTAAGTATGAAGAACTTGATTTCAAAATTGTCATAAAAAAAGTATACACATTTGAACACTCACTGCATCAAATGGAGTTTTTGTTTCCTGGCATATTGGAAAACGATGTTCACGAGCTCTATACTTCCTTGTGGAAGGTGCTAATGGCAATTATAGGCGATAAAAATATAAAAGAATGCAAAAAAGACTATATCAATACGATGAGCGAGTTTGCTCATAAATACCACAAAAGAATTTGGAATGAGTTAACTCTCACGAACAAGTAAAACCTTTTATAGGAGGCACCAATATGCACTTCACAGAAGAATTATACGAGCAAGCTATTATTGAGCTGTTCGAGAGGATGGGTTATACCCACATCTATGCGCCCGATATGGAGCGTGATTATTCCAGCCCTCTGCTGGATGCTGTCCTTCAGGATAGTCTTGTGAAACTGAATAAGGGGTTGCCTCTAGATGCCATTCAAGAAGCGATAGCCAAGCTGCGTGATTTTGATACAGGTAGTCTGTTGCAGAAGAACATGCTATTTATGGACTATCTGCAGAATGGTGTGCCGGTTAAATATTATGTGTCCGGTGAAGAAAGAAACTCTCTTGTTTACCTTGTGGATTACAAAAACGTTGAGAACAACAGTTTTTATGTTGTAAATCAATTTACCTACATAGAAAATGGCAACAATCGCCGTCCTGATATTATTCTGTTTATAAACGGTTTACCCTTGGTTTTGTGCGAACTGAAAAGTCCGTCAAAGGATGAGGTTAATGCCGAGAATGCGTATAATCAGATCCGCAACTATATGCTGGATATCCCGTCTATTTTCAATTACAACGCCATCTGTGTAATCAGTGATCTGACTACAAACAAAGCAGGCACGATCACCTCTGGCCTTGATCGTTTTATGGAATGGAAATCCAAAGACGGAACAGAAACCGTAACCCTCGCAGATTTTCAGACCTTCTATGAGGGGATGTTCGACAAGGCACAGCTACTGGATATTATCAAGAATTTTATTTGTTTCTCTGTGGAACAGGCAAAAGCATTTAAGATATTAGCAGGCTATCATCAGTACTTTGCTGTTCGCAAAGCGGTTGAGCGTGCGAAAATCGCTACCGTTACCGATGGTAAAGGCGGCGTGTTTTGGCATACGCAAGGCAGTGGCAAATCACTGTCTATGGTGTTCTATGCCCATTTACTGCAAGATGCACTAGATAGTCCGACTATTGTTGTTATGACCGACAGAATCGATCTTGATGATCAGCTTTATTCCCAGTTTTCTAAATGTGCCTCGTTCTTGCGGCAAACACCGGTACAGGCAGAAAGCAAGGTGCATCTGAAACAGTTGTTGGACGGTAGAGAGGCAAACGGAATTATCTTCACTACCATGTTTAAGTTTGAGGAAAGCGAAGAACCGTTATCTAGCCGCCGCAACATCGTAGTTATGGCTGATGAAGCGCATCGCGGACAGTACGGTATGGATGAGCGTGTTGTTATGAGCGAAAATGCGCAGGGCGAAACCGAGGCGCGCATTGTTGTTGGTAATGCTCGTATCATTCGTGACGCTTTGCCTAATGCCACATTTATCGGCTTTACAGGAACTCCGGTATCGTCCAAGGATCGCAATACCCGTGAGGTGTTCGGTGAATACATCGATATCTATGATATGACGCAGGCGGTTGAAGATGGTGCAACTCGTCCTGTTTACTACGAAAGCCGCGTTGTTCACTTAAAGTTAGACGAAAATACGCTGAAACTTATTGACTCTACATACGATTTATTAGAGCAACAAGCCGATTCTACTACCATTGAAAAATCAAAGAAAATGCTTGGGCAAATGGAAAGTGTACTTGGTGCAGATTCTACCATTACCTCTCTGGTGGATGATATCGTCAAGCATTACGAATCAGGAAGAGCAAACCTCCTGACTGGCAAGGCGATGATCGTTGCCTATTCGCGCCCCATTGCAATGAAGATCTACCGCCGCATTTTAGAGGTGAGACCCGATTGGAAAGAAAAGATGGGTGTCGTTATGACCAGCGGCAACAACGATCCAGAGGACTGGAAAGAAATAATTGGAACTAAGCGCCACAAAGAAGAACTTGCCCGCAAATTCAAGGACAATAATGATCCTATGAAAATCGCTATTGTTGTCGATATGTGGCTCACCGGTTTTGACGTTCCGTCAATGGCTACGATGTATGTGTACAAGCCTATGCACGGATATAATTTGATGCAGGCAATTGCCCGTGTGAATCGTGTGTTTGGTGACAAAGAAGGCGGTCTTGTCGTTGACTATGTAGGCATTGCATCTGCACTTAAAGCGGCAATGAACGAGTATACCGCCCGTGACCGTTCTAAATACGGTGATATGGATATTGCAAAGACAGCATATCCCAAGTTCCAGGAAAAACTGCAGGTATGCCGTGATTTATTCCACGGTTTCGATTACAGCGGGTTTATCAAAGGCTCTGCACTTGAAATGGCACAAGCTATTACGGACGGTGCAAACTTTGTGCTGGATGCGCAAGCGCAGGATCGAAAGGATTTGTACCTTAAAGAATCGATGCTGATGCGGCAGGCAATGTCGCTCTGTTCCAGTATGACTACGGATAAGGAACGCCGAGAAGCTGCCTATTTTGAGGCGGTGAGATCTACCGTTATAAAGCTTACTTATGGCGGCAACGGCGGAAAGCCTATGTCCCTCACAGAGATCAATGCACAAATCAATGAACTGTTGAAGGCAAGTGTCCAGAGTGAAGGCGTTATCAGCCTGTTCGACAGTCGAAAGATGGGTGAGCATTTCTCGTTGTTTGATGCCAATGTTCTTGAAGAAATCTCCAAGATGAAACAAAAGAATATTGCTGTGGAGATTTTGAAGAAATTACTTGCTGAACAGGTTTCCCTGTATAAGCGAACCAATGTTGTACAATCACAAAAGTTCTCGGAAATGATTGCCCGTATTATGAACGCTTACTACAATGGGCATATCAGCAACGATGAAGTCATTAAGGAACTTTTGGCAGCAGCAGAGGAAATTGCAAAGGCTCACAAAGCTGGCGAAGATCTAGGATTAACACAGGAAGAACTTGCGTTTTACGATGCTTTGACGAAGCCACAAGCAATTAAAGATTTTTACAAAAATGATGTGCTTGTGCAAATGACTCAGGAGCTTACCGAGTTGCTTCGTAAAAACAGGACGATTGACTGGCAGAAGAAAGAGACCGCACGTGCCAAGATGCGCAAGATGGTTAAGCGTCTGCTAAAGAAGTACGATTATCCGCCGGAACAGTATGAAGATGCCATTGAGACTGTTATCAGCCAGTGTGAAATGTGGACGGATAATGAGTATTAATATTTTTTCTTGAAAAAGTATGTTCTTACAAAAGAATGAGAAATGAGGCGAAGGAATTCTTGTATAGAATAGGATCGAAAAATAAGAGGAAAATAGCAGAGAACATTGTGGCTTTCATGACCGAAGATATTCCACTATTACAGGAGTCCGTTTCATTTATATGTAACTGGGTGATGACTGATGGCGCTGAGAAGACGAAAGCTTACTACGATGTGTGGGATCTTGTATTAAAAATATATTTGCCTCCAGAAAGACCTGTTCTATTTCGTTCCTGTCAACGTCTTTCCAATCGAGAGATACAAAGTTTTACCGGAAGGATATACACTGCCGAAAGATTTTCTGAGAATCATACGGGACATTTGCTAATTTGTGATACAGAAGAATATTTACAGTTTGAGGATGAAAATGCTATAGAGCACGAACGCAGTTTCTTTCCTTTGAGTGAATGTATCAAAAAGGGCACATATCGTCCAACGCCTTATTTTAGAGAGTCCTTTTATGAGGAATACAAGAAAGAGGACGAATATATAGTTAGGGTTAAGCGTAATTGGTTATACGATTTGAAATGGAATAAGCGAAATAGGGATTGTTACTAATTAGATACATGCGTGAACAGTAAAAAGGAGAAAAGATGGATAAAGATATAAAAACGGACTTTGAACATATGAATAGCGATGAATGGAAGTTTCTCCTGCTCGCAATGCTTATGGAAGACATCAAACAAAGGAACTCGCAATGGAAGAACTTCGAAGAAGAATTAATCTATAAAAATCGCTTTTCGGTCAAGCATGCAGTTATAGATGAGATCTACGAGTGCAAAGAAAACGCAGTAACGATCCTCAAAAAAGGTGTTGTTTTATATCGTGCCCGTGTTTTCGAAAAGAGCAATTTCAACAAACTTGTAAAATACTATTTGCAGGAGAACGGATGTAGTAAATCTGAGATTGAAAAAATACTTAACGAATGGACGGATGAGGAAAAGATTCTTTCTTTGATGCCGGAGATTTATGGTAATTACGATTATGATGAAACACCGGAACTTGTTAACGCACAAAAGAAGTGGAAACAAAATGTGAGATTCAAAGGCTGGAATGCTGAGGATTCAGGCGCTCCAAAAGCAGATCTTGTCGGCAATGGGAGAGCAAATCCTGATCATATTCGATACTTATATTTAAGTGAAGATTCAGTAACCCCTGTATATGAAGTAAGACCAATTATAGGTGATACGGTAAGTGTTGCAAGGTTTAGATTGACAAAGGATGTTAAACTATACGACTTAACTTTAGATATCCACGACATAGTGAATGATGAAGTGGTAGAACTACCGAGATTGTACAACACAATAGGAGAGATGTTTTCAAAGCCGTATAACGGTGATGCAACAAAGTATCTGCCCACACAGTATATTGCCGAAGAAATTAAAAACATGGGATTTGACGGATTAAGATTTAGAAGTTCTCTACATAGAGAAGGAATAAATATCGTTCTTTTTAATCCTGAAGACTGTTCCGCTTTTGCTTCAGATTTAGTAGAAGTAAAAGGAATTGATTTAAAATTGGATGATCCTCTGATTTATAAAATCGGTACCCCAAGGCTCAAATCTGAAATAAATGATTTAGAATGGACAAAGAATGTGTAACTAATACAAGAGAGGATGAATCACAGCGGACACTGAATATAGAGATATTATTGTCTTTCTGACAAACCAAATGAGCCTGCAAGCACCTGTTGCTTATTTAATGAGCAACAGGTGCTTTTTTCGATTGTTTACTAAAAATTGATAGAAAATGTTACGGGGGAGGATTGATTGTGCGGGGGGGCTTGATGGTATACGGTTTTCTCTCACCTACTTAGGCTGATTTGAGTTTTATTGCCCGGGATTGGGAAAAAGGACTGGCAGGGGGCAATACAGTATATTGGAGGTGAGGCGTATGATCGCCGCCGTCTGGCTCATCGTCAGCGGATTGATGTTTGCACTGCAGTTAGGCTCGGGAAGCTTTCCCCGGCCTCTGACACGCCAGGAAGAAGACGCGTATATCACCCGGTTTAAAAACGGAGATTTGCAGGCACGCAATGTGCTGATCGAACACAATCTCCGCTTAGTCGCCCACGTTCTGAAAAAATACTACGCCCAAAATGCCGATCAGGAAGACTTGATCTCCATCGGCACCATCGGGCTGATCAAGGGCATCGAAAGCTTCGATCCCTCCAAAGGTGCTCGGCTGGGTACTTATGCCGCCCGCTGCGTGGAAAATGAAATTTTGATGTATTTCCGCAGTCAGAAAAAGAGCAGTCAGGACGTCTCCTTGTCGGATTACATTGAGACCGCGGGAGACGGCGCGGCCCTTTCGCTGATGGATGTGGTGGCACAGGATGAGGATCTATTGGAGCGCATCAGCAATCGGGAGGATATCAGAAAGATGCTCAGCGCCATAGACCGGGTGCTCACCCCGCAGGAAAAGCAGGTCATTACCCTGCGCTACGGATTGGGCGGCGGCACACCCCAAAAGCAGCGGGATGTGGCAAAGATCACCGGCATCAGCCGCAGCTACGTTAGCCGTATCGAAAAAAAGGCCCTCATGAAGCTAAAGGCGGTACTGGAATAGGCCGCTGAGTATACCGCCGGTGTTTGGGTTTCTCATTGACTTTCCTATGGGGGTGGGCTATAATAAGTAGGATGCGTAATTAAATTTTAGTAACCGATGGTTAAATCGGTTACTTCAGGAGAATATTATGAAGAAAATCACCATCGACTGCAAGCCGCTCAGCACCCCTGCCGCTGTACATCAGGCATTGGCGCAGGCCCTCTCCTTCCCCGATTACTACGGCCACAATTTAGATGCCCTTTACGACTGCCTGACGGACATTTCAAAGCAAACAGAGCTTACTCTTACCAATTTTCACGCACTGCATTATGCTGTTGGGGACTGGTGCGGAAAGCTGCTTTACGTTTTTCGTGAGGCTTGTGAGGAAAACCCCCGCCTGACCGTAATGATGACGCCATAATATATACATAAGGATCATAGAGAAATGAAAAAGCTTACATCTTTATTTTTAGCCTTATTACTGCTTCTGTCTATGGCAGGCTGTGCGCCGCAAAGCCCGCAGCTTCCCGAAACCACCCAGGTCACAACAGATGCCATCGTACAGACCACCGTGCCGGAGACCACCGTACCGGAAACCACAGAGCCGGAGGTCACCGAGCCGCCTACGCAGGCTCCTGCCCCGCGACCCACGGAAAAGCCCACCGAAAGACCTACCCAGGCACCGACGGAAGCTCCTACTCAGGCTCCTACCGAGGCACCCACCGAAGCACCCACCGAGGCACCCACCGAAGCACCCACCGAGGCGCCCACGCAGAAGCCTACCGAACCGCCTACCGAAAAGCCTACCGAACCGCCTGCCACCGGTCTTACTTATAAAGATGAGGTTGCGGCCTACATTCACACCTATCACTGTCTGCCCTCCAACTTTATCACCAAAAGTCAGGCCCAAAACCGCTTTGGAAGCACCGCTCCCAAGGTGTTATCCAAAAATGGATACTGCATTGGCGGTGACCGATTCTACAACTACGAAGGATTGCTCCCGGATGGGCAGACCTATTACGAATGTGACATTGGCACACTTTACTCCACTTCCGGCAGTCGCGGCAGCAAACGGCTGGTCTACACAAAAACCGGCATCGTTTACTACACCAGCGATCACTATCGCTCCTTTACCCGATTATACTGACAAAAAGTGCGTTGCTTGAAATAAAGCAACGCACTTTTTCATATACAATTCTTCGGATTTTAAAGCTTAATAACGCCCTTTTGGAGAATGACGTTGGCATAGATCTCGGTCTCGCCGGTTTGGATCACGCAATAGCAATCCTTGGCTTCCTCGTAGAACTTGAAGCGGTCGATATTGCCTACCGCATTTTCACCGCGGTCATCGTGCTTTGCCACGATCTCCTTATAGGTCTTCCAAACAGGAATATCCAGGTCCTTATCGCAATCCATCTTTTCCATCAAAACGACGGGCTTTTCAATGTAGGTGTCCAAAGGCATCACCTGTAAAATGGCATCCAGCAATTCAGGCACGCCGTGACCGTCAGCGCGGAGGAAAATGGCGTTTTTCGCCTTGGCCATTGCCGCACCGGGGAAGTTGCCGTCACCGATGCAAATGCGGTCACTATGCCCCATCTCGCACAGCACCTTCAGTAGTTCCGGGGAGAGAATCGGCGGAATATTTTTAAGCATAAGCGTATCTCCTTATAAATGGGTGGCGGCTTTAAACGCCGCCACCTTGGTTTATTACTTATAAAGCGGGCCGTAGGTTGCGCAGGCGCGATAGTCCTGACCTTCCTTGTCCATACCAAAGGCGTTCCATGCGGCGGGACGGAAGATGTCCTCCTCCGGCACGTTGTGCATACACACAGGAATGCGCAGCATAGAGCACATGGTGATCAGGTCTGCACCGATGTGGCCGTAGGAAATTGCGCCGTGGTTTGCGCCCCAGTTCTGCATCACTTCGTATGCAGTCTTGAAGGGAGAGCCCTCCTTGCCGTCGCAACGGGGTGCGAACCAGGTGCAGGGCCAGGTGGGGTTGGTACGCTCCATCAGCTTGTCGGAAACCTCATCCGGCAGACGGACGGTCCAGCCTTCTGCGATCTGCAGAACAGGGCCCAATCCCTTAACCAGATTCAGACGAATCATGGTACAGGGCATCTCTGCACGGGTGGTATAGTGGCTGGAGAATCCGCCGCCGCGGAAGTTATCGAAGCCTGCCTCACACCATACGGTGGCATCGGTCATCTTCTTGATGTCTTCCTCGGTGACTTCCCACCACTTCTTCATAATGGCATTGCCGTTTTCGTCGGTGCACTCACCGCAGGCATCCAAACAGGCCGCGCCGGAGTTCAGCAGGTGGATAATACCGTTGGACTCAGCCGCCTTACCCTCCAGCTTGTAGCCGGTGACCCGCTGTGTTGCCTCGCCGGACCAGTATGTACGCACGTCCGCGAAGATCTGAGCCCGGTGGGTCAGCAAACGCATAAACAGCATACCCAGGCCGTTGAGCACGTCGTTTTCGGTAGCCAGTGTGTAGGGCTCACGGGCGCCTTCATAGTCGAAGGTGGAGGAGAGCAGTGCCTCAGGATAGTCACAGTTGGGCCAGTGGTCCGTCCACTGACGCTGACCCTGGAAGCCGCCTGCAATAGCGTTGTGGCCAACCTTCTCTTCCTCAAACTTATCCGGCAGGTTGGGATTGCCTGCCATCAGATCCTTGATGATGCAGTACATCTTGACGGTAAATTCCCACTGCTTTTCCTTTTCCTCGGGGGTAAACTTGATTTTGTGGTCCTTGCCCAGGAAGGAGACGGACTCGGGGTTATCGTCCCGACCCTCTTTGCAGTGCTCCTTGGTCCAGGCCAGTGCCTTCCGGAAGGCTTCCTCGTCATAGATGCCTTCTTCCATACGGCGCAGGATCTCTACCTCGTCTACAGACTCAACACGCATACCCAGGTAGGATTCCATAAAGTCCTGATCCATAATGGAGCCGGCAATACCCATACACTGAGAACCGATCTGCAGGTAGGACTTGCCGCGCATGGTGGCAACGGCCAGTGCGGCACGGCCAAAGCGCAGCAGCTTTTCTTTTACATCCTCGGGTACTTCTGTGATCTGATCCCGATCCTGTACCTCATGACCGTAGATGCCAAAGGCGGGCAGACCCTTCTGTGCGTGACCTGCCAAAACAGCGGCCAAATACACAGCGCCGGGACGCTCGGTGCCGTTAAAGCCCCATACGCCCTTAATGGTAGTGGGATCCATATCCATAGTCTCAGAGCCGTAGCACCAGCAGGGTGTTACGGACAAGGTGATGTCTACGCCTTCTTTTTTGAATTTGTTGGCGCAGGCAGCCGCTTCAGGCACGCGACCAATGCAGGTATCCGCCATAACGACCTTGACAGGCTCGCCGTTGGAGTAAAACAGATTCTCCTCAAACAGCTTTTTGGCGGCGTTTGCCATTGCCCAAACAATCGGCTCCAAGGATTCACGGAGCATCATCGGGCCACGTCGGCCATCCACGATGGGACGAATGCCAATTACAGGGTAATCTCCAATGTAACGGTTTTTCATACAGATTCCTCCAAAAAAATGATGTAACGCTGTCTTCAGCGGATTAAAGATGTGCCAATACTTCAGCTTCCTCGGGAATGCTGGAAATGCCGCCCTGCTTCTCTGTGGAAAGACTTGCGGCTGCGGACGCAAAGCTACCCACATAGTGCAGCTCTTCTGCATTGAGCACGCCGGGATCCTTGCCCAGCTTCAGCAGACGGCTGACTGCACTGCCGCCGAAAATGTCTCCGGCGCCGGTGGTGTCGATGGGGTGGACCTTGGGGCACTTCACGTAGGTGCTGGCAGTTTTGTTCTTCAGGTATGCGCCGTTCGGTCCTAAGGTGACCATTGCCAGCGTCACACCAAATTCGCCCAGCAGCTTGTCTGCGCCTTCTTCAGGCGTACAGCCAAACAAAAATTCCACTTCCTCATCGCTGATCTTTACCACATCTGCCTGGCTGAGGCCCCATAAAAGCTGCTTTTTGCATTCGTCCATACTGCTCCACAAGGGCTTGCGCAGATTGGGATCATAGGTGATCATCTTGCCCAGGCTCTTGGCATAGGCAACCGCCTTATAGGTGGCGGTACGGGCAGGCTCATCAGTAAGAGACAATGTGCCAAAGTGGAACACCTTTGCATCCTCGATCAGCTTCAAATTCAGCTCCTCGTATGACATACGGGTATCCGCGCCGGGCTTGCGGGCAAAACTGAAGGAACGGTCGCCGCTTTCATCGAAGGTGACAAAAGCCAGTGTGGTAAACACATCCTCTGCAACGATCAGGCCGGAGGTCTCAATATCCGCCCTGATCAGGGTGCCTGTGAGCAGCTTGCCGAAGGCATCATTGCCCACCTTGCCCAGAAGGGCGGTCTTACAGCCGAATTTGGTCAGCGCGGCCAGGAAATTTGCAGGCGCGCCGCCGGGATGGGCCGCCATTGTGGGGTAGCCATCCGCATCTGTGGTAATTGTGGCGAAGTCGATCAGCAATTCGCCCAATGCAACTACATCCATAGGATTATCTCCTTATTCTTTAATAAGGGGAGCAATGTACTGTGCGTACAGCCCTCCGATATACTCTGCACCGTATTGGGTGGGGTGCACGCCATCCGCAGCAAACGCTGTTGGCTCTTTGCCGATCATCGCGGCGTGCAGCAGCCCATCCGTGGGCAGATATACATCCGCAAATTCTCTTGCCAGCTTGCGGATGATCTCGATCTTCGGTGAAAGGTCCTCACGGAAGAACAGCTTGTCCTCCACCGGAATCAAAAACGGCTCAATGATCATGATTTTGGCGTTTGTGCGGTCCTTTAAAGCCTGCAGAACGCGGCGGTACCGCTCTTCAAACACATCATTCGGGATCCAGGAACGATCCTCTGCGTGGTGCCACACATCATTGACGCCGATCATGATCGACACAATATCCGGCTGAATGTCCACAAAATCTGTTTCCACTCTTTCCAGCAGGTCCTTGGTCTGATTGCCGCTAATACCCAAATTCACAAACTCGAAGGAAACATCGGGATATTGGGCTTTGAGCAGCTCTGCGGCATATTTGGGATAGCCGAAGCCTAAGTTATGGGGGTCAGCGTAATCCCGACCGGCATCTGTAATACTATCTCCCTGAAATAAAATCTTCATTACTTTGCCTCCGGATACTCGTTGCACAGCAGACGGTAGGGTGCCTCGTCCTCCTCGATGGTGGGGAAACGACCCACAGGAGGATTGAAGCGGTTGTCGGTATTATCGTCATTGCACTGGCTCACTTCGCCCAGCAATACGTTTCCGGAGCCGGGCTCTACCGTAAAGTCGTGGTACAAGAACTGCTGAATGTGGATACTCTCACCGGGCGTCAGGCGAATCTGACTGCCTGCAGGCACAGTGTATGTACGGCCATCGGTGTGGACGGTAACATCGGATTCGTAGTCAATTTCCTCGTTGGGCAGGCTGTTGTACACACGAATCAGCACATTTCCGCCGCCGCGATTGATGATATCCTCGGTTTTATACCAGTGGAAGTGGTTGGGCGCATACTGACCGTCCTTCAGATACAGCAGCTTTTCTGCGTAAACCTTGGGATACTTGTCTGCCATAGCGCGGTTGCCGTTACGAATAGTGATCAGAGAAAAGCCCATCTTCTCAAAATCGCCCATACCGTAATCGGTAATGTCCCAGCCCAGCATACAGTCGCGGACTTCGTCATATTCGTGACCAATGTTTTGCCACTGCTCCGGGGTAAAGTGGCAGAAGGGGGGCAGGTAGCAGCGATACTGCTCGCAGGCGGCTTCCAGCTCTTTAAGTGCTTTGTTGATTTCAGAACGCTTCATAATGATTCCTCCAGACTAATTTTAAAAAACGGTTTTATGTATTTAAATGGAGCGAATAGCATTTACCACCTGCTTGGCGCAAGCTTCCGCACCCTTTTCATTCAGGTGCAGCTGATCCTCGCAGATATAGCCTTCCACATCCTGAGAGACCAAGCTGTGCAGATCGTTAATGCGAATGCCCATTGCCTGCAGCTTGGGAACGAGGACCGCATTGTAGCGCTTAA
The DNA here is from genome assembly GCA_017621795.1 of Oscillospiraceae bacterium. Lineage (GTDB taxonomy): Bacteria > Bacillota > Clostridia > Oscillospirales > Oscillospiraceae > Faecousia. The sequence goes on along the minus strand of JAGASJ010000087.1, from coordinate 51,526 downwards.
TGACCTCGTTGCTGTTATACTGATATTCCGGGTGAACAGGGGTAGTGGTGGCAAAAATCACGTTGGGGGTGATCTTCAGCAGTTCCTCTGCTACCCGCAGCATATTGGCCACATATTCCTCTTCCTCGGTGAAGGGCTTTCCACCGTCGTCGAACAGTCCTGTGGAGGTGTCCCACAGGCCGTTATTCCAGTGGATGATGTCTGCGTCCTTGATATCCTCTCTCCACTCGAAAAGCATCCGCAGGGTATACTTTACAAAGCGGCAGTTATCTTCGCTTTGCCATACCGTATACTCCTCACCCAGCATTTCCGGTACTTTGCGGCCATAGCCGATCGCCCGGATAGAATCGCCTAACAACACAACTTTTTTCATAAGATATCCTCCAATCAGATCTTTTCAAACTTCTGGGCAACCACATAGGTTTTCCCTTCAAAACTATAGGGGATCGGGCCTGCACCGCTGGCATTGAACAGATATGCCGGCTGTCCTGCCTGGTCAAACAGCACCCAAGTTCGCTCCATATTGCCCTGCTGGGTGGTTGTTCCGTCTGCCCAGTGGACTGTGCGGGAAAACACCTTGGGATCCTCGGGAATATGAAAATGGATGCAATCATCGCTTTCGGCATAGAAGCCGCAGCCCCACTCCCCTGTCACGCCATAGTGGCCGTTTTTGCTGTCGTCCTTGGCTATTACGCAGAATTTCTTTCTCTGCGCATCGTACCACAGGAAGGGGTCTTCCACGTGCATATCCGGATGCTCCATTGCCAAAATCGGCTCATCGCTCAATCGGGTAAACGGACCGTCGGGACGGTCTGCCACCGCAATGCCCAGCTTCAGCGTTGCACCGGCGTGGGAACGGGATTTATAGATCATATAAGTCTTCCCATCGGGCAAAATGGCAACCGCAGGATTGGTGGTGATGGTGCAATCCCACCACTGACAGCCCCGAGGCTCCAGCGCCGGACGGTCCTGACGGACAAATTCCCCATATATGGAATCTGCCACCGCAATACCAATGCGTTTACGATTCCACACCTCTACGTTCCGTTCCGGGGATTGCTCCTCTGAAGGAACAGGGCCGCCGTAGGTGGTGCCCATATAATAGAGGTAATATTTTCCGTTCCAGTAGCGAACACAGGTATTGTGGGTATTCATTCCGTCAAAGTATTCCCGTCCCCGACGGGGTAAAACCACCCGCAGGAAGGTATACGGTCCTTCCGGCTTGTCTGACACGAAGTGGGCAATTTCTGAGTTATATACCCAGTTCCAGCCAAAGCCCAGCTCCCGAGGCCAGCGGGAAGAAAACATGTGGTACTTGCCTTCGGCGTAAATCACCGAGCAATCCCAAATGTAGTGTGATGGTGATTCCAGTGCGATCACCGCATTGTCTGCTCGATATGAAAATTCTTTCATTTGACACAGTCCTTTTCATCAAATCATACCCCGTCCATTACGGAGCAGTATGCAGTCTGTCCTATGTTCCATTATAGCGGTTTTTTTCGTAATTGCAACAAGGAAATGCGCGTATTTGAAACCAAAACGCGCTGTCTTTTGACTTAGAATTTTTTTGCTTTCGATAAAATGCGGAAGGGAGTGTTGCATACAATTTGCAACACTCCCTTTTGCCATCTTTATTATTTTTTAGGCTCATAGAGAAGCTCAACAGTCATCTGATCCAGCGCATCCGCGTCTAAATGGTACTCCATAAAGACCTCGCCCTTCACATTTTCGCCCTTCAGATAAACGATCTCATCCAAGCTGTATTCTGCAAAGCGACTTGCAAGATCTGCCATTGCATTGCCGTTACAGTCGGTTACCACATAGTCGGCAACCTTGTCGTACAGATCCAGCAAATACCCGTCGGACTGGCCGCGAATTTTCTGAATAAAGCCATCCATAAAGGCTTTTTGACGATCCATTCGGGACAAATTCAGCTGGTCACCTACGCCCATACGAATCCGCACGAAGTTCAGCGCTTGCTCTCCCTTCAGCACCACCGTACCCATTTCAATGGTATCGTCTATGCCGGAGAAATCGTCCACTACCTCTACCTCAACGCCGCCTACCGCGTCGTTCAAAACCGGCACACCGTCCATATTCATTGCGGCATAGTAATCAATGCCAATGCCACAGAACAGGTCGGATACCGTCTTTTTTACATTTTCGCAGCTGTCTTCCAAACCGCCGCCGTAAGTATGGCTGAGCGCAATTTGCCCGTAGCGGGTATCTGCAGGGCGACCGCCAATGCCCAAAACAGGCATTGTAACCATGGAATCTCGGTTCACAGAGATAATGTTATAGGTTTTATTCGTGTCGTCTAAAATTGCCAGCAAAAGCACATCTGCGTGCCCATCGTTTCGGTAGGATACACTGCCCACCTTTTCTCCCGAATCGTCAACGCCGATCAGGAGCACCGTTGTAATGTCCTGGCGGGGGTAATAAGCCACCCCGTCCCGAACAATGGTCTTGGAGGTATGCTGATCCTCTACCGGGTTTTTCTTGACCAGAGAGGACTCCGCAAGATGCAGTGCGGAAAACACGACCACAAAAACCAATGCAACGATTGCGATGATTGCCAGCACCTTCAGCAAATGATGCCTTGTGCTCATTTCACCAACTCATTTCCTGTTCATTAGGCCTTCTTATTCTTTTTGTTGCGCCACAGCAAGAAGATCAGCAGAGCGATCAGCAGCAGAGCCACAATGATCACGACCCACCAGATCCAGCAGGTGGAATCCTTTTCGCCTGCCATCTGTACGTGACCAACAATGAAAGCAACAGGGCAGAAATCCTCGAAGGTCACGCTGACAGTGCCATCGCCGTTGTTCACCACATCCACTACATCGACCCACTCGTCGTTCTTGTAGGTGCGCACTTCCAGCTCGGTATCAGCGGCCACGTTCAGATTGAAGCGCAGGGTAATGGTTTGGCCCTTGGGTGCCAACGCTTCCTCCAGCTCGCGGCTGACAACGGTCACGTCGAACAGGTCGCGTACAACCGTTTCTCTGCCAAAATAATAGCTGTTCTTCTGCAGGAATTCATATACAAATTCCAGCATTTCGGCGGCAGGTACGTCAATTTTACGCAGCTCCTCCAGCTTGGACAGCGGAGTAATACGGATCACGCCGTCACCAACTGAAAAAACAACATTACCGTCTGCGTCCACGACTTCGCCGTAAATGGGCTGGCCGTTTTCGTCGGTGCCCTGCTCCACCAATTCAGGTGCGTCCTTCTCGGTGATGCTGGGTACAAAGTCTTCGTTCACAGCGGCAGCGGGCACAGCGATGCTGAAAAGCATCACCAAAACCAACAGGATGTTCACTAACTTCTTCATAATATCATCTCCATAATATTTGATTTGCCATCGGCAAAGTTTTACATTTTACAAAAAACAGCCTCTGCCTGGGACTGCAGGTAGGCAAGCATCTGCCCGTCTGTTCCCCGGCATATTCTGTCTATTGCCTCTTTCATATTGGGCTTGCGGTGCTCTGTGCTGTGGCAATCGGAGCCAATGAAGTGGATCCGCTTTGCCTGCAGATATCTGAGAGCCTTGCGGCAGGTGGCCTTTTCCGTAAAGAAGGCGGTATTGACCTGAATCTTCACAGGAAGCGCCTCCAGGCGGCGGAAAATCCGCTCGGTCCTGAACGGGCCCAAATAACGGTCCAAATGCGCAATAATGGGTATAAGCCCTAATTTTCGATGGATCAGCTCCAATTCCCGATAGTCCCGGTCGTTCCAGGGTCTGACCGGCATCTCTATCAGGATATAGGGGCTACTGCCCACCGTCAGGCGGCGAAGTTCCTCGGAGTTGCTCATTCCCCCGTAGTAGTGTACCTCTGCGCCCAAATGCAGATGGGGACATTGCGGCAGATCCTTCACCGCCGTCTGCAGCTGCAAAAACGCCTCGTCCCGCTGCTGCAAAAATTCCTCCAATTCCTGATACTGGGGATAAAAGTGGGGCGTAAGCACCACATTTTGAATCCCCTGCTGTGCCTGCATTGAAAGCATTTGGAGGGATTGCTCCACAGACTGACTGCCATCGTCAACGCAGGGGAGGATATGTGTATGAAAGTCCGTCACCGAACTCACCTTTTCTGATCAGACCGGGCATCGGTTTTGGCTGCATTCTGTGTGCGGTCCTTCACCGTGCGGTCTGCACCGTAGGCCTGACGGTAGTACTGACGGCTGTAGCGATTGCCACGATAGTAGCGGTAGCCATACTTCTTGTACTTGCCGTATTTATACTTGCTGTTTGCATCGTCATAGGAGCAGTTGACGACCACACCCAAGACCTTACAGCCAACAGAGTCAAACTGCCAAATGGCATCCTTCAGCGCAATGCGGTTACAGTAATTCTGACGCACCACCAAGAGCAGGCCGTCGGCAATGCGGGCAGAAACCAGTGCATCGGAAACCTCACCGATGGGCGGCATATCCAGCACGATATAGTCGAACAGATTGCGCAGGCTCTTCATCAGGGTTTCCATCTTGGGAGAGCTTAAAAGCTCCATGGGATTGGGGGGATTGGGACCGGCGGACATCACGTAAAACACATTGTCGTTTGCCTTGCTGCTGTAGCGCTGCAGCAGGCCGTTAATCTCCATCGTGCCGGTCAGATAGTCGGAAAGGCCCTGGGTCTTACTCAGCCCCAGCTTTTCCGCCACGGTGGGACGGCGCATATCGCAGTCGATCAAAAGCACCCGTTCACCGAACTGTGCCAGTGTATGCGCCAGGTTGGCAGAGGATACACTCTTGCCTTCGCCTGCCATTGCAGAAGAAATGGCGATCACGTGGCACTTATTATCATCTGTAAAGGAGTACTTGATTTTGGTGCGCAGCATCTTGTATGCTTCCGAGGCGGCAAAACCGATGTTGCTGCCAATGAGGCCCTTGCCCCGTTCCTTGTCGGCATAGGCATATCTGCTGTGCTTATAGGAGGAACGGTAGTAATACCGACCCTTTTTGTTGTCGCTGGTCATATCGGGCACGCTAGCCAATATGGGGTATTTGCAGCAGCGGTCCAGATCCTCTTCCTCTTTGATGGTCACATCAAAGGCTTCCACCAAAACGATGAGCAACGCGGAGATCAAAAAGCCCAACATCAGACCGGTCATAGTGTTTTTGGTGTAGCTGGGGGAGTAGGGGGAAGCAGGCTGCACAGCATAGTCCACAACCTTGGCGGAAGAGCCTTCAATAATGTTGGCAATCCGCTTGGGAATCACGTGGGCAATGGCATTTGCCAGGCTCTCCGCTTCTGCAGGGTCTGTGCTGGTCACATCCACGGCGAAGATTTCGGTTTCGTTCACTGCCGCGGCGGAGATCATGCCCCGCACCTCGCCGTAGCTCCGGTCGGAGCCGGCGTAATCGATCACGTCATTGATGGTGCCTCTGGTGTTCAAAATTACAATATAGGAAGAAACCAGACTTTTAGATGTAGAAATGTCGCCGGAGGAGATGCTGAAGGATGCGTCGCCTACGGACAGGTCGCTGTTATTCACATAAAACAAGGCGGTGGCTTTATAAAGCGGGGTGACCGCAAACATGGTGTATGTAAAGGCCAGGACGCCTGCCAAAACGGTGGCAATAATGACCATCCAAAACTTTCTGCGCAGAGCATTCCACAAACGCAGAAGATCAATTTCTACAGGCTCATTATCCCGCTTTTGATTTGCTGTCATTTGTACAGCCTGTTCATCCATAGTAAATCCTCCAACTGTATGCCCTGAAAAAGGGTATACAGACAGTTATCCACAGTATCGTATCCTAATTATAGCGCATTGGGTCCTGAATTACAACCCTTTTTTTCGTCACTTTCGGGATTATTTCTCTTTTTTTCGGCGTATAGAGGGAATGTACGGTCCTCGCCCCGTCCCACACGCACCACGCGAACCACCTGCGCATCATAATCCACGATCACCGCGCTGACAGCCGCTTCCATAGTTGTTTGGCGAACTGCCAGGCTGTTGGCACGGACCTGGTAGCTGTCTGTCTCCATCAGCATTACCGCAATGCCGCCTTCGGTGCGGAAATCATAATCTGTATGGGTATGACCACCCACGCAGAGCACCACTTCGCCCTGTCCGTTTGTGAAATCGTAAGGCACCATACACAGGGGATTGACGCCACTTTCGCGGGCATTATACCGATCAAACATCCGCATCAGCTCCCGGCAGTAATCCGGCACACTGCCCACGGTGGGGGCGGCAGTATCCTCATACTGGAACCAAATGTGGCTCAGCACCACCACACGCCAGCCTGCCGGTGTGGAATTCAGGCTGTCGGCCACAAAGCGAAGCTCATCCTCCATCACCCACATTCTGCCGGTGGACAGGTACAGGTAGCGAGTTTTTTCCTGTTCGTTGTCTATATAATAATATAGTGCACCTTCCGGCTGGACCATATCCGGGGTCCGTTCCGGCGCGATCAGAAAATCGTAGCGGGCCTCCTCACTGGGAAGCATGGGGCTTTCGTTGTCGTGATTGCCGATAACACTGTGGTGATTTTCCACATCACGGACTGCTTCACGCCACTCCATTAGGCTTTCCAGCTCATTACCGGAGGTGGCAAGGTCACCACCAAACACGGTCTTATCAATATATGCGTTTGCGCTGATGTATTTTAACAGGCTGGGAGAAATTTTATAGCTTTGCTGCCAGTGGGCATCCGAATACCACAAAAAGGATGCCTTATCTTCACTTCCCGCCATCAGCTTATTGATGGTTGCCACCTTCTCCTGGGCGTGGTCCTTCCAGTGATTGGGCAGCCTTGTTTGTATATCCATCTGCCCCATCGTGCCCTTAAAGTACAGCTTACGCCACAACGTCGCCTTGCCGGACAGGGCGTTTTCCGGAATAATGTCGCTCTTTTTCTGCGCATGCGCATCCACACGCACCAAGATCTCTATGTCCGCCCCCTGATAATTGGACAGGGTGTAGGGGTCGATGTACAGGCTGTAGCTTCGCAGTACCTTACCGTCTTCCTTGTGCAACAGGGTCTCCGGCAAAACATAGGTCACTACATAGCCACCCGACGTTAACGCAAAGCGGTCCTCCACAGTTTCAAGCACTTGCCCCTCATGATCCCGCAAAAGAATTTTTGCATCCTCTTGTTGCTTTACCGCCAGGGGACTGTCTGCCGCGGCAGTGACCTTCAGGGTCAGGCTTTCCTGGATCCGCAAAACACTCTGCTCCTCATTCTTCACTGAGAAGCTAAAGGGAATTACATCGGACGCCTGCCAGCCTTCCACTGTGCCGGTCAGCTCTTCCTGCTTGATGGTCTGACTCCAGCCGCTTTCCACGCGGGCCGTTAAATTCTGCAGCTCTTTTTCTCCGTTTCGGATGATTTCCGCCGCGATCGCCGCGGCAAATACCAACACAATGATCGTAACGCTGACGCCTATAATGGTCTTTTTCTTCTTATATGCCTTGGCAGAAAAGCGCTTCCACCACTTTTTCAGCTTTTCACCCTTTTGGGAGCTGTGCTTGCGGCGGTGCTTATGATGGCTGTGGTGGTGCTTATGGTGATGATGGCCGTGATGGCTGTGGTGGCTGTGGTGGCTGTGCGCCCGTTCTTCCTCCTCCGACCGCACCAGCTGCTCAATCGCCTCTACGCCGCTTTCTCTTTCCATTTCTTCCGTCATCAATCACCGCCCTCCTTTCTCTTTTTCGGGCATAATCTTCTATGTAAGTGCAATTTATTTTTTGTCAGGCGGTCTGCAAAACGCATACTGTCTGCAAACACCTGTGTTTTTCGGTACAAAAAAATGGTCACCGCAAGGGGAATCACTGCCCCTGCCGCACCGCCCAAAAGCAAGCGCAGCCAGGGACTGCCCTTCAGAAAAACCGTTGCCAGTACGACCAGCCCGGCACTGAGCACTGCCCCTGCACTCTCCCCCAGTAAAACCGTCAGGACCGCACCCCGGTCTTTCCGCTCAAACAGTCGGGTAAAAATATTGTGCAGAATCCAGGGAATCGCCACGAAGACCCAGGCTGCCACGGTGGACAACAGTATACCGTACAAACCGAAGGGCTTTACCCACAAAATGTTCAGTATCAAATTTACCGCCGCCGCCGTCAAAAGGCGGAAACGGTCCACGTGCCACAGGCCCGCGGCATCCTTATAGACATTGAGCAGCTTATTCAGGGCGTAAATAAAGAAATAAAGCCCTAAGCACAGTACGATGCCATAGGGGAGCATCTTTTCCTTCCCCACCCAGATCTCCATAAAGGGCTGGTACATTCCGATCAGCAGGCAAGCACACACGCCGCCCAGCCACAGGAATAAAAACGCAAATTTCTTCAGGTCCTCTAAGTTTTTCTCCTTGGTTTCCGTCAGGAAGCTGTTGCCCAAACCGGCGATGATGGCATTCATCATAATATCTACCACGCCGGTAATGGAGGTAATAATAAAGAAATAGCTTTGGTATCGGCCCAGCACGGTCAGCCCCAGCACCGCAGAGATCACGATGGTATCCACCGAACGGAACACCACCTGCCCCACTTTTCCCGCAAACAGGTCCCGCACGCGGCCATTGATCTCACGCACCTCGGAAGGGTCTAACCGACCCTGGGGACGATATTGGGGGTACATTTTGCCTGCCAGCACTGCCGTCACAAGATTATTGACCACCTGCATTGCCAGCACCGTAATGAGATACAGATAGTAATCCTTCAGATACAGTATCACAAAAAGCTGAATTGCGTATTGAAGGATGTTGGTGATAATCCCCACAATGCTGCTCACATCGGTACGCTGATGGGCCTGAAGCAAGCAGTTTTTGTAGGCGAACAGCCAATAGCTGAGCACCGTCGCGCCCAAATTCAGAAAGTACAGCACATAGACGTTCAGCTCTTTGGGTACGTCCCCGGCAATCAGCTTGGGAATGAAGGGCGCAATCGCCACACCCGCCACCGCAACCACCAGTCCAATGACCCGATAATAGGTGCGGTAGAGCCGCATCAGGGCGCATATACGGGGGGTATCGTCCTCCGCAATAGGCTTATACATACTAAAGACCATCGCAGATCCTACACCCAATTCCGCCAGATTCAGCACCTGCAGAACAGAGGTGAACAGGCCGTTCAGCCCCAAGTATTCCTCGCCCATATAATAAAGCATCACCGTGCGCATAAAAAAGGGCAGGATCATCTGCGCCACCTTAAAAATCAGCCCGGCGGCGATGCTTTTTTTTGCATTTTTCGTTCGTTCTATTTTCATAAGGGATTCCTTTTGGGGATTTATTGTCGAAGGCTTTTATACAGTCTCCGTCGGTATCTTAGCGGACCGCCGTTTTCCTTTACAAACGCTTTTTCCACAGCCTTATAGCCGCCTTTTTTGTAAAGCGCCAGCAGGCGGGCTCTATGAGGGCCCTTTGCACTGGGTGCGCGCAGCTGTCCGTTTTGCTCTGCTACCCATTGGGGCTTACTCTCCACAAGGGTCAGGTCTTTGCCGTACTGCGCCAAAAACGCGCTTCCCTTTTCTGTATTGACCAGTACGCAAGACCAATCTTCTCTTCCCTGCATTTGATGGCTATGGTGCTTCTGCATCCCCCAATAGTCGCCAATGGTGATGTCGGAAGCCCGATCCATACCTGCATAGCGGCAGCTATAGCAGCTCTCCCGATAATTGTCGCCCTGTAAAAAGGCATTATAAAAGCTCAGGTATCGGGCACGGACAAAATAGGTTTTTGTGCCTCTGCCCTTGCGCAAAGTCAAGCGGCTTGTAAACTGCTTTTCTTTGCTTTTATCACGGAATGCAAAATCCGTTACCTTGCCCCGCAGACGCTTTGCAAAAAGGGCCAGGGCTTCGTTCAGCATCTGTGCCGCAGGCACACCGTGGCACACCAGATCCATGGTGATCAGATTATCCGGATCGCCGGTATAGGCCTTCACCGCGGCTACCTGACAGGGGGTACCGGTAAAAAGCACCGTCTGTCCCTTTTGCAGACTGCGGCTGACAGCGCGGTAAACCTCCCACGCCCTGCTTTGCACATACTTGGACCCCTGCATTTTCTGCATTTCCTGAATATTGGAGGCGCCTTGATGATACACCTGCAGCTTGCCATCAACGCATTGGGATGCCGCACCGTATACCTGCCCCTTTTGTTCGATCAGCGCCGCCGCAACTGTGGCAAACACACCGCCGGAGGAGCTTTTGCCCACCAAATCCGCTGTATTCCCCACCGCGCCATACACCTGCAAGGGTGCTTTTTTGGGTGCGGCGTGGATCTGCGCGCAAAACTGTGTGCATCTTTGGCAGTCCACACATTTATGTGGGTCGATTTGGGGACGGTAATTACCGTATTCGTCTGTCCCCATAGTGACTGCGTCCTTGGGGCAGACCGCAATACATCCGCCGCAGCCGGTACATTCATTTTGGGGAATGTTCTCGATATGCTTCATCGTTATATCCTAACCGGGCGCGCAGGTATGCCTTGGACCGCCGGCGCTCCTTTTCCAATAATTGTTCCACCGCGTCATAGTCGATCTGCGCAGTGACTACCTGCTCCAGCTGCGCGGGATCTTCGATCTGTTGGCGCTCCAATTGCAGGTCCTTCAAAAGGCCTGTGATCTTGTTGCGGTTGCTTTCCCGCACCAGAACACCGAATTTCTTTTTGTGGAGCACAGAAAAAACACAGCCGTGGAAGGTATCTGTAATCACATATTCTGCCTGGTGGAAATAATCCAGCAGGCGCATAGGTGTGGCGGCCATATAGTAATCACACCAAAATTGGGAGCCGCCCACTGCCACAGTCTTTAGCCCCTGCTTTTTGGCAAACGCCTGAATGGCGCGGATCTCCTCCTCTGAGGAAATTCGATGCCCGTAGGCATACACCAGCAGATACGGGGGCAAATGTACCTTTTTGTGGTGCCGCTGATGCAGCGGACCTACCAATACCGGATCCAAATGGCGCACCGTTTCCCTTCCGCACAATGCCTGTACGTACTGCGCCGTGCCCGCATCTCTGACAGAGATGTCCTGCAGGCGGTTCAGTGCCCGGCAGACCTGCTCCCGATGTGCCGGGGGGACGTCCTCTGCCGTAGCCGCGCCGCAGGAGGCGGCATAGCTGAGCACCCGATCGGCCTGCCGCACGTCGCCGTGCAGCTGCAGGTTTACCCCCTGACGGTGGTTAAACACCTCGTCACTGCCGATCACTACCCAGTCATACCCGCCGCAGTTGTGCTCCTTTTTCAGCCCCAGCTGCTTTTCCATAAAGGCGCAGATCCTTTTTTTCTTGCGGGAAGAGCCCTTTGCCATACAGTAACGTTTTGCCTTCTGCAAAAGTCCCCCGGGATAGGCCATAGGCTTTCCCCCATCCTTCCGCTTCAAATCGGAACGGTCAGAGGGCACGGTGCGCTCTTCCTCAATATCTATGAATACAGGCTTTTCGCCGGTGCATTCCTCAATCAGCTTTTGCAAAGAGTACGCCTGCAATACAGAGCCGTAATTGACCACTCTCTGCATAGATAAAATGGCAATTTTCATATTTTTCACCGTTGGTTATTCTTATGAGCCGGTATATGGGGCGGTTGGTTGACATACATCAGCAGCATAAACACCCACAGGATAAAGCTCATAGAGAACGTGGTTTCCACTGTACCCAGCGTAATGTATACATAGATCAGCGCAACCATAGGCATCATTTTTTGCAGGCTGTGGTATTTATACAGGCGCGCAAACACCAGCACCATCACCGCGACCAAAAGGACAGTGACCAATACACCGGTCTGCAAAATCCACTGCAAAACCGCATTTTGGGCGTTGGCGTAGCCAAAAAGGGCCATAGCCGCCGAATTGGCATTGCCCATACCAAAGCCAAACAGCCAGTTGCCCTGCATCTCCGCAGAGAACATCTCATAAATCTGCAGACGGCCTGTCAGGTTGTTGTCCCGTCCCAAAACCGACTCAATAAAGTAGCTTACAGCGGGAATGGCCACCAGCATCTGCACTGCAAACACAAACAGCACCGATCCCACCACAAACAGCAGCAGCACCCTGGGGGAGCACAGCAGCCTTCTGGTCAGATGCTTGCCGCGCTGTGTTCTCCACAGCAGAAACAGCAACATAACGCACCCCAGCACACCGGACATACAGTTGACCCGGAAGGTCACCACCAGCATCACAACACCCATGAAGATCATCCGTGCCCGCTGCCAGCCGGTAAAGGTCAGCTTATCCTGCATTTTTACCAGCCACAGGCTCAAAAGATTCATGTGCATATACACCACGGTAAACTTGGTGCCGATAATATACACGCCATCTTGCATCATTCCCAAAAGGTCGATGCCCGCAAAAATCATAAAGTCCACTGTGAGGACCATAACGAGCACATAGCCAAACGCCAGGTGCAAGATGCGATCAAACCACCCCTTCTCCGACACCCAAAAGGTCAAGATCAGCAGCTCTATCACATACAAAATCAGTCGGTAGGTGTTTTTATAAGGCACAATACCGAACCTGGGCACCCTGTTCATATAGGCCGACAAGAACAAAAATCCGCACAGCGCAACGGTCACACAGGTCACGTAAAAATACTTTCTGATCCTGAATCTTTTCAGCACCAAATTGATCTCGGGCAACGCGCACAGTGCGCCCAGGTACAGAAACGGCATCTTCATCCCTGAAAACCAGGGGATACCAATGCTCATGTGCTCTAAAAGCGCATAAGTGAGCACGCAGAGGGCGCATATATAAAATCTTATATCCTCCAGCGCCAGCCGACGCCGAAAACGCAATCGAATTCTCACTTGTTTTTCCCTCTTTTAGCAGGTTTCTTTACATAGAGCCAGTAGATCGCCGGCTCAAGCTTATATTGCATAAAGCGGATAAAAAGCCGCTCTTTTTTGCTGTATACAGCTCTGTCCATTTGCCCCAGTGCTCTGCGTACCGACTGATTTTTCAGCATCTGCCGCACTTCCCGCCGACCCTCTTTCAGGGTATGGTCTGCGGTTTGCATATAGGCATTTGGAATGCAGGTGCCCCGGATCAGGTGCCAGATATAAAAGGCGCAGATCTTGCCCATATAGCCATCCTTGCCCTGCCGTTTTGCATATCGGCGCAAATGGCTATACAGCTGTGTATAGCGTCGGGGAAGCTCCTTTTTGTACCGCTGGGTCAGGCTGCCCATTCTCTGCTCGTAATAATACAGGGCATCCCCGATCACCGCGATCTTTTCGGCGCACAGCAGTGCCTGCAGATTAAACAGGTAGTCCTCACTGCCGATCTCCCGCTCGGAAACAAAGCTTAAATCATTTTTCTGCAAAAAGTCCCGCTTATAGACGTGGCTCCAGGCAGAAAGCAGATACCGTCCGCCGTAAGTAAACGCCTCCTGCTGCAACGCCGTCAGGTCTGTATAGACCTGCGGTGCAACAGAAGTACTGCACACCCATTGGGCAGAATCCTCCACCCGAATGTAGCCAAATTTGATCAGATCTGCATCCGTCTCCTGCGTACAGGTATACAGGGTGCGCAGTGCCCCCTGCTCGATCCAGTCGTCCCCGTCTACAAACCAAATATATCTACCCTTTGCCTGTCTGACACCTGCGTTGCGGGCACTGGACAGGCCGCCGTTTTCCTTGTGGATCACCCGAACCCGGGGATTATTTTGGGCAAGCTGATCGCACAGCACTCCGCTTTGATCGGTAGAGCCATCGTCTACCAAAATCACCTCATAATCCGCAAAGTCCTGCTGCAAAACAGAATCCACACAGCGGCGGACATACTGCTCAATGTTGTATACGGGAATGATCACACTAAAATACGTCATCTTTTTATACCTTATTATTATAACATAATTTCTATATACCGCTGTGTTAATTGGGAAGAACAGTCCTCCATCTGCCGAAGATTGCTTTCAAGGCGGCGGCACAATGCGCTGTCGGATGCCAGGGTGCAGATGCCCTCACACAGGGATTCTGCATCCATCCCGGTAATGTAACCGGTTTCACCGTGGGTCAGGCTGTCCCCTACCGTGTTATAGTTTGTGGACACAATGGGCTTTGCCAGCAGCTTCGCCTCGTCCAGCACCACCGATTTTCCTTCAAAGCGGGAGGACTGCACCAGAATATCGCACTTTTTCATATAGACATAGGGATTGTCGGTTGCGCCGGGAAATAGCACCTCGTTCTCCAGACCTAAAGCCCTTCGCTGCTGTTCCAGCTCCTGCCGCAAGGGTCCTTCTCCCAAAATTACCCAGGTAAACCCGATTCCCTTTTCTTTCAGAAGCGCCGCCGTATTCAGCGCAATATCAAAGCCCTTTTGGCTGTTCAGCCGCCCCACAGACAGAAGACGCAAACCGGAAACGCCGTCAAACAAGGTTTTGCGCTCCCCGTTGGCGGCGGCTTCGATCATTTGCTTGCCGGAGATGTTTTCCAAAAGGACAATGCGGTCCTCCAAATCGGGAAACGCCTGTACAAGGCAGGCTTTGCAGCTTTGGGAAATGGTGATGAGCTTGTCGCAGGCCTGAAAATAGGGGGTGTCGAATTGGGGGTCATAGCCCAATTTCTGATACTCGTTATGCACCCACAAAACCTTTTTGCGGGCACGCACCTTGTCCATCACGTAATAGGACGGCGCGCCGTCCATATAAGCAACGGCCACATCAAATTCTTCCTGCTCCTCAGGCACATACTTTTTCCAGCAGTGCCACAGCTTTTGCTGCAAATTCAGTTCCTTTGGGGCTTTTCCTTTCCCAAAGATCCACTTCATTTTTCCGATGAAGCCTCTCAGGGAGAAATGCTTTAAAAGCTGCAGGCTCAGGGGGGTACCCATAAAGCGCAGTCCCCCGGAGGGCTTGCGCAGTGTTACATTTTGGGGGATCTCCTTATAAAACGTACCGCAGAGCTTGATGGCAGTCAGATAGAGGGCATACTCCCCGGATCGGGGCATTTGGCTGAAGCTCTGCAAAAAGCTGAGCAGGCTTTTTTGTGCCCCGCCGATTCCCATATCGTGAATTACAATCAAAACCTTTTTCATTTTATGCCATCCAACAATTTTATATATTTTTCCACTTCATCCCGATTGCCGTAGGAATTTTCCGACAGGTAACCCACGATCCTGTCACGCAGGGCGGTATCTTCTGCCATTTGCCTGATACCCTGGGCAATGCCCTGGGGCGTCAGAGGCACGATCAGCCCCTCCAACCCATTTTCGATCTGGTCCTTCGCAGTGGGATAATCGGTAACCACAATGGGCTTTGCAAGGATTTTTGCCTCGTCCAGCACCACGGATTTCCCCTCATAGCGGGAGGTCTGCGCCAGCATATCACAGCAGGCCATATAGGGATAGGGATTGGAGCTTGTACCCAAAAAGTGGACGCAATCGTCTACCTTTAACTGCCTGCGCAGCTGCTCCAGTGCCGAAAGCTCTGTACCCATCCCCAAGATATACCACTGAAAGGGGAAATTCTGCTGCTTCAAAAGGCTTGCCGCCTGCAGTGCCAGATCAAAGCCCTTTTGGGGATGCAAACGGCCGATAGACAGGATCTTTGTGCCGTCAAAATCCAGCGGCTTTTCTTTTTGTGCCTGCCGATGCACCAGCTCCCGGGAGGTGATGTTTTCAATGTAGTGAATCTTCTCTGCAAGGCGCGGAAATTCCTCCTGCAGCACCTGCACACATTTTTCAGACACCGAAACGATGCCGTCCATCTGCGCAAGGTAAGGCGCGTCATATTCTTTGGCGTATCCCGCGGTGCGGTAGTCATTATGTATCCACGCCAATTTGCGCTTTGCACTCACCTTTTCGGCAACATAGTAAAGCATCTCACCGGCCACATACGCAACCGCCACATCATAGGTTTTTTCCAGCATTCCGATACGCTTGCTGTAATACTTCTTCCACCGCGCACCGATCGCCGCCTTGGGGGTTTTGCTTTTCGCCCGGGAAAGAGCTGTTCCGATCAGCTTGGGGAAAAAATATTTTCCCGCCTGCTTTAACGGCCCATACAGCCTCCGCAATACAGCAGGGGTCTGCAATACATGCACTGTTTTTGGAAGCTGGGGCAGTAATCCGCCTTTTTCCTGAAAGAGCAGAACATCGATCTCATACTGATCGGTGGGCAATTCGTGCAGAAGATTTACAAGACTTTTTTCTGCGCCGCCAAAGCCCATTGAGTGTATGACAAAAAGCACTTTTTTCATTTTGCTCTGCTCCTTTCGTGGCATATCAAAGCCTCCTTGCAAAAGGAAGCTTTGATATACCCCCCATCCCTTTCGGGATGGGGGAATATTGATATTACTGAACCATTTTGCCGTCTGCGCCGAAGGTATAAGTGCCCTTGGGCTTCAGGTCATTGTTCTTCTCCACCCACAAAGTCTTGTTGGTGGCAACGATGGCACCGCTTTCCACATAGTAGTAAGCGCCGTCCAGGAGAATCAGACCGGGGAAGTTGATCCTGCGGCCGTTTTCGTAGTAGTACAGTGTGCCGTTTTCGTCCACAATGGCGGTATCCAGCAGCATCTTACCCTCTGCATCGAAGCGGTAAGTACCCTGCGGTACGTAGCCGCCTGTGGCAGATACCCAGTAGGGTGTATCCTTGATCACCTTGCCGCCGGAGATGGTGTAGTAGTAATTGCCCTCAAACTCTACCAGGCCTGCGGCAACCTTGTCGCCGTTGACATAGTAGTAATCGCCAACAATACCGTTATAGATCACCATCTTGCCGTCTGCGCCGAAGGTATAAGTGCCCTTGGGCTTCAGGTCGTTGTTCTTCTCCACCCACAAAGTCTTGTTGGTGGCAACGATGGCACCGCTTTCCACATAGTAGTAAGCGCCGTCCAGGAGAATCAGACCGGGGAAGTTGACTCTGCGGCCGTTTTCGTAGTAGTACAGTGTGCCGTTTTCGTCCACAATGGCAGTATCCAGCAGCATTTTACCCTCTGCATCGAAGCGGTAGGTGCCGGTGGGCAGCTTGCCATGGGTGACAGATACCCAGTAGGTGGTATCCTTTACCAGCTTGCCGCCGGAGACGGTGTAGTAGTAATTACCCTCAAATTCTACCAGGCCGGCATTCACTTTGGTGCCGTTTTCGTAGTAGTAGTCACCTACGATGCCGTTATAGATCACCATCTTGCCGTCTGCGCCGAAGGTATAAGTGCCCTTAGGCTTCAGGTTGTTGTTCTTTTCTACCCACAAGGTCTTATCGGCAGCAACGATGGCACCGCTTTCCACATAGTAGTAAGCGCCGTCCAACAGCACCAGGCCGGGGAAGTTGACTCTGCGGCCGTTTTCGTAGTAGTACAGTGTGCCGTTTTCGTTCACGATGGCGGTATCCAGCAGCATCTTACCCTCTGCATCGAAGCGGTAGGTGCCGGTGGGCAGCTTGCCATGGGTGACAGATACCCAGTAGGTGGTATTCTTTACCAGCTTACCGCCGGAGACGGTGTAGTAGTAATTACCCTCAAATTCTACCAGGCCGGCATTCACCTTGGTGCCGTTTTCGTAGTAGTAGTCACCTACGATGCCGTTATAGATCACCATCTTGCCGTCTACGCCGAAGGTATAAGTGCCCTTGGGCTTCAGGCCGTTGTTCTTTTCTACCCACAAGGTCTTATCGGTGGTAACCACCGCTGCGCCCTGCACATAGTAGTAAGCACCGTCCAGCAGCACCAGGCCGGGGAAGTTGACTCTGCAGCCATTCTCGTAGTAGTACAGCGTGCCGTTTTCTTCCACAATGGCGGTATCCAGCAGGATCTTGCCCTCTGCGTCAATGCGGTAGGTGCCTACGGGGAAGTAGCCGTTGGTGTTGCTCAGCCACAGGCTGCAGTTGGTAGCGATCTGGCCGCCCCACTGGGCATAGTAGTAATTGCCGTCTTCCAATACCACACCGGCGTTGGTCTTTGCGCCATCCACATAGTAGATGCCGTCGTGGATGCCGTTGAGCACTTCCAGCTTTCCGTCTGCGCCGAAGGTGTATACGCCCTTTGGCTTCAGGCCGTTGCTGCGCTCTACCCACAAGGTCTGATTTCTTACCGCGATCGCACCTTCGCCGATGCAGTAGAAGTCACCGTCGATCTGCACCAGGCCTGCATTGGCCACGCGGCGGCCCTGGTAGTAATAGTACAGCTCGCCGTTTTCCTCCACAATGGCGGTATCCATCAGCATCTTGCCGTCTGCATCGAAACGGTAAGTGCCATTGGGAACTACGGTATTGCTGACCCAGCGGCTCTGGCTGTGCACAGCGGTGTAATTGCTGAGGAAGTAGTAGTAATTGCCGTCAATGAGGTACAAGCCGGTGTGCTGAGACAGGGTATCGACCACGTAATACAGGTTGCCGTTGTACCAGTACAGGCCGTCCTTTGCCTCACCGATGAGCTTGCCGTCATTGTCAAATTCATACCAGGTGTCATACACGCTGTGGGCAGGACGTACCGGAGAAACACCGGTCATTGCGTAATACTCCTTGAAGAAGTAGCGCTCGCCTTCAATGTCCTTCCAGCCCTGCTTGTAGTAGTGGGGTCCGTAGTAGTACTGCAGGCCCTGCTCCGTTCTGACCCACACGCCGTGAAGCAGCTTGCCGTTGTCAAACTCATAGGTCACGCCGGCAAATTCGCTTTCGTAAGCACCGTTGATGCCTTCACCGGTCACCCAGTCGAACAGATACCACTGCTCGCCGATCTGATGCCAGCCCTTGCTCAGCTCACCCAAACGGGCGTAGTAAGTACCGCCATCCATTTGGAACAGGCCGGTATAGGGCTCCTTGGTGGGGGTAAAGCCGGTCTCATCAAACAGGTGATACTTGTCGTTGATGAGCACAGGTCCTGTCACCTTTTCGCCGTCTACAAAGTAGCTGAAGCCGCCGTCTTCTACGTTCCAGCCGTTCTTGACTTCTCTGCACAGGGTGAAGCTGTCGTCAAATTCCTTGTAGGTATCGGAGAACTTGCCGCCCCGATCGTCGGGGTAGTTGGCGGTGTTGTCGTAAGCGGTCAGGCCAAAGGTCTCCTGATTCTCAGGCTTCTGAGAGAAGGAGTACAGGGAGCTGGCGCGCATATAAATGGTGTAGGAGACTTCGCCGTCCAGCACCACATTCAGCCGATCCTTGCTGTCCCACTGGGCGTCTTCCTTGGGGGTCACCTTGACGCCGCTGAGGATGCACATGGGGTTGGCATTTGCCTGGTTGATGGGCTGGCTCTGACGCTTCCAGCGCAGGTTTGCGGTCAGCGTGTTGGTCTGCTCATCAAACTCCACACTCTCCAAGGTAAAGTAGTCGTTGACCACCTTGATCTGAGAGTAATCCACATCCACATTGTCGCTGAACTTGACCGTGGGACGAACAGTTGTCAGGTCACTGATACGCTGGGCAAGGCTCAGCAGGAAGGTCCAGGCGGACGCATCTGCCAGGTCGCTGCCGGGCAGCATATAAGTCAGATCCTTCAGCCTTGCGGGGATGGGGATCTGGGTCATATCAATGGCGAAAATGTAGGAGGCGACCATCTTCTCGTCTGCATTTTCGATCATATATGTTACGCCGTCAATGGTTGTGGCATTGGAGACGTTCCGGTCCCAAGCCAGCTGACGGTCACCACCGGTGGCCTGATTGAAGTCGAAGGTGGCCTCGCCCTGATTGAACAGGTAAACCGTCATTGTGCTGCTGCTTGCGGGATTGCTCGTCAGGCTGACGGTCACTTCCACCTGCTTGATCTTGCTGCCCACTTTTCCGGTGAAGCCGAAGCCCTCACCGACCATAGCGGCAGTGGGATCGCTCAGGGTAAAGGACACATCGCCACCATTGATGGCAACGGTCTTATTTTCATACAGCGCACGGACAGGCAGTGCAACCGTCTGACCGTATACTGCGTTCATATTGGTCTTGGTGAAGTAAACACGGTCGGGAATGACCACATTCATGGTCTTGCTGCCGACCAGACCGCCATCCAGATAGACCTGCACTTCCACTGCGCCGTTACGCAGAGCAGTCAGGATGCCATCCTGGGTAATGGTGGCTACATTTTCGTCACTGACTGCCCAGGTCGTACCCTCGGGCAGCTCTACTGCGTTACCAGTAGCGCTGACACCGGCGGCGTTCATCTGTACGGAAGAGCCAACGGTCAGGTGTGCCACTTCAGAATCCACCACTGCGTGGTCGAACTTGGTGGAGCTGGGGGCGGTGGAAACCACGAACAAAGAGGTACTGACGGAACGGGGGTCACCGTCGGAAGGTCTGTTAATAACCTTCAGCTCGGTTTCGCCTTCCGGTCTTGCCACGAAGGTGGAAGATCCGCCGCCGTCTAAGTTCACTGCGGTCACACAGCCTGCTTCCATCATGATCTGTGCGATCTCAACCATACTGCCGCCGCAGGAATAGGGCTCCTGACGGCCATCCAGTACCATCATCACGATCTTACCGGTCTTGGTAATACCGATGGAGGTACGGCTTGCACGGCTCTTATAGTAATCGGAGGTAGCGGTGATGTTCACCTTGCCGTCCTTGACCAGCATGGTGCCGAAGCCTGCAACAGCTTCCTGTACACGATCCTTGTAGGTATCCCACTCGTCACGGGTGCCGATCACGGCAGTGCCGTCATCCAAAATGCCCACAAAGCCGTTTTTGTCGATGGGATGATACTCCACACCCCGCATGATCAGGATGCCGGAGGGCTCGCCGTCACTCATATCGTAACCGCCGGCGTTGGTGCTGACCACCACCTGATAGTTTTCGATATAATCGGGGCTTTCGGGATCGCCCCAGCGATTCTGTGCGGCCTGTGCCTGATCCAGTACGCGGGCCATCTTCCAGGCACCGATCACGGGCTGGTTGTTGTGGTAGTTGGCGTACAGGTTTACATCGTCACGGGTGATGTCTGCGGTGGCAATGAAGAATACCATCTGCTTGCCGTCTGCAGACTGGGCGTACTTGATCTCCTGTGTGACACCGGGTGCCAAAACAGAGCTTTCAGACTGGAACACGGTGTAGTAGGGGTTTTCGCCTGCCTCCACATAGTCGCCGGCCAGCTTGCACATATAGTCTGCAAAGGAGTAGCAAACTGCCTTGCGCAAAGTTTCCATATCCTGGGTGTTAAACTCACGGGTATCTTCCAGGGTGCTGATCATTTTGTTGTAGCTGTAGGCATTGTAGACCGCGTTACGCACCTCGTTACGGGTGCTTGCGCCGTCCAAACGGTTCTTCAGGAAGTACTCCGCGCGGTCTTCCATGGTCAGCTCTTCTGTGAAATACTCCATCAGAAGGGTCATCATTGCGCCGCTGTAGTACTCTGTGGACAGCAGGTGGTCCATCACATACAGACCATCCATATCGCCCAGCATATCGGTGGCGCCGAAGGAATCCGCGTGATCACAGTTGCCGCAGAGGTAGTTTTCGGAGATGGTCTTCACCAGCTCATCCAGTGTGCCGGTGAGGCCGTGGTAATCCGCACAGCTCAGCAGGTCCACCAGGTCGCCTGCCCAGCCTGCCACGTCTGCGTGATTTTGGCTGTTTTTGTTGGTGTAGGTAATATCCATCGTGCCGAACATGTGACCAAGATCCACATAGTCGCCGTTGGGCAGATACATATTTTCAATGTTCTTCAGGGCAGAAAGCTGAGCCGGTGCACCGAAGCCTGCAACGAAGTCGGGGTCCATATTCAGCATATCTTCCATCATATACACAAATTCCCGGAAGGAGGCGTCCTCGTAGCCTGCCATAATGCCCCAGGAGCCGGAGTTATAGCGGTCCACGCCGGTACGGATGTACTTGATCACCAGTGCCAAAGGATCGGCATCCGGTGCAGACTCTGCAACATAAGTATATGCCAGCTCCTCCAAGAGTGCCAGGTTCATCAGGAAGGTGTAGTAGTCGCTGATGGTGCCTGCACCCAGTGCAGGGATCTCCACATAGGTGGTGTAGCTGCAGCGGGTACACTTTTCATAAGCTTCCCAGCCGGGCTTTGTAGCGGTAGGTGCCTGGGCATCCACATATTCAATGTTGTGACCGATGGCGGGCAGTACCTCCGGCTCGATCAGGGTAATGCCGCAGCGGGTACAAACACTGTAGGAAGTAAAGCCGTCGGTGAGACAGCCAGCCTTCAGGCCTTCTTCCTGCTCGGGATTGTGGCGCAGCTCGTTTACATAGGTATCTACGTAGCTGTCACCGCACAGGGTACAGGTGTGGGTGGTATAGCCCTTCTCGGTACAAGTCGGGTCGGTAACCACCGATTCGTAATCGTGGGCGCAGGTTTCGGTGGCAAAGGCCTGCACAGGCAGGACAGAGCCCACTAAAATCAGCGCCAGCAGCAGAGCAAAGCTCCGCTTCAGATATCGCATCATAATGATTTGGTTCCCCCTTCATTTTTTGATCAGGTGTGAGAGCGCACCTGTAATGGACTACTTACGGCTCCCCTTTAGGGGAGCTGGCATATTGCCGGTTTTAGGCAATATGACTGAGGGGTTTACGGAGGGATCTTCTTTCTTTTACGTTTCGATAAATTCTGAAAACTCCTCTAACCCCTCCGGCCTCGCTTACGCTCGCCCACCTCCCCTACAGGGGAGGCTTATTGGCTGCTCCTCCTGCAAGGGGAGGCTTATTGGCTGAGCGTGGGTTTTGATTATGCAGTGTAGGCGGCGGCAGCAACGTGGTAATCATACAGCTGCTGCAGCAGGGTCTTCAGTGCGGTGTCGCCGGTCTTATTGGACATACGGTAGATGTAGTTCAGGGGGCTGTAGGTCACGGTCAGGCCGCCATTTACAGCCACGGTCACAGCATCGTCCAGGTTCTGCGGTGCGATATCCGCAACCTCTACATAGTACAGACCATTGCTTCCTTCTTTGACTTCTGCATTTTCGCCATTGGCGGTGAAGGTGTAATCACCGATCGCGGCATCACCGCTCAGCTTGAAGTACACACGCACAGCAACCTTGTCGCGGTAAACCAATGTAGAACCGTAGTGCACGATGCCGGCAGTCTCACCGGTAGTGGGTGCTGCTTCGGCGGCCTGAATGGCGTTGGTTACAGTGTCTTTCACATTGGCGTTGGCGAAGTTACCTTCGTTGTAACCAAAGTAGTCCTGAGCCGCTGCACCGTAGTGGAGCATTGCCTGCACCAGTGCCTTGGTGACGCTGTCAAAGTTATTGGCATCATCCAGCACGTAATCGGCATACTGACGGACGGTATACTCCTTGGTGACCTGCTCGCCGTTCACGGTGAAGTTCAGGGTGACCGTATCGGTCATTTGGGCGGCGGCTACCTCTGCCGTTACCACCACAAAGCCTTCATCGTTCAAAGGCAGATCATTCATTGCGTAGGTCTCGGATGTGCCGTTTACGATCACTTCTACAGTGGCGTTTGCCGCCTTCTCAGCGGTCACATTGGCCACGAAGTTCATACGGATGCCTTCACCCAGCTCCAGGTTCCACACATTTACCATCTGCAGTACAGGAACGGGCATGGTCTCGGCGTGGTTGCCGTTTACACAGACGCGCTGCTGTGTGCCTTCGGTGGTGTAGGTGGGCTGTACGATCACTTCCCAGTCACCATAGCTGTGACCCAGGGCGGGCACGACGGTCTGTGCAACCAGAACGGTATTACATACGGAGCAGTGCTTGCCTTCCGTCAGACCGGTTTCGGTACAGGTGGCGGCAACTGCGCTGTCGATCACTTCGGTGTGACCCAATGCGGCTGCCAGCTCTGCACTACAGACCATACAGACCTGGGGTGTTGTACAGGTGGCTTCTTCGCCGTATTTGTGACCGGTGGCTTCGATCGCCTCGGTGTAGCTATAATCGCAGTTTGCACAGGAGAAGGTTCTGACGCCTGCTTCTGTACAGGTGGGTGCCTTGGTGATCTCACCCTCACCGCAGTTGTGACCGGTGGCATCCACGAAGTGGTCGGTGCGCACATTGCCACAGACAGAGCAGGTATAGGTGGTATAGCCCTGTGTGGTACAGGTGGGGGCAGTAACTGCAGCGGTCTCGTTATGGCCCAGGGCCTTTACGGTTTCGGTATAGCTGTCGCCGCAGGAGCAGGTATAGGTCTTATAGCCGTCCTCGGTACAGGTGGCCGCCTGCTCGGCGGTCAGGGTGTGGCTGTGACCGGTGGCAGAGAGGATCTCTTCATAGCTGTGGCCGCAGACGCTACAGGTGTATACGATAGATCCGTCTGTGTCGCAGGTGGGTTTGTTTTCAACCGTGCTGTAGCTGTGACCCAGCGCCGCCGTTTCGGTGGTAACATCGTAGCCGCAGGGACAGGTGCTGCGCACATAGCCGCCTTCGGTACAGGTGGCGTCCTTGGTTTCCTCGGTCAGCTTGTGATTATCGTTTGCGCATACCCATTTACCGTTGGTGTAGACCACAGTGCCGTGGGTCTCGGAAGGAGAGATGTATGTGCCGTCGGCGTTCAGCAGGCGAACGGGATTTGCAACCATTTCGGGGAAGTAGGAGCCTGCTTCGTTTCCTCTGCCTGCAGCCTGATTTTCCGCGGCAGAGTAATAGATGGCCATATACACTTTGCCGTCGCCGTAGGAGGTATTGGTGATCACCTTGCCGCCTTCCACACCGCAGATGTTGGCACCGCCTTCGGTGGTGTAGGCATAGCCGGCAGAGGCATCCAGTGTGCCTGCCACCTTGATCATGGCATCCTTCAGATCCGCCTGGGTACGGGTGTAGGTACGGCCGGGGGCGTAGGCTACCGGCACCAGGTACTGACGGTGGGAGCTGGCGTAGGGACCCCACTGGTCCGCGTCCATTACGTAGACCTTCACGCCGTTTGCCAGAATACACTGCGCGCCGCTTTCCACGGTCACCTCTGCGCCGGGCAGCATGACGATCTTCTGATTCATGGTCAGCTTACTGCCGGACTTGGCGATCAGGCTGATGTTGTTGGTGATGGGCAGATTATAATCTGCTGCATCCAGATCGGATGTACCGATCTTCAGGGTCACCGGCTCCACATTCATCTGGCTGCCCTCGTTCATGGAGATGTGCAGACGGTCGGTGGTGCCGTCGTACCACTTGGTAACAGAGCCGGCAGTCAGGTTAAACATGGCATTGGATTTGGCCATAAATGCTACAGAAGTGGTTACGCCCGTTTTGCTCATTACGATGCCGGTGTAGCTGTGCTCGGTGGCACCGGCCTCAATGGTCAAGTATGCCTCAACGTTTTGGATGTAGTACTGATGCATGGGGAATACTTCGTAGGTCTTCATCTCGCTGGATGTGGATTCTGTACCGCCGCGGAAGTCCATGATCTGGAAAAGCTCATATACGTTACTGCCGCTGTGGGCATAAACGTTGCCCTTGCCGGTGATGAAGCCCCAGGCATACAGCCCGGCGCCGCTGTTTACATTGATCACCGCGCCGTCATTCATGTGGATCACACTGACCGGGCCGGTGGGGCCACCGCAGGGGATGTTCTTCTTGGTGCCGCCTGCGTGCATTTTAGCGGAAAGGCTGAGGCCACCGTTTACGTTAATGGTAGCACCGTCTGCCATCGTCAGCTTCCGGTATACGGTAGGTGTTACGTATGTCGCTTCACCTTGAAGAAGTCCTAACTTATCATCCCCAGGTGCCGTTGTATGCAGTGTATTGGCGGCATCATAGGGGATCAGCAGGTTCACGTTTTGGGGAATGGTATAGGTTCCTGCTCCCAGTACGCCGCTGTTCATCAGCACCACCTTGGTGCCGCCGTTTTGTGCAATGGCGTTCAGATCGGTGCTCATATAGCCGTTATTGCTGAACCAGGCGGGGGAATTGGCACCCACAAATACTGCCTGAACGGTCTGATCGCCGGTAGAGTTGGCAGTATAGGTGGTGGCAGTACCGAAAATCATACCGCTGGCATCCACCCAGCCTAAGAAGGTTGCTCCGGTGGCCGGGGCTGCCACCAGCGCAACGCTGTCGGTAATGGTCACAGAGCTGCCGGAAGCCATCGCACTTCCATCTGCAGTCACGCTGCCGTAAGCACTGTCGTACTGCACTGTAATGACGGAGGATGCCTGTGCGGTAGCAAAGGACACATTGGTCAGGCTCATCGTGGCACTGCCAAAAAGATTTTTAGATTTCACTGTGATCACACATGTGCCGCCGGCTTCCAGGGACTTGGAATAGTTGCCGCTTGTAACAGTTGTTCCGTCTATCGTACACGATGAGCCGGAGAATGAATAACTGAAGCTCAAAGTGCCCTTCTCGCCGGAATTGTTTGTAAAGGTGTAAGTATATGTGGCAGCATTAAAGCCGCTGGACTGAGACAAGGTTACCGTCTTTGCGGTATCGTCTACGGAAATAGAGCCGCCGGTGCTGCTGATGCTGATTTTACCGCTTACCGCACTGCCGGTGGCGCGCTTGGCGGGCTTTGCAACCAGCACTGCATAGAAGCGGTCGATCAGCTGCACGGTTTCGTCCGCGATCAGCGCTTCCTGTTCCTCTGCGGTGAGCAGCTCTGCCTGCAGAGCAATGTTTTCGATCTGTGCTGCACAGGCGGCAACAGCTTCCTCAGAGGAGAAGCTGCCACGCACCGCCCGCAGTTCCTTTTCAGTCATTTCGGGGGTCAGTGCATATTCATCTGCAACATCTGCAAATGCACCCAAAATATCCTCCAGGGTGGGCACGGCTGCCGGCACTTCGGTCTGCACAGCAGACACGTCCAGGCTGGCCTCGGTGGATTCCTGATGAATGTGCTCCTCTGCCGCCAAAGCTTGCACAGGCAAGGCCGTGGCCACCAGCAGCAACACCATCAGAAAGGCGAACAGTCTTTTTGTGGTTTGTTTTTTCATCGTTATAACCTCCGGTTACAAAATTACAAATTTATATAAAACACACATTTTGTATGTGAATCTGTGTGTGATTTTTTTAATTGCTATTGTTATAATTACAGTTCTTAGCGCAATTTCAGGGATCGAATGACCTCATTGACCAGGTCCTGGGCTTCGTAAAACTGCTTTTGCTGCTGCTCCGTCAGCCCATCCGGTATCGTTGCCATCTGAAACGCCACAGGGATACGCTCTCCCGCTTCGTTTTCGTAAAATTGCACGATATCTCCCGCGCTGCAGTTATAAATCACCGTAAATGCCGTATGATTCTTTCCGCTTAGCTGCACCTGCAGCTGCAGGCCGTCTTCCTGCTCCTTAAACGAGAAGCCCGCACCCAAGTCGGGATAGGAAAAGGTAAACGCCTCTGCCTCCATCTGACTGATGGGCGGCTGGGTATCCGGGTAGGCAACCGGCCCGGTAGTCTGTGCTTCCTTTTTGCTTCCGCATCCCATAAGTCCGCACAGAAGAACAGTCGTGGTCAATAGAATGACCGGTTTTTTCAGTTTCATCCAAGCACCTCTTTTCTGCTTTCTTGAAGGAACCTTACAGCGTTATCCCAATCGTAGGGCACAACTGCCTGACGGGGACTTTTCTGCTGCTTTGCCGCTTGTGCAAGCAGCGGGTGCAAGATATCATCCTCCAAGTTTTCGATTTTATAAAAGCCCTTCTCTTCCATCAGGCATTGCAGCTCACCGTACGCCGTTGCCACCACCGGCACGCCGCAGGCTGCCGCCTCCAATGCAGACAGGGGGGTATCAATACAGTTGCCTGCCTCCGTGACCGGAAACAAATATACATCCGCCAGCTGATACCACTGCTCTATATGCTCCTGATACGTATCCGTCAGGGTCATATTCTTTTGTTTCATCAGTGCCTCTTTCAGCGCCTCATCCTGCTGTTGGGCAGTAAAGCTGCTGGTCACCAGCACTCCGTGAAATTCCGCGGGAAGATTTAAAAACACGCTCACGTTCCGTCCCGCTTTCAAATGCCCCACGTGGAGCACCACCGTACGGTCTGCAGGCACGCCGTACTTTTGCCGCAACGCCCGTTTTTCTTCCGCCGTTACAGGCTGAAAGCGCTTCGTATCCACACCGGTATGCAGATGCACTACCGGCACACCTGCCTGTTCATAATATGCCCGGGCCTCAGGACTCAGCACCGCCACGCAGGCTTTGCTTCTGCGAAGCAGCCACGCCCCCAATTTAGAGGGAGATGCCTGCATAGAAACCAGTACCGTCAGGTTTTTTCTGCACATCTTCGACAGCACATACACTCTCAGCGCCATGGGGAGCATCCCGGTGGGAAAGGGGGCGTAGAGGACCTTCTCTTTCCTTTTCCGCAGCAGCCGCCACAGCTTAAAGCTCAAAAACAGTTTGCCTAACTTCAGGTGGCAGTCGGCTTCTTCGCTTGGACGCTCATAAGTCCAAAGCGCTGTATCGCAAGTGCTTCGCTTCAGCCGCCGAATCAAACTGCAGGCCACCTTCAGTGCGCCTTCATCGGCTTTTGGAGTCATACAGTTGGTCAGGATGATCATTGCGCTTCCCCTGCTTTACACCGCTCGCAGGTGGAACAGGCGTCCAGCTCCTGCTTGGTCACCTTGCCGTCCCGGAAATCCCGTACGATCTTCAGCTCGTACATAGAATATTTTTTCTTTTTAAAGAAGCGGAAGATCTTATGCCGCACCACCCACCAAAAAGGCTTATAGATGTACTTGTGCATCGCAGGCGATGCAGAGCCGATCATCCAGCAGTTGCGGTCACAGCAGCGCACCTTGGCACGCACTTCTTCCGCCTCGGGACTGCTCCACAGTTCCTCCCAGCTTTTTTGGTTCAGATTGCCCATTACCTGCTTTTCCTTCGTGCCGTTACAGGGCATCACATCCCCGTACGGGTCGATGAAGAAGGTATCAAAGCTCATATCACAGGGCAGCAGTCGCTTTTGGCTGAAGATGTAATTGATCAGGCCGTGGTTAAAATAGGCTCTGAACCACTTTTTAGGACTATTCGACTGCAGCAGCCGATTGATCAGGTCCTCAAAGTTCTGCGCCACCGCCAGTCGGTCGTGGATGATGTTGTTGCTCTCCACAAAGTAGAAGCTGTTATGCAGAGATGCGGTGGCAAACTCCATATTCAGCTCGTCGGAAATGTTATAAAGGGCAACCAGGTCGCCTGCATTGCGGTCTTGCACCGTCATACCGAAGCCCACGTCCTTCATACCCATATCCACCAGGGTCTTCAGGGTGTTGTAGCCTCGGCGGTAACCATCCTCCAGGCCGCGGATCTCATTATTGGTCTGTTCCAGTCCTTCAATGGAGATGCGGATGCCGATTTGGGGAAATTCCTTGCACAGATCCACAATGCGGTCGGTATAAAAGCCGTTGGTGGAAATGACGATGCGGTCACTTTTCTTATACAGCGCCCGTACCACCTCTTTCAGGTCCTCCCGAATGAAGGGCTCGCCGCCGGTGATGTTGGTAAAGTACATCGGGGGCAGCTTTTCAATCGTTGCAATGCTCAGCTCCTCTTCCGGTCGGGAAGGCTCTTTATATCGGTTGCACATGGTGCACCGCGCATTACAGCGGTAGGTCACGATCACCGTGCCGTTCAGCTTTTTTGCCATTTTCCTACTCCTTCGGTGTATAGTTTCATCAGCTTTTCGCAATACTGCTCCACTGTATCAAAGGAAACCTCCCTACAGTGGGCGGCATATTCTTCCGTCAGCGCAGGATCCTCCCACAGGCGCAGGATCCCGTCCTTCAGTGCTTCGTAATTGCCGCTTTCAAACAATTCCCCGGTTTTCCCCGGCTGGATCAGCTCCGGGATGCCCCCAATTTGAGCGCCCAGCACCGGTGTGCCGTACATTTGGCTCTCCATCACCGAGAAGGGGCAATTTTCATACCACTCGGAGGGATACACCGTAAAACGGGCCTGCCCGATCAATTTTGCCAGCTCCTCCCCACGAAGGAAGCCTAAATTTCGGATGTTGGGCACATCCTGCAGCAGCGGCTCCAGCGGACCGGTGCCTGCAAACAGGAACGGAATCTGCGGCAGTGCCTTGCACGCCTTTATCAGTGTATCCATCCCCTTTTCCTCGGAAAACCGCCCGAAATACAGCACATAGTCCTCTTTCGGCAGATCCACAGGACAGACACGGTCCACAAAATTGTGCATCACCACGGTCTTTTCTGCAAAAATGGGGTTTTGGTCCATTTTGCTTTTCATAAACGCGGAACAGCAAATGATCCCGTCCAGGTGCTTATATACCTTTTTCCACTTCCAAAATCTTGCCTCAAACGCACCCACCATACTCTTCATACGGGAGCCGTGGATGCATCTGCCCTTGGTGCAATGGGAAAAGCGGCCGCTCAGGCACTTTTCACAGTTTTCGTGGGTTTGGGGATTGTTGCACATGTGGTTGGGGCACAGAAGCTGATAGTCGTGAGCGGTAAACAGAATTTTACAGGAACGCTTTTCCTTTTTCGCCCAGGCGCGAATCTCCAAAATCACACTGGGGGTCAGCTGATAGTTAAAATTATTCAGGTGGCACACATCGGGCCTGAAGTCCTCCAAAACCTTGCGGATCTTCCTGCGGCTTTCCGCAGAGTAGACGGTTTTGATGGGATAGGTCAGCTTCGACAGCTTGGAGCCGCCGTGAAAATCCATATTGGTGGTATAGGCATTCACCCGATTGCCCACCACACGGTTTTCGTGGTCCATTCCAAAAAACTGGACCTCATGCCCCATCTTTTCCAGTTGCTGACCCAGCTTGAAAATATATGTCTCCGAGCCGCCGTTGGGATGGAGAAACTTGTTGATCATCAAAATACGCATCCGTTGCCGTCCTTTATGCCTGTGTATGCGCCTCAGCCTCCTGCTTCTTTCGGTAAAGGCGCAATGTTTTATCGGTAATATCGTCCCAGTTGTACAGGCTGCACACGTGCTCTGCCGCGCCGGCTGCACAGGCTTTCACCTGCTCCGGGTGAAGGCAAAGTGTGTGAAGCTGCTCCCGCAGTGCCGCCACGTCCCCCTTGGGGAAGCTATAGCCCCAAGATCCGGTCACATCGGTACACTCCGTAATGTCGGAGGTCAAACAGCAGTTCGAGTAGCTCATCGCCTCTAAAAGACTCAGGGGCATTCCCTCCAGATCCGAAGGCAGCACATACAAATAGGCGTTGCTGTACAGCTCCTTCAGCACGTCCCCTTCCACAAAGTCGGTAAAGATGATCTTTTCATCATCCCCCGCCATCTGCAAAAGCCGGGTAACGTATTCATCCGTATCGGATGTGCCGCCGGCAATCACCAGCTTTTGCTCCACACCCGCCTGTTTATAGGCTTCCAACAGGTAATGCACACCCTTTTCCGGTACCAATCTGCCTAAAAACAGAATGTAATCTTCCTTTTTAAGCCCCCAACGGGCTGTGATCTCTTTGGCGGGAAGCTGCTCTGCCTTCCTGACACCGTTGGGGATCAGCACCGTTTCACGGCCGTATGTACAGGAGAAATACTGCTGTGCGCCGCGGCTGAGCACGATGATCTCATGGGCTCTTTTCACCGCGCACTTTTCGCCCCGCAGGATGTACCATTTTGCAAATTTGCCCCATTTGCCCCGCTGATGGTCCAAGCCGTGGATGGTGGCAATGCACCGCTTTCCAAAGAGCCTGGGCAGCCACATCATGGCACAAGGTCCTTCCGCGTGGAAGTGGACCACGTCGTACCTGCCAAAGGCGGCACGCAACGCCCCGAAAAACGAAGAGGTCATTGCCGCAAGCCCCTTGCGGTCGATGGTGGGCACGGTATACATCCGCACACCGCAATACTGCTTTTGCTTTTTCTTGTCAAACTGTGCGCCGCTGATATGATGCCCCCGCCGGTTATAGCAGGTGACCGCGTGACCTTTTCTGACCATGGCGGTAGAAAGCTCCTCCACCACGATCTCCACGCCGCCCTCCCGGGAGGGGATCCGCTTGTGCCCAAGCATGGCAATGCGCATAGTCTCTTTCAATCTCTACACTTCCTTACATCGAGCCGTCCTTTTTGAAGACCACCACAAAGGTCTTCAGCAAGATCCGCAGGTCCAGCCCCATACTCCAGTTGTTGATGTACTCCGTGTCCAGCTTCACGATCTCTTCAAAATCGGTGATGTTGCTGCGGCCGCTGATTTGCCACATACCGGTAATGCCCGGCTTCACCGCCAGTCTTGCCCGATGGTGGCTCAGGTATTTTTCTACCTCCGCAACCGTGGGCGGTCGGGTACCTACCAAGGACATATCGCCCTTCAAAACGTTAAAAAACTGGGGAAACTCATCCAAACTGGTGCGGCGTATAAACTCACCGATGCCGGTTTTCCGCTTGCCGTTTGGAAGCACCTTGTTGCCGATGATGCGGGGGTCAAATTCCATTTTGAAGATCATTCCGTCTTTGCAACGGTTATACTGCATCAAGTCCTTCTTCCGCGCCTCTGCATCCGGGTACATACTGCGGAATTTGTACATCTTAAACCGCTTGCCGTTGAGCCCCACCCGTTCCTGCTTGAAGAAGATGGGCCCGGGAGAGCTGATGAAAATGATCGGTGCCAAGAAGATGCACAGCACCAGCGTCAGCAAACAGCCGAAGAATCCGCCGATAATATCGATCAGCCGCTTGGAGAATGCCTCCTTGGCGGTGGCGTAGTTCATGGTGGTGGTCAGTACGGTGTAACCGCCGATCTTATTGATCATCTGCTTGCGGCCCTCGCTGTCCTGCGCCTGGATCAGGCTGCGGTGGATCACCACACCGGTCTTCTTCAGCTCTTCCATCAGCACCTGGGGAATGCTGTTGCCCTCCGGCAGGTGCAGCATCACCGCATCCACCCATTCCCTACACAGAAACTCCGGCAGGCTTGTGGCATCCGCAACCACCGGGATCCCTTCCACGCTTTTTGTATCCCCGGAATCGTCCAGCAGCACCAGTCCTACAATGCGGTAAGGGCCAAAGCTGTCCTTGCGGACGGTGTTAATCAGCTCCGAGGCCTCAGACAGGGCAGTCACCACTACCAGCGATACCGCATCGGTTTTTTTCCGTTTTTTCAAAAACCGCTTGCGCAGAAGCCGCAGACCGTAGGATACGATCAGATAAATACCGCCGGTTAAAAACAGCACCACTCTGGAAAACAGCTCCGCTTCCTTGATCAGCACCAGGTAAAAGGAACTGACCATCACGATGCACAGCGCATCTACCAGCACCGCCATAAATTCCTTGTAGTAGCCGCGGCGAAGCACACCGCTAAAGGAGTTGCGCAGCAGGGCAATGCTTAGACACGCCACGCCTAAAAACAGTGCCATATCCCGATACACCGGAATGATATACGGATTAAGCATACCGTGACGCAGCACATAGGCAATCAAAAAAGCAGCCTGCACCGCAATCAGATCCAGAAACATAAAGTCCATGTGTTTCCACGTGCCCGTCAGACGTTTTTTATACATCGCAACCTCCTTCCTTTCCGCTTGGAAAAATGTATACTTTTTCAATTGTCCATTATAATGTAAAATGTCTATAAAAACAACTATTTTTTTCTTCAAGCCCGAAAAATAATAAACAAAAATGTGCGGCAAGAAGCATTTTCTCGCCGCACAGTCGATATGCAGTTATTTTGCGGGTATTTTTAATAATCCGCCAGATAAACCGCCTTGCAGGCCTGCTTGGTCATATAGCAATCCAGCTTGCTGACCACTTCCAAAGGCGCGTGCATTGCCAGCACAGGTACGCCTGCATCCACGGTGACAATATTGCGGTTTGCCATATAAGCGGCTACCGTACCGCCGCCGCCCTGGTCTACCTTGCCCAAGGTGGCGATCTGCCAGGTAACACCCGCCTCACCGAAGGTCTTGCGGATGTGGCCCATAGCCTCAGCAGAGGCATCAGACGCACCGCCCTTGCCCCGGGAACCGGTGTACTTGCAGATGGCTACGCCATAGTTGATCTGGCTGTTGTTGCGCTTGTCGCAGGTCTCGGCAAAATTGGGGTCGAAGGCATTGGAGACGTCTGCAGACAGGCAGAAGGAATTTTCAAAGCAACGGTTCAATCTGGCGCCGGTGGCATCGCACAGATCCTGCATAAAGGTATCAAAGACCTGGCTCTGCATACCGGAAATGCCCACAGAACCGATCTCTTCCTTGTCTGCCAAAATGCAAACCGCGGTACGGGCAGGGTTTTCCAGCTCAAACAGTGCTTCCAGCTCGGCGTATGCGCACACCCGGTCATCGTGACCGTAGGCAGCCAGCAGGCTGCGGTCAAAGCCTACCTCACGGCACTTGCCTGCAGGCACCACCGTCAGCTCCGCAGACAAAAAGTCCTTCTCGATCATACCGTATTTCTCATTCATCAGCTTCATAATGTGCAGCTTTACCAGATCGGCGCCCTCGCCCTCCAGCGGCTCACTGCCCAAGATCACATTCAGCTGTTCACCTACGATGCCCTCTGCCAGTGTTTTTTTCATCTGGTCTGCCGCCAGGTGGGGCAGCAAATCGGACACGTAGAAAATGGGGTCTTTATCCTCTTCGCCGATGCTGACGGTCACAATAGAGCCATCAGCACGGTACACTACGCCGTGAATTGCCAGGGGAATGGCGGTCCACTGGTACTTTTTGATACCGCCGTAATAGTGGGTCTTGAAATAGGCGATCTCGGAATCCTCATACAGGGGATTGGGTTTTAAATCCATACGGGGAGAATCCACGTGGGCGGCACAGATGTTTGCGCCGCAGTTCAGGCTCTCACTGCCGATCACCGCCAAAATGATGCTCTTGCCCCGATTGTCCTTGTAGACCTTATCACCGGGCTGCAGTTTCATTCCCGGCACAATGGCCTTAAAGCCCTGCTTTTCTGCCTCACGGACTGCCCAGATGGTAGCCTCCCGCTCGGTTTTGCAGGCATCCATAAAGGCGGCGTAACGCTTGCAGTAATCCTGCATTTCGGTCCGCTGTTCCGCCGTCAAAGTGGTATAACCGTTCTTCGGTGCAGACAGCAGGCTCTCTCTAAGCTCTTCTGTAGTCATAATCATTCTCCTTTGCTTTTTGATTTACATTATACCCAGGTTCCCGAAAAAGGCAAGGCATTTTTGATA
Source organism: Oscillospiraceae bacterium (assembly GCA_017621795.1). Lineage (GTDB taxonomy): Bacteria > Bacillota > Clostridia > Oscillospirales > Oscillospiraceae > Faecousia. The sequence goes on along the minus strand of JAGASJ010000087.1, from coordinate 16,691 downwards.
GAATTCCTCTCGGGTGCCGTCGTTGGAAAGATGGTAGTCACACAGCTTCACAAACTCCTCCTGGGGGCGCTGGGCACGGATACGAAGATGTGCCTTTTCGGCGGTGATACCATCTCTTTGGATCAGCCGCCGCACCCGTTCTTCCTCCGGTGCAGTCACCGCCACCGTGGCATCGCAAAGCGCCGCAAGATCTGCCTCAAAAAGGGCAAAAGCGTCAATGGCAACGTGCCCCTTTTCCCCGAAGATCGCCTCCTTCACATAGCTTCTCACAAAGCCGTGGGTAATGGCATTCAGGTCTCTGAGCGCCGCCTGATCTTTAAAGACGATCTGCGCTAGTTTGGGGCGATCCAGGGTTTGATTTTCCACCACTCCGGGAAATCTTTTTTCAATTTTTTCAAGGAGTTTATCCTCTGTTTTTAGGAGATTATGGTATATTTCGTCACAATCCAGCACTTTTCCGCCTAAGTGCTCAAACGCCCGCAGCGCGGTGGTTTTTCCGCATCCCGAGCCCCCTGTAATACCAATAATCATCCCCATTCCTCCGCATCAATAATCTGAAAAGCAGCGGCCTTTTTCAATCGGTTCTGCACCGCGTAGGACACCCCTTCCCCCTCCGGACAACGGGCATAAACCATCCTCACCTTCGGGTCATCCAGCTCCCGCAATGCGGCGAAAAGACCGGCGCAAAGCGTGCGGGCATCTGCCTCCCGACCGTAGGCAAGAGGGTTACAGTTTTTATACAGGGGCAGCTCCTCCTCGAAGCACAAAACCCGGTCTGAATTTTGGTAATGGGCGTGAATATAGGCGGCCGCTTTTTCTCTGCTTCCCGCTACGATCACCACCTGGCACTGGGGTGCGTAATGGCGGTATTTCATCCCCGGCGCACGGGCGATCTCGTCCGGTCCGAGCTGGGCGGTCACCGCCTTATCTACCGTCAGATCTCCCAAAATTTCCCGCAGCTGGGCAGGCGTAACACCGCCGGGACGCAGCAATCTTGCAGGGGTTTCCGTCAAGTCCACAATGGTGGATTCCACCCCTACACGGCAGGCACCGCCGTCGATCACCGCTTCGATTTTGCCGTCGTGATCGTGCAAAACGTGCTGCACCGTCGTGGTGGAGGGTTTGCCGGAGAGATTCGCCGATGGCGCGGCAATGGCCGTAGCAGATGCCGCGATCACCTGCCGGGTCACCACACTGTCGGGACAGCGCACTGCCACCGTAGAAAGCCCGCCGGTGGTGCGCTTGGGAATATGCTCCCGGGCAGGCAGGATCATCGTCAGCGGCCCGGGCCAGTAAGCCTCCGCCAGCGCATAGGCACAGGGCGGAATATGATGGCACAGTGTTTCCACCTGCTCCATACCGGTAACGTGCAGGATCATCGGGTTGTCCTTTGGGCGGCCTTTTGCCTCGTAGATCCGATCCACCGCCAGGGGATTCAGGCCATCTGCGCCCAGGCCGTATACCGTTTCCGTGGGCAGGGCCACCAGGCCCCCGTCACGGATAATCTGCGCCGCAATTGCCACGGTATCCGGGGCATCGGGCTGTAAAATCAGGGTATTCATTTTTGCTCCTCCAAACGGGCTGTGATGCGGAAGGTCTTTTCCGTCATCACGATCATCAGACCCACAAAAATCGCCAAAAACAAGGGCATAATTCCAAAGCCCAAAAGGCCGCCCAGCATCCCGTAAAGCGGCGGCATAAAGGTCGAGCCGATATAGGCGCCGGCCATCTCCATTCCGATAATGGCGCCGGAATTTTCCGCGCCGAAATGATCGGGGGTTGCGTGAATAATACAGGGATAGATCGGGGCAAAGCCAAGGCCGATCATTACAAAGCCCGTAAGGGTAAACGCCGTATTTTCCACAGGCAGCATCAGCAGTATAATTCCCGCAAGGGAAATACCTGTACCCAGGCGGATCATATTGCGGTCCCCCACCCGATCCATCAAAAAGCCGCCCAAAAACCGCCCTGCGGTCAGGCCGATGAAAAACAGGGACGCCAGTGCCGCCGCCGGTTCCTCTCCAATGCCCTTTACTTCCACAAAGTAGGTGGCAGACCAGCCCATAGCTGTCGCCTCCGCGGCACAGTAGCCGAGAAAGCCCAAAAGCTGATAAGGTACGCCCTTGATCTTCAGTGCGCCCCTGATTCCCACACTTTTTTTGGCCGTCTCTACATCCTGATTTTTGCCCTGATTGACCTTCCATAACGGCAGTGCAATCACCAAAACAAGGGCGATGGCAAGCTGACAGTATGCCGTCCAGGTATAGCCGTCGTTCCATACACCCACGGTCAGGGCGCGGCTCATAATAAAGGGGCTGATGATGGTGCCCACGCCCCAAAAGCTGTGCAGCCAGCTCATGTGCCTGGAATTGTAGTGCAGCGCAACATAATTATTCAGCGCCGCGTCAATGGCACCCCCGGCCAAGCCGTAGGGCACTGCCAGCGCTATCAGCATCCAAAACCGGGTGGCATAAGAATAGCCGATCAGCGAAACAGCGGAAAGCACCACACTGCCGAGCGTTACCCATCGGACAGAAAACCGTTTGGTCATTCGGTCGGAGGTCAGACTGGAAATAACGGTGCAGAAGGACATCACCATGGTGATCATCCCCATATCCGAGGGGGTTGCGCCAAACTGCCCGTGCATCACCGGCCACGCGGAGCCCAGCAAAGAGTCCGGCAGGCCTAAGCTGACAAAGGACAGATAAATAACCGAAAGCAACAGCGAATACATCTTTCTCTCCCTAATGCAACGTTTTGCCTATTGTAGCACACTTTTTCCCCTATGGCTACCGATTTTTCAAAAAAGCCCGGGGATTTTCCCGCTCAAAATCTTGACATCCTCTTTTCCCGGCGTTATAATCTTTCGTGTTACGGGCTTGTAGCGCAGTTGGGAGCGCACCACATTCGCATTGTGGGGGTCGGGAGTTCGAATCTCCTCAAGTCCACCAACAAAAAAGCCTAATTTGTCTACCTGACAAATTAGGCTTTTTTGAATGATGTTTGCCTTCGGCAAATGATGTCGTTTCACTAATGATGCCGCTGACGCTAATGATGTCGGCTTCGCCTAATGTTTTTGTGGCAAACATCGCATCATTGCGAGTGAAACAGGTTCTTAGCTTGAGTTGTTGCACAAAACCAACTACATTGACGAGCAATCATATAATTCGCTTTCTGCAAAGTGTACTTCTTTGCGTATAATGCTGATTGCATACTGCCCCACTTGCAAATCCGATTATTTTTTGTCGGTCCTGCCAAGCAGATAATCTATAGAAGTTTTATAAAAATCCGCAAGCTTGATCAGTATTGCTGTGGGAATATCGTTTTCTCCCGTTTCGTATTTGGAATACCCGGTCTGAGACATCCCCAGCATTTGCGCGACCTGCTTTTGAGATAGGTCCTGATCCTCTCTTTAATCCCGTATGCGTCTGTATATCATATTGCTCATCTCAAAATACAATTGTGTAATTTTGCAGGGGGTCTTTGCGGGCCATTCACTTGCCTATAAGCACAATTTCTATTTTTTAGGGAAAGGACTGCGTATATCACTGATTCCGCAAATATAATCCATACTGACATTATATAGCCTTGCCAACACAATCAGGCTGTCTACAGGGATTCGGGTTTTGCCCAGTTCGTAGTCTGAATAAGTTTTCTGCCCCACCTGCAAAAGCTGAGCTACTTTTGCCTGTGTCATATCGTTGTCCTCGCGCAAGGCTCTGATTCTGCCGGAATAGCTCATAAAATCACCTCGCCGATAGCATAGCATAGAGTTTATAACTCTATTGACTTTTAGAGTTATAAACTCTATAATAGTTGTGAGGTGATTCCTATGGAAAATAAATTTTGTAAAAATTGCGCCTATTTCAGGCAGCATTATACGTTTGATAAGCGGCGTATTTTTCGGGTTTGCTGCGGGCATTGCACCTTTGCAAATCCGATAGGCAAAAAACCGGATGCAAAAATCTGCGCCCATTTTGCCCCTGCAGAGCCGGCTGAGGATGCCTTTGTTTCTAAAGAATTTTTGAGCAAAGCACTTCTTGATTATATGCTCCGTATGGAGCTGCTGCCGGAAATACAGGATACGCAAACATAAAATCATAGCGGCGAGGTGCTTTGTACCGCAAGAAAACGGATTCCCACGTCGCCTGGTTCGCAATGACACAAACTTAATGGCATTGGGGACGGGAGACCCGTCCCCTACAATCATTATGTTTTGACGGTTTGGAGGCTCTTTGACACTCTAAGGCGGGTGGCGGAAAATATTCCGCCACCCGCAATACTTTATTTACCGGGCAGTCCGTTGCTGCCAACTACAAACAATGCGTTTTGGATGTCATTGTCAGCATCGTCCAAAATGAGATTGCCGGGATCGGTTGGTACAACGAATTGATTGTATGTGCGCCAGGAGGGGCTCAGATTCATCTCGCCGGACTTTGTCACACTGCCGTCCTCATTCAGACTGAAAACCATCAGCCGCATCTGCCGCCATTCCTCTTCAAGGTCCTCGCAGAACAGGTACAGATAATGTCCCTCTGCCGCCTTGACGTAATAGGGATGCAGGGCGTGGGTATAGCATTCCGCTTCATAATACTGACCGTCCGTATCGGTATAAATGCCATAGGATGTATAATTATTCCGCTGTGCGTCATAGAGGCCGGATACAGCGATTTCTTCCAACGCACTGTCCCCATCCAACTGTGTAAAGAAGGATATATCCTGCGGCAATTCCACTGTATACGCGGTGGGGGCTGTCATATATTTTTCATTGAACAGCTCCGGATGCTCGGCAAAGGAGACGGTTGCGGTCATTGCGCCTTCATCACACAGGTCCCCGGGTGCAAAGTAGAAGGTCACGCCGATGTAGTCCACCGTCCAGCTGATGCCGTCATCGGGCATACTTGCGAAATAGTCTTCCACAGCGGATTCAGAATAGAATTCCCCTGTCCATATATGACCGGTCAATTCCTCCTGCACCGCCAAAGCCAGGTCGCCGTTGATCTCCTTGACCACGTCCTTCAGTTCCAGTATCTTACCGCTTTGGGGGTCATAATTGCTCCCGTGAAGGGCTCTGTAATTCCCGACCCCGCCGCAATACAAATAGGAGTCCGACAGCAGGCTCACCACAACGCTGTCCGCACGGCGCACCTGCACATTCAGAAGCGAAGTATAGGTCTCAAAGCCATCCCGATTTGCAGCAAATTCTTCCCGGGCAGTGGTGGCCAGGATGGAAAACTCGTCCAGCATGGCATTTTCCTGTGCGGCAGCGATTTGACGGAGCACCTGGGCCATTTCGGGATACGTATCTGCGTCCTCCTGCCCCAGCGTTACACAGGAATATTCGCTGCGTACCAGCGTCCCGTTATAATCGTCTACCCATTCAAAATTGGCATACAGCGCCTTTTCCAATGTCAGCAGCTTTATTTCGGCGGTGTCCCCGTCCTGTTTAGTTTCGGGATCTTCGGTGGGTACCTGATCCTCTGCTACAGTGCCGCTTTCCGTCTCCCCGGGGGCTTCCCCCTTCTTTTGGCAAGCCGTTATGCACAAAAGCAGTCCTACGCAAAGCAGCAAACAAATTATTTTCTTCATAACGATTCCTTTCCAAAACCCGGGGCATTGGGGTCAAGCCGCCCTTCTCCCCGGTGATCATCGTCCATTTTGGCGCGTATATGCCCGTTTTATTGGTCCTTTAATGTTTTGCGGTTTTCAAAAATCCGATTATTTCCCAATGAACGTCAGGTCGATTTGGGATGCACCTGCATCTTCCGTGCTATCGGTGAAGTAAATGCAGAAGGTGCCCTTATAACCGTAATGAGACACCGCGATCTCCCACTCAAAATAGTCGCCGTTATCATACATCGGCTCGCCCAGCATTGCCCGCACATCGCCCTTTTCCATACCGAAGGTGACACCCAGCAGGGACACCCTCTGATCCACAGGCGTTTCGGAATAAGTGATCATGGTGATCTCCTCCGCCTGAGCATCGGCCATGGTGATGGTCTGCTCTTCCCCATTGTAGTATGCGGGGCTGATCAAATAATCCTCATTTTCATCCAAAAAGAGATTTGCGGAGAAAAAGTCTCCCGGTGCCAGTGTGATCGCCCTTCGGGATTCGTCCTCGGGAACACCCGCTTTTTCCAGGTCCCCCAGTCGATAGGGCATCGGTACCGCCGTTCCGTTCACCACGATGGCCACACTTTCAAGGCTGATGGTTAATACGCCGTTCTCGGCGGGTTTGATCGCTCCCTGGGGTTCAGAATCTATTTCCGGTGCCGGTTGGGTCGTATGATCCGTGTCGGAGGGGCGAACATCCTTTCCACCGCCGCACGCTGTCAGCGACAAAACCAACAGACCTACCAAAAGAATAGATAATACCTTCTTCATACTATAATTCCTCACGGTTTATGGGTGTGATACTTTCCAAAATTGTTTTTACATCTGCATCATCAAGGGAAATTTCGTGTTCTCCGTTTTTCATCAGGATCATTACCTGAAAGACACATCCATCATGCCGTGCCTCCAGCATCGTATAGGGATAACCGAAGCTGGTACAGGTGTATCCCTCCCAAGCGTATGCACCCAGCACAAACGGCTGTATGTCTGCTACCTGATCATAGAAAAATTTTGGAGAAATATAATAGTCGGTCTTGTCAAAAAAACAAACCGTAATGCCGGCGTGGGTAAATATATCTGTCTCCAGCTTTGCATTCCTGAAGATGTGCAGCTTCTTGGGGGTCACCCTGCATTCGCTGTCAATGCCGCGAAAAATCGCCCAGCCCGAAGGCACCAACACACGGAGGGTGCCATTTTCAAACCATTCGCTCACGCCCACGGATCCTCTTCCACAGGAACGCGAATTTCAGCAAGGCATTGGATGTCGTTTAAAAACCACTGGCCGGTTGACGGCTTCTTGCGCAGCTTGATGGGTCTGGGATTGTCCGCGCCGCCGCTTGTCACATACAGCGTTGCCCAGTTCTCATTGTCGAAGGAATAGGGTGTTTCGCTGACCGTGACGGTATAGGGGGTGTTGGGCTTATAGCCGTTTTGAGGGGTTGCACCGGTCAAATAGGAACGGGGAATATAGGCTTTTCCCTGCAGTCGCTCCCGAATAAACTGCTTTTCGTATGTGCTGACCTCTGCCGGACCTTTCAGGAAATTCAGCATTTCAACAGCCTCGTCCGGGCTCTGTTCGTAACGGCACAGCGCCAAAATGGTCAGCGCCGTTGTCTTAAATGCGGAGTCTAAAGCGGCCTCGGGCAATGCCTGCAGCTCTGCCACATTGGCAGGAAGCGCTGTAAAAGTAAAGCTTTCGGAACGGTTTCTGCCCTTCCCCACGGATTGGACCGCATCATTTACCGCCTTTGTGGCCTCTTTTTTCAGGGCAAACCCTGCGCTTTTTTTCAGAGAATCAAACAATGACATCTTTCACGCCTCCTGTTTATTTCGATTTTACATAGCGGGTAGTCATGAAGCGCAGATACCCGTCCTCTTCAGAGATCTGCACCCAGCCATCCTCACTCATACCTTCGCCCACTTCCAGCCAAAGCGCGCCGTCGCGCTCTTCCCACGCTTTCGGCTCATCGGTCATCATCCCGTCATACAGCTGGATGATCCCCGCCTTGACCGCCTGATCCACTTCCTCCCGGGAGACCCCTTCAGGCAGAGGCATCAGCATATACAGCTTGCCGTCTTCGCACACCGCGATCTGACCGCCCACCATCTGCCGTCTCTCCTTCAGCTCATCGGCCACCGCCTCTTCGTCTGATTCGTCCACATACGGCATCGGCGCCTTCATATATTCTTCTGCAGAGAGGAACTCCACTTCATCTGAATCATTCACCGTACCGATGGAATGAAACACCCATTTTCCAATATAGCTCATAGAAAATACCTCCTGTGAAATTTTATAATTTTTCAAAATGTGTCCATTTGCCATTGAGATTTGCGGCATTTTTTGGTATAATACAGGAAATGCAGTTTCCGATGCAAAAATGCCCCTGCACGGCCTGTATAATCATTATAACGGTTGCTATTGCGTTTGTCCCCATACCAAAAGTATGGGATAAGGTGTTTTCTTTTAAAAAGTATGGCTTTTGGCTATAGGGCATTTTCAGATACATCCCATCGAGAGGAGTGTAAAAATGAAAAGGTTATTTGCAGGTGTTCCGTTCCTGCTGTTTTTAATAATGAGTTTGTCGGGATGCAGCACTGTCGGCTCGAAAAGCGCAAGCCTGACGATCATCTACGGATCGGCTGCCGTGCTGTCTTTACTGCTTCTGATCGGCTGCTGCCTATTGGTGCGCAAGAACAAGGTGTGGTTTGTTCTGCTGTTTTCATCGGTGCTGGTGGTGAACATCGGCTACACCTTCTTGGCCATGTCCGCAAACCTCACCATGGCACTGTGGGCAAACCGTGTGGCCTATCTGGGCTCGGTGTTTTTACCCCTTGCGATGCTGATGATCATCCTGGACGTTTCCGGCACCAAGTACCCCAAATGGCTGCACGGTGCTTTGGGGGCTCTGTCCATCCTTGTGTTTTTGATTGCCGCCAGCCCGGGGATCCTGCCGATCTACTACAAGGAGGTCTCCTTCGCGGTGGTAAACGGTGTTTCCACACTTGTGAAGGTTTACGGGCCTCTGCACCCGCTGTACCTTGTGTACCTGCTGGGTTACTTCGCCGCTATGGTGACGGTCATTATTCGGGCAAAGGTGAAGAAAACCATTGAAACAACCGCAAATGCCGCCATTCTTGCCATCGCTGTGTTCGTCAATATCGGCGTTTGGTTTATCGAACAGATTGCGCACATTGAGTTTGAAATGCTGTCCGTTTCCTACATCATCAACGAATTGTTCCTGCTTGGTATTCACCTGGTGATGAACGAATACCGGCGCCTGAAAATGATCGTCACGCAGGTCGAATCGGCGCAGGGCTGTTCAGAAAACGAAATTACCATACCGAACGTGATGCTGAAAAAGCCGGTAGAAAATACGGTCGTTGCCCCTGAGCGCATCGAAGCCTTTATGACAGGGCTGAAAACATTGACGCCTGCAGAAAAAGCGATCTATGAGGCGTACGTTGCCAGAGTTACCACCAAGGAGATCATGGCAAATATGAACATCAAGGAATCCACCCTGAAATATCACAACCGCAACCTTTACGGAAAGCTGGGTGTATCCTCCCGCAAGGAGCTGCTGGAAGTACATAAGCATATCCGATCCTTGCAAGCCGCGCTTGAGGATACAAATCAAAACGCCGGCAAATAAGGTTATATCAAGTACTATAAATAACGAGAGGCGAGATGCGTCAAAATAACGCATCTCGCCTTTGATTTTGGATGATGTAATTTTATCGGGAGGTCGTAAAGCTTCGGATATCGCTGAGATATTCCACGCCGTTTACAACGACATAGAAGCGGTAATAGTAGGTCGTGCCGGCCTTCAGGGTATAGCCGTACTTATTCATACCGTAGGACATCTGGGAATAGGCGCGGGAAGCATTGATGGTGTCGTACTTCTTCGCCATTTCCAAATTATCCCTGGATGTACCGATATAGAAGCCGCAACGCTCCGGCTTTACCGTCTTACCGTAGGTCACCTTCCCCGCAATGGTGGCGTTGGTCTTGCTGATATTGCTGACCTTATAATCTGACCACACCGGGCTCAGCTCTGTCTTTGCGGTGGTAAAGGAACGGACATCGCTGAGATATTCCTTCCCATCCACCACCAAATACAGGCGGTAATAGTAGGTGGTACTGGGCTTCAGGGTATGGCCGTACTTATTCAGGTCGTACCACATTTCTGTGTAGCTGCGGCTTTGGGTGATTGTATCGTACTTTGTAGCCTTTTGCAGGTTATTTATTGTCGTACCCAAATAGAAGCCGCAACTATCCGCTTTCAGGGTCTTACCGTAGTTGACGGTGGCAGAAATGGTGGCATTGGTTGAGGTAATATCGGTAGCATTGTACTTAGACCAGGTAGGTGTCAACGCCACTGCCTGCTGTGTCAGGCCTTGGGTCCTAAAGGACTTTGCCGCGCTCTTATATTCCTTCCCCGCGATCACAATATAGAACTGATAGTAGTAGGTCGTATTGGGCTTTAGGGTCTGCCCGTATTTATTCAGGTCGTACCACATTTCTGTGTAGCTGCGGCTTTGAGTGATGGTATCGTACTTTGTCGCCTTTTTCAGATTGTTTTGCGTTGTGCCCAAATAGAAACCGCAACGGTCCGCTTTCAGAGTCTTTCCGTAGTTGACGGTCGCTCCAATGGTAGCGTTGGTTGAGGTAATATCGGTAGCATTGTACTTAGACCAGGTAGGATTCAATGCAGTGTCCTGTTGACCCGGTTTGGTTTTGAAGGATTTTACCGCGCTCTTATACTCCTTGCCCCCAACAATTGCGTAGAACTGATAGTAATACGTGGTATTCGGGTTCAGATCTACACCCTTCTTTTCCAGATTGTAGGAAATAGTAGAGCTGCTGCGGTTGGCATTGACCGCATCGTAAACCGTGGATTTTTTCAGATTATTGGAGGTTGTGCCCAAATAGAAGCCCACCCGATCCACCTTTACACTTTTCCCGTAGGTGACCTTTGCGGAAATGGTGGCACCGTTTTGGGTAATGCTTGCCGCGCTGTACTGGGACCAGGTAAGATTCAATGCAGTGTCCTGTTGGCCAGCTTTTGTTTTGAAGGATTTTACCGCGCTCTTATACTCCTTGCCCCCAACAATTGCGTAGAACTGATAATAATACGTGGTATTCGGGTTCAGATCTACGCCCTTCTTTTCCAGATTGTAGGAAATGGTAGAGCTGCTGCGGTTGGCATTGACCGCATCGTAAACCGTGGATTTTTTCAGATTATTGGAGGTTGTGCCCAAATAGAAGCCCACCCGATCCACCTTTACACTTTTCCCGTAGGTGACCTTCGCGGAAATGGTGGCACTGTTTTGGGTAATACTTGCCGCCTTGTAGGAGGACCATTTGGGGTTAATGTTTGTGGTCGGCTGTCCGGCTTTGCCTTTGGTTGTAAAGGAGGCCACCTTACTGCAAACCTCATACCCGTTGATCACACAATAAAACCGATAGTAGTACTTCGTGCCCGGCTGCAATTCAAAGCCGTAGTCACTAATCTGGAAGGAAACGCCTTTGCTAAGGTCGGTATTTTTTACTGTTAATTCTTTTTTGCTCTTGGTCAGGTAGTTGGCATTGGTGCCAATGTAAAAGCCGGCTTTTCTGGCATTCATTCCGGCGCTGAGCTTTACGGTCATAGAAAGCTTTGCATCCGTCTCCGTAACAGACAGGGCCTTCATCGTCACATTTTTGTTCAGCTTTACAGGCAGGTCCTTCCACCTGGCGTATAAATGGGTATGGGACGACATCACCTTGGTGTTTGCAGTAACCTTCACACCGCCTTTTGGGGCAGTATACCACCCGTCAAAGACTTTGTTGGCGTTGACGGGCGTGGGAAGGCTTCCATATATCTCCTTGAGCGTATATTCCCGTGTCAGATCTGCCACACCGCTGACATTGCTGTGGAATACGATCTCCTGACGGGTTTTCCAGTCCAATTCCTTAATCTTGCCGTTTTTAAAGGCAATATAATCCTTGCTGATCTTTGTATCCGGGCTCAAAAACATTGCCTCATGGACATGAATCCCGTTATCTCTGACCGCCTGCAGGTTGCTAAGGAAGCTTTTGCTCTTGGAGCAGGGTTTACCAATGGCCACCTCAAGATGCAGATGCTTGTCCACATTGCCTTTTGTGCCCTGATCATAGAAATGTGTTCCCTGCTTAAAGGTCTTTCCTATTTTAATATTGCTGATATTATTATCGTGGGTAAAGACGCAGGTTAAATAATCCACCCGTCCGTCTGCCAGGCGAACAGGACGCAAGCTCTGTGCAATCACAGAATTATCGCCGCCTATGGACACGATCTCCATATCAAAGGGTGCATATACCTTCGTGCTTCCACGGCACAGATCAAACGCGTAATATACGTGCCCGCCGTTGGGGTCTACATCTTTATTTGTAGTTGGATTCAACTCTGGGTCCAGCTTGAAATTTGTTCTTGAGATGTGCAGTGTCTTCATCGGAAACTGTGCGCACTGAAGCTCATCAAAGTATACATCGGAAGTCGCCGCCTGAGCGGGCTGACTCAGCATCGGAATTGCCCCGATTAAAAGCAGCAGCGCAAGAAGTGTGACCGTCACTCGTCTTCTGAAATTCATATTTTTCTCTCCTTCGTTCAAAATCCCTTGCCCCACAGGCTGAAATCGGGGCTTTTTACACCTATGGTCCCTCAACTCCGAGACCTGCCGATAGTAAAGTTATACTCAATTTTTGAGTATTTGTCAATACTCGTATTTTGAGTAAAGTACAATGCTTCTGTAATACTGTAAAAGGGTGAAGTGCTATGGATTACAGAATCAGGATGCGAAATATTCGGGAGGATCGGGACCTGACACAGGCCCAGGTCGGCAAACTTTTGAACAAGTCACAGCAAGGCTACAACCACATCGAAGCAGGCAGAGCAGAGCTGAAAATCGAGGACCTCGCCATACTCTGCAAATACTATAATGTCTCCGCGGACTATATGATCGGACTGACGGACGATCCCAAGCCTGCCCGGTCAAAAATGTAAGTTGATTGTTCAAAAATTTTGTAGGGCGTAGACTGTCAAAAATTGTGGGCGTGTTGCAAAATAAAAGCAACACGCCCATCTACCGTCACACATTCTCTTTTTCGGCATCTGTTTCGGGTTTTTGCTTATCCCGGTTGCCGAAAATGCTGCCGATCATATCCAAAACCGCATCCACGATCAGACTGATGCCAATAAACATCCACAAAACTGCTGTTGTGCTGAAGGGATTTGTAATGACTATAATGCCGCAGAAAACGGAGATCGCCGCACTGATCGCCATCCAAAACCATTTGCTCCGCTTCATACGGATAATATCCACAGTCCATTGCAGCTTCGCGATGCCTGTAATCAGAATCACCACACCGTACACCAGAGTGAGCACAGGAAAGGTTGCAATAAACCAGTGGGAATTAAAGGCGCAGAAGGCGCCGCCTAAAAGTGCCAGCAGACCCTTTACCAAAATTTGACCGACGGCTGCCTCTTCCGGCGCGGTGCGGAAATACTTGATCGTCGTGGCCAGACCCATCACCATCAGCACAACGCCTAAAGCAACAATGATGCCGGAGGTAAATCCCACGGGGTTTACCAGCAGCAAAATGCCGATAACGATCTCTGCAAGGCTCATTGCCAAGCTTCCTTTATTGCGTTTTAACATCGTTTTTTTCTCCTTTTCTTATCTATATTTCGTAGCGTCGCTTATAAAAGGGTATGTTAATCATATTATAGCGTGTTTTTCCAACTAAAATTTAACAAAATTTAAAATTTAATCCAAAACGGTCGCAAAACCTTTAAAAATACGGCTCCGTAAAATGCGGAGCCGTCGTCTGTTATGATGATGAACGAAAACGCACAGTAGATCTCGTAGGGTCACCTCTCCTGAGGTGACCTTACGAAATCATTTTAAGACAGCAGATCCTTGAACCAGGTATATGCGCCAAATGTCCAGCCCAGCATGGTGGGCATTTCATACTCATCCTGCACATTCACATTTCCGTCAACCACGTTATACTTTTCCCACAAGTGGCCGCTTTGCTGATAGCACTGCTCTACTAAGCCTACAAATTTTCTCATAATTCGCCAGGCATCCTCTGTATAGCCATACCGTAAAAGTCCGCCCACGACGATCATTTGCATCGGTGCCCAGCCATTGGGATATCCCCATTGGAAATTGCCCGGAATTTCCGTCTTTTCACAAGTTACAATTCCATGTTCTGCTTCAATGCGGCACAGTGACTCCCGCGCAGCTTTTGCTTCCTCTTTTGTCGCCATACCACAATACAGCGGATAAAAGCAGGCTGCGCTGAAAATTTCGTTTCTTTTTTGTTCAACGAAATCATAATCCATAAAAATGCCGTCCGCATTTTTTAAATATTGCCGGCACAGCTCTGCCCGTACTTCCCTCCGCTCCGACCAAACATCGGCATCAGCCTTATTGCCCAATTCTGCAGCAAAATAGCAGAGGTTATCCTCCATGGCATACATTAGGCTGTTCAAATCTGCAGGCGCAAACTGATACGTCTTACTGTTCATCCGGGGATTCATATCCCAACCGCTTTCACCGGCTGATATCAGGGCTCTTGCCGCTATTTCATCCGGTGCATCCATCAGAAGACCTGTCCTGTCCCGAAATTGCTTCGAATCTGCAACAATTTTTTCTGCGGTAAGGGGCATCGTATCATAGCAGGTCAGTCCAATGGGTGTTCTGCGGTTATTGCGCCAAAAATCGTATTCCAGCACCAGATCTTCATACGCATCCTTCAGCCAGATCCGGTCCTTTGTTTGGTCATAATAATCCCGCATCATCATGGACAGGAAAGGCGGCTGAGAATTGAACAGAGCTATTTTTTGATTTGCATTAGGCACAAATCCGTACTGACGGATCAAATAACGCATATTATCAATATCATTTTGAATCTGCGTCAAATCCCTGCGTACCAGTAATCCCTTATGAATAAAATAGGTGTCCCAGTAGAACATCGCCCGAAAACCTGTATAGGCACAGGGCATCATATACGGATAAGGCAAACCGATCAGCGCACCGTCACTGTCCGGTGTGTATGCTACACATTTAGGTAAATTTTCGTTGATATATTCCATAATATCCATATTTGTCCACTCCGCTAATATTTATGAACATCCAAATTCTAAAAGGAAATGATAGAGCGCCGTTTTGCATAGGGCGGTTAATAATTTTCATCCTCTAAAGCAAGCCACAATGCTGAGTGCTTTCTAATATTTTGGAAATATACTGTATTTAGCTTACCACTGCATATAAATCAACATCTAAAAATCTGCCGTTCTGTTCCAATGTTACCGCTGTTGCGATCACGACCCGATCATTGGTATCTGTAAATACCCGAAATGTTGTTTGCGAAGTGGTTGTATAAGCATATTGATAAAACTGCTTTGATCCTATTTCCGCAGAAATCGCATCAGAAAATCTTTTGCTCAAATTCTCAAGCTTGGATTCGTCTAACCCCAAATCATCATATTTCCCCAAATTGACAGTCATGTACTGCGTTACATTTCCCGATGCATCAACATCGTATGTTATCAATTCATCCGTCATCATTCCGTAGGTGAGACCACCGATTATTCGATACCAACCCGATACCGTTAAACCGCTTTCGTCGTCCCGCCAGGCGCAGGTCCGATATTTCGAGATGTCTAAATCCGGCAAAAGAACACAAATGGGGTCTGTCCCCTTGGCGTTGTTATCAAATTCAGGAATATCCGTATAAACTTCTGTTACAGGCGTGGCGGGGGTGATTTGTTCAGGTTTTCCAAAGCCATCCAATATCTGCTGAATTTCCGGCGATACATAGTCCCCATTGGCTCTGCTGTAAACAATATCATAGTAATAGGTTAATGAATACGTCAGTGCAGGCTTCTGTGGCGATGTCTCGCCGTAATCTGTGGATGCAGGTTTAATAGTGCAGCCGCAAATGGCCAAAATAGAAACAAACAAAATAAAGACGATAAAAACGCTTCTTTTCATACAGATGTTCCTCCAAATAAGGTGCAACCGGGGGTGTTTATTATACCTTCCGTAAATACTTGTCATTGCGAACCAGTGACCGATGTCACTGGTGTGGCAATCCGTTCCAAAGCTCTTCTTGTGTATGCGAAAATTATACATTAAGGACAGCTGAAAATCAAGGTATAGAAATGCCGCCCGGATGGGCAGCTGAACGACTTTTAGTGAAGTATTTTGCTTTGGCAAAATGTGAAATAATCCCTTTGGGATTGCGATATTTTCTGCTATCGCAGAAAGCGAAATTAAATTTGCCCACATTCGCGTCAGCGAATATTTCACTGCGTAGCAATTTCACTCCGCGAAGCGGAATTTCACTTGCCCGAAGGGCAAATTTAGCTGAAAAAACCACTTCTTTCGAAGTGGTTTTTTCATGGCTCCCCCTGTTGGACTTGAACCAACGACCTGCGGATTAACAGTCCGTCGCTCTACCGACTGAGCTAAGGGGGAATATTTGTGTTGGCATTACCTATCTTCCCGGGCAGTCGCCCGCCAAGTATTGTCGGCGCAAGTGAGCTTAACTTCTGTGTTCGGGATGGGAACAGGTGGACCCTCACAGCAATCAATACCAACTCAGTATGGGTGGCTTTGAACCACCTTTTATATCAAAAGCCGATCGGCTTGTGATAGCTTACTAATAATAGCATAGCTTTATGGGTTTGTCAACAAAAAAGTTGGTGACCCGTGGGAGAATCGAACTCCCGTTACCGGCGTGA
Source organism: Oscillospiraceae bacterium (assembly GCA_017621795.1). Classification (GTDB taxonomy): domain Bacteria; phylum Bacillota; class Clostridia; order Oscillospirales; family Oscillospiraceae; genus Faecousia. Next base: position 306 of record JAGASJ010000087.1, on the reverse strand, counting down.
GAGGCCGGTGTCTTAACCGCTTGACCAACGGGCCATGGTGCACCTTCACGGACTCGAACCGGGGACCCACTGATTAAGAGTCAGATGCTCAACCAACTGAGCTAAAGGTGCGTTTTCGCTTTGCTCAAGGGAAGAGTTCATAGTGAATAGTGAAAAGTTAAGGTATGAAACTTGTATAGTAAAAGTGGACACATCGAAGAGTTAAAGATATAATTAAATCGAGGTGTTCAAAATGAAAAGAAGTTTCACAAAAGAGTTCAAGATCAAAGCATGCGAATTGGTGCTTAGGGATGGTCTCAAACCCTC